>NZ_JACJUO010000001.1:1992500-2314394 GCF_014397025.1 Ochrobactrum sp. Marseille-Q0166 | reverse complement strand
CCACCGGCACGCCTCCGGGCGTTGGCATGGGCATGAAACCACCGCGTTATCTCAAGGCTGGCGACGTTGTCGAACTCGGCATCGAAGGCCTCGGCTCGCAGAAGCAGAACGTGCGCGCCGACGTTTAATTTTCTTGAGCATGATCTCTAAAACCAGTCTCCATTTTTGGGGATCATGCTCAGATCACGGAATCAAACATGACGAAAATTACTGATCTGCGCGTCTTTGATCTGCGCTTCCCGACTTCGCAAAGTCTGGACGGTTCTGACGCGATGAATCCGGACCCGGACTACTCGGCAGCTTATGTCATCCTCGATACGGATAACGCAGCGCTGAAGGGCCATGGCCTCACCTTCACCATTGGTCGCGGCAATGATATCTGCTGTCAGGCCATTCTCGCCATGCGCCATCTCGTTGTCGGCTCCTCGATGGATGATTTCCTCGCGGCCCCCGGCAAGTTCTGGCGTTACCTGACCGGCGATAGCCAGTTGCGCTGGATCGGCCCGGACAAGGGCGCGATGCATCTCGCCACCGGTGCAGTCGTCAACGCCTTCTGGGACCTCGCTGCAAAGCAGGCGGGCAAGCCGGTATGGCGGCTCGTGGCCGATATGTCGCCGGAAGAAATTGCCGATATCGTCGATTATCGCTATCTCACCGATGCGCTGACGCGCGAGGAAGCTGTCGAAATTCTGCGTAAGGCGGAAAGCGGCAAGGCTGAGCGTATAGCTTCGCTCGAAGCCACCGGCTATCCTTGCTACACAACCTCGGCGGGCTGGCTCGGCTATGACGACGACAAGCTGCGTCGTCTTTGTCAGGAAGCGATTGATGAAGGCTTCAACCACATCAAGATGAAGGTCGGACGCGATCTTGAAGACGATATTCGTCGTCTCACCATTGCGCGCGAAGTGATTGGCCCGGATCGTTATCTGATGATCGATGCCAATCAGGTCTGGGAAGTCGATCAGGCAATCGAATGGGTTAACAAGCTTGCTTTCTCCAAGCCCTTCTTCATCGAAGAACCAACCAGCCCGGATGATGTTGCAGGTCATCGCAAAATCCGCGAAGCCATTGGCGATGTGAAAGTTGCGACCGGCGAAATGTGTCAGAACCGCATCATGTTCAAGCAGTTCATTGCGGAAGGCGCCATCGACATTGTTCAGATCGATTCATGCCGCATGGGTGGCCTGAATGAAGTTCTGGCCGTGCTGCTGATTGCTACGAAATATAACAAGCCGGTGTGGCCACATGCAGGCGGCGTTGGCCTGTGTGAATATGTGCAGCACCTTTCGATGATTGATTATGTTGCCGTTTCCGGCACCATGGATGGTCGCGTGATCGAATATGTTGATCATCTGCATGAGCATTTCATCGAGCCGTGCATCATCAGGGATGCCGCCTATATGCCGCCATCGCTGCCGGGTTTCTCGATTGAAATGAAGCCGCAGTCGATTGCGGAATATACGTTCAAAGGCTGACTTTAATCTCTGCTGATCAAGGCCGCGCTATGAATTTTTTTCGCAGTGCGGCCTTTTGTTTTTTAATTTTTCTTACGCTGAACAAGGCCGAAGTAAAGCATATTTTTAATTTCTATTTTTATTATTGATCGCTTACGAATAGTCTGTTCCTCAGAAAACTGCGCAATGTGATTTGGAAAAGGGGTCATGATGAAAAAGGCAATTTGGGCGCTTGGTGTTTCTGTTCTTCTGGCAACAACCACTTCTGGCTCGGCACAGGTCAGCGCGGAAGTTGGTGTGCTTTCCTGCGATGTGTCGGCTGGTATTGGCCTGATCATCGAGCAGAAGCAGAAGGTCAGCTGCACGCTTTCCAATGGCAATGGCCTCTCGCAGCAGTATAACGGATCGATTGATCAATATGGTCTGGAACTGGGCGAAACCACGGGCGGCCAGATGACCTGGACTGTTCTGGCGGCAACGACAACTGTTGAGCCGGGCGCACTTGCTGGCACCTATGCCGGTGCAGAAGCCGATGCAAGCCTTGGCCTTGGCGCAGGCGTTCAGGTGCTTGTTGGCGGAACCGGTCAGGCTTTCACGTTGCAGCCGCTTGCCGTTGATACTGAAAAGGGCACAGCTCTTTCCGCTGGCGTTGAAACGCTGACGCTGGAATTCGTTCAGCCGTAAGTTTGAAATTCTGTAAAATTGAAAAGCGCGCTGATCTCGGGCGCGCTTTTTGCATTCAAAGGAAACGGATCATCAGCGCGCCGGTCAGCAGCAACACAGCGCCGACGATTCGCCCAGCTGTGATTTCACGTACCGCGACACCCATAAAGCCTATACGGTCTGCGACCAGCCCGGCCATGAGTTGACCTGCAACGGCGAGACCCATGACAGCCGCGGCTCCGATGCGTGGGGTCAGCAAAACTGCAGTTGTCACATAGATACAGCCGAGTGCGCCACCAGCCACAAACAACCAGCCCGCCGGCACGTTGAAACTGGGCATGGCACCTGTTGCACGTGCAGCTATCGCGGCGATCATTCCAAGAATAACCGCGCCTGATAGAAAAGAGATCGCAGCAGCTGTGATCGGGGAGCCGAGTCCGCGTGCCAGGGCGGCGTTAATAGGGGCCTGAATAGCGATGCAGGCACCTGAAAGAATGCCGAACAAGGTCCAGATCATTGAAAATCCTCGTCATTTAATAATGAAAACTACGCGAAAATAGCCGGTATAGGGGCGAGATCAATCGCCGCTACAGCTCGTTTAGAGAGTCTCACTCAAAAGTGAAATGTGAATGCTTCTATTTCTGCTCGCCTGCTGAGATCATGTTTTTGCCGCGACGCTTGGCATCATAGAGCAATGCGTCCGCAGCATAAAGAGCGGCAGTAACATCGGCGGGTGCAGCAATAAAACTCACAATCCCCATCGAAAAGCTGACCTCAAAGCCTGCCCGTGAAACCACGTCATCGAGCAAAGCCTTGATATTCTGTGTTTCTTCCAGGTCATTGTTCCTGGTTCCACCCAGGCGCAAAACAATAAACTCATCGCCGCCGGGACGGGCGCATACTTCGTCGGGCCGATTGCGACCTGCGAGCGTCTCTCCGATCAAACGTAACAGCGCGTCTCCCGCCGCATGGCCACGTTTATCATTGACCTGTTTGAAGAGATCAACGTCAAAATAGAGGAGTGAGAAGGGCAGGCCATGATTGCGCAGCGCAATAATCGCCTTTTCAATTTCAAGCTCAATCCCTGTTCTGTTTGCAATGCCGGTTAACCCGTCAACCAACGCCAGCTTGCGCGCTTCGTGAATCACACGGCGCATATTGAGGATTTCAACAGCTGTGCTTGCGAGACTTGCAAGCTTCTGTTGCTCTTCAGCGGTGCTTTGTCTGGCTTTCGTGTCAAGCGCACAGAGCGCGCCGAGCGCTGAACCATCGGATGCAATCAAAGGAGCACCCAGATAAAAGCGGATGCCCGGATCACCTTTCACAAAGGGATTTGCTGCAAAGCGATTATCGTTCGTGGCGTCTTCGATCAGAAATGGTGTGGTGCCTTCGATCACATGTGAACAGAAAGTGTTCTCATTTGGCAAGGTGCTAAAGAAGCAACCTGCCATGCCGATATAATGTGTAGTAGCTTCATCGACAAGCGATACCGCTGCCATTGGCACGCCAAGCGTAGACAGAACGAGATTACAGAGCGCATCGAGCGTGCGATCCTGACCCGCCTCAATCGTGGTGTAGGAACTAAGAACAGCGAGGCGATGTTTGTCGTGTAAAAGCATGAGCATCATTAAGCAAATTGCTCTGCGTCTATCAACTATCAAATATCTAATAGCTTTAATACATCGTGCGGCAGGTATTAGACTTTAGCCCATTTAGGTGTTTCGTTGCTTTTGTCAGGCAACTTTCCCCGAGCTTTTTGTATTGTGTGGCTGTCCGCTGCAAAGATAAATGTGAACACCCTATCGCTGGCACCTTGAACAACTGCTTCATAGTGACAGGTTCAAGAAAGGATAACTGTCTGTGCAAACAGTTAGGGCAGGCCGTGGACGTAGAATGATTTTAGCACCATTGGGCGAAGCTGAAAAATTGGTATGGCTAATCCCGGCCTGGCGCTCAGAAGATTGCGCCATACTTCGAGCGTAACTTGTAAAACGTTGCATCACGGATATCGCACTTTCGGCACAGCCCAACGGTCGACGCCGCAGTCTGATACTCCTGCAATGATCCGATGGCCTGTTCTTCGCTGAAGTAGCATCATTTCATGTACCGTCTCCTTTTTCGAAGAACAGATTTACAGAATTTCAACGGCATTTCAGGGGGGAGCCAAATCAAAAACAATGGTGATATGATGGGCTTAAAGTGGTGCCCGGAGACGGATTTGAACCGCCGACACGCGGATTTTCAATCCGCTGCTCTACCAACTGAGCTATCCGGGCATCCCTACAGCGATTTCTCACTGGGTGGCGGTGTTGGTGTCCGCCGAAAGTGGGTGCGTTATAGCATTAAATTTCACGCTGTCCAGCACCCTAACGCACTTTTTATAAGATTTCTTATAAACTCGCTAAAGCACCGATTTCACTGTGGAAATCTGAGGCAATCGAGCTTAGTTGTCGTTCTCTTCCTCTTCTTCGATGGTTTTTCCAGGAATGACATAGCTTCCCGAAAGCCAGCGATTGAGGTCGATGCTTTTGCAGCGTGGTGAACAGAACGGATAACTGTCACGAACTGAAGGCTTGCCGCATTCAGGGCAGGGACGTGTCGGACGCAAAGGCGTTACCCGTGCGTCCGGCGCAGTCGGTATATCTTTCTTGTCGCTCATTGAATTTTCAGACCTTGCCGCTTTGCCAGTTGGCATAGACCGGATAATCTCCGTCTACCAGCAGGTTTACAGTTTCCTGCAAAGGCAGGCCGACAACATTGGTATAAGAGCCGACCAGTTTGACGACGAAGCTACCAGCAAGGCCTTGAATCGCATAGCCACCGGCTTTGCCGCGCCATTCGCCGGAGGCTAGATAGGCATCGATCTGTTTGCGTGTCAGGCGCTCGAAACGCAGACGCGTTTCAACAAGCGTCTGGCGCAGATTATCATTGGGCAAGATTAGGCAAACGCCGGTGAAAACCTTATGCGTGCGGCCCGACAGAAGACGCAGGCACTCCCGCGCTTCGTCAGTTATCTCTGCCTTGGGCAGGACACGTCGTCCAACCGCGACAACCGTATCAGCAGCCAGAATAAAAGCATTGGCGAAGTTTTCGTCGCCTTTGAGTTGTTCCTGTGCCGCTTTTGCCTTCTCACGCGCAAGACGACGCGCCAGCGAACGCGGATGTTCCGCACGCTCAGGCGACTCATCAATATCCGCCGGCTGAATATGATCCGGCTCGATGCCAACTTGCCCCAGAAGCTCGATCCTGCGGGGAGAGCCGGAGGCAAGAACCAGCTTATGTTGCGCGTTCATAGACACCAGTTTTCCTGAGAAGCAAGTTGAGGCTTACTTGAAGCGGTAGGTAATACGGCCCTTGGTCAAGTCGTAAGGGGTCATTTCAACCAGAACCTTGTCGCCAGCGAGAACACGGATGCGATTCTTGCGCATACGGCCAGCAGTGTGGGCAATAATTTCGTGGTCGTTTTCAAGCTTTACGCGGAACATTGCATTTGGCAGCAGTTCCGTAACAACACCTGGAAATTCTAGGACTTCTTCTTTCGGCATACGATACCTGTTTCTTTCTTCGAAAAATTGACCCGAAACCGGGCCATAGCTTTAAATTTGGCCGGAACCTATATGATTAGACGGCATTTGTGAACAACGGAATTGGGCGATGTTATTTCGGCGCCAATCTGGCCACGATTTGGCGCTTTAACCTGTCCCGCACATCGCGATAAGCATTCATGATCTGCTCGCGGCTTCCGGTAACAAGCGTCGGGTCAGGTGTCGGCCAATATTCCACATCGACCGAAAAGCCACGCATACGTTCCAGCACAGTATGATGGGCAAGCGGGGTGAGTGTAATGATCAGATCAAAATAACCATCTGCCAGTTCTTCCAGTCCACGCGGTTGTCTATTGTCGAGCGACAGCCCTTCTTCATTCAGCACCGCATCGACGAAAGGGTCACGCTCGCCGCGTTGCACGCCCGCAGAGGCTATATACATATTGGGTGGTAACAGTTTTCGTGCAAGAAGTTCGGCAATTGGTGAACGAATGGAGTTCTTGCCACAAACAAATAGCACTGAAGTCGGCCGTTTGGCCGCTTCGATTTCACCTGCTGGGATCGTTGCATCTTTTGCGCTCATCGAGGATCAGCCCCGCCAGTGCAGCACGCAGACAAGCGTGAAAAGCCGCCGAGCAGTCATAAAGTCGACTTCAATCTTACCGTTCAGTCGCGTTTGCAGAACTTGTGAACCTTCATTGTGCAAGCCGCGCCGTCCCATATCGATGGCTTCAATCTTGCTGGGTGTCGCTGAGCGGATGGCTTCATAATAGCTTTCGCAAACCATGAAATAATCACGCACCACACGTCGAAGAGGTGTCAGTGACAAAATGTGAGTCGCGACGATATCGCCACTTTCCCGCATGATGGAAAAAATCAGCCGAGATTCCATCAAAGAGAGTTTGAGCTTGTAAGGACCACCCGTATCATCTCCGACCGGGTGAAAAGTGTTTTCCTCAATCAGATCGAAAATTGCGACAGCGCGTTCATGCTCGACATCAGGCGTTGAGCGGCCGATGGTTTCATCGAGCTCGACGTCGATAAGACGGGCATTAGGAGCGCCGGCAGTCATGATCCCTCATAGATTGAGCCGAATAGCAACGGATTGTGCATGGGCATCTAGGCCTTCTGCGCGGGCAATTTCAATGGCTGCCGGTCCCAGAGCACGTAACTGATCAGGTCCAAGCTTCAGAAGTGATGTGCGCTTCATGTAATCCAGCACCGACAGGCCGGACGAGAATCGCGCCGAACGTGCGGTTGGCAGAACGTGGTTACAGCCGCCCACATAGTCGCCAATCACTTCCGGCGTATAGGCGCCGATAAATACCGAACCGGCATTGCGGATTTTTGGCAAAAGCGCTTCCGGATCAGCGGTGGCGATTTCCAGATGCTCGGCGGCAATGCGGTTTGCCAGCGGAATGGCCGATTCAAAATCATTGACCAGAATGACAGCGCCAAAATCGCGCCAGCTTGCAGCTGCCGTTTCTGCGCGCGGCAAGGTCTTGAGCTGACGCTCAACGGCTTCTTCGACAGCTTTTGCAAAAGCCTCATCATTGGTCATCAGGATAGATTGCGCAGCCGTATCATGTTCGGCCTGTGCAAGAATGTCTGCGGCCAGCCAGTCCGGGTTGTTGTCCTTGTCGGCGATCACCAGCACTTCCGAAGGTCCGGCAATCATATCAATGCCGACCGTGCCGAAAACAATGCGTTTGGCAGCCGCGACATAGGCATTGCCCGGGCCGACGATTTTTGCAACCGGCGCAATGGTTTCTGTACCGTAGGCCAGAGCTGCGACAGCCTGTGCACCGCCAACGCGATAGACTTCAGAAACACCCGCAAGCCGTGCGGCAACCAGAACGAGCGGATTGAGCTTGCCATCAGGCGAGGGCACAACCATGACGATGCGTTCACAACCGGCAACCTTCGCGGGAACGGCATTCATCAATACCGAGCTTGGATAGCTTGCCGTGCCGCCCGGCACATAAAGGCCAACCGCCTCGATCGCTGTCCAGCGCGAACCAAGCTCAACGCCAAGCGCATCCGTGTAGCGATCATCTATTGGCAATTGCCGCGCATGGTGCTTTTCAATGCGCTCGTGTGCAAGCTTCAGAGCTTCAATCGTCGAAGCAGGCGCCTCATCAAAAGCGGCATCGATTTCAGCGTCTGTCACGCGGATGCCGGTCTTGTTCAGATCAATCCGATCAAACCGCTGTGAATAGTCTATCAGTGCTGCATCGCCTTCTCGGCGTACATGATCAACGATTTCGCGCGCAGCACGATCCACATCTTCCGACACTTCGCGCTTGCCAGCAAGGAGAGCTGCAAATTTCTGTTCAAAATCGACATCGGCTTGTCTGAGCGTCGTGACCACGCTGGTATTCCTTTAATTTTCAGTCTGGGCAATGCCCATCAGCTATGCGAAGCAATTGTCGGCAGCAATCAGGCGTCGTGTCGCGGCAGAGTATTTGTTTCCCAAGCGGGACCAAGATCCGTCAGCTGCGCTTCAATGCATTCCACATCGAGACGGATAGCTGCATTTGCGGAAAAAGTCAGTTCGATTGTGCCAGCCGGCGCTTCGCCGGGAATAAAGCGAATGGCAAGCAGTGAAAGAACCTCCTCCGTCTTCTGGCGGTCGATACCGCTGCCTTTGACAGCGGTGACGCGGTTGAAGTGCAAGGTGGTACGGCGGCGTTGATATTGTGGCTTGCGAAAAAGCCTGGGCTTGGCTTCTTCCCACGCAAAACGGTTGACGCTCAGCACAAAACGCTTGTCCTGCGCCAGATATTGAAGGTCTGAAACTTTCAGAACCGCATCCTGAAGATGGGCGGACAGGACCTGCAAATCTTCTTCATCCAGCGCCACAAGCTTCAACATTTCCATATCCGGCATTGTTCCCTGCTATTTTCAGATGTCATGTGTGCAACTTTACATGCCAGCACAAAAAAATCGACAGGCTTTTCAGCCTGTTGATTAATAAGTCCAAAGTGAAAGAAAAGCCGAATTGCTTTTGGCAAATCCGGCTTTTGAATCCTTACCCGCTGATGCGCTCGACATTCGCGCCGCAGCGCGAGAGCTTTTCTTCAAGACGCTCAAAGCCGCGATCAAGGTGATAGACGCGGTTGACGATCGTTTCGCCTTCGGCAGCGAGGCCTGCAATAACAAGCGAAACAGATGCACGCAGATCTGTAGCCATAACCTGTGCACCCTTGAGGCGCTCAACGCCTTCAACAGTTGCAGTCTGACCAGAGAGCGAAATTTTGGCACCAAGGCGTGCCAGTTCCTGAACATGCATGAAACGATTTTCAAAGATCGTTTCCGTAATGTGCGAAGTACCCTTCGCTTTTGTCATCAAGCCCATGAACTGTGCCTGAAGATCGGTCGGGAAACCAGGGAATGGATCGGTGGTGACATCAACCGGGTGAATGCCGTGTCCATTGCGAACCACACGCAGACCGCTATTGGTTTCGGTGATTTCGGCACCGGCCTGACGCAGCGTGTCGAGTGCCGCGGTCAACTGGTTTGCCTGCGCACCTTCGAGCAGGACATCGCCACCTGTCATCGCGACAACCATGGCATAGGTACCGGTTTCGATACGGTCAGGAATAACGCGAACGCGCGCGCCCGATAGGCTTGTTACGCCCTGAACATGGATCGTTTCGGTGCCTGCGCCGGTGATTTTTGCACCCATTGCGTTCAGGCAGTCGGCCAGATTGACAACTTCCGGTTCACGAGCAGGATTTTCAATAATCGTTTCGCCCTTGGCCAGTACCGCAGCCATCAGCATGACATGGGTTGCACCGACCGAGACTTTCGGGAAGCGGTAACGGGTGCCAACAAGTCCGCCCTTTGGCGCACGGGCTTTTGCATAGCCGTTTTCAATGTCGATCTGTGCGCCGAGCGCCTCGAGGCATTCGAGCAGCAGGTCTACGGGACGTGTGCCAATGGCACAACCGCCAGGCAGCGAAACGGTTGCTTCGCCCATACGTGCAAGCAATGGTCCAATGACCCAGAAGCTCGCCCGCATCTTGGAAACCAGCTCATAGGGAGCAACAGTATCAACGATGTTGCGGGCTGTGAAATGGATGGTGCGCGAATAAGCACCATTCTGATGTTCGCGGCGACCGTTGACCGAATAGTCAACGCCGTGATTGGAAAGAATACGGACGAGCTGCTCAACATCGGCGAGGTGCGGCACATTTTCGAGTGTCAGCGTATCGTCGGTGAGAAGCGAAGCGATCATCAATGGCAGCGCGGCATTTTTCGCGCCAGAAATAGGAATAACGCCATTGAGCTTATTGCCGCCGACGATTTTGATGCGATCCATGCTGTTTCACCTTCTGGGCCGAAGCTGTTGCCCGGCAACCGAATTTTGCAAATCCTGCGGTCAGGTGACTCGCAGCGTTGCATTATGAAATTGACTGCTCCTGCGGCGAAATTACGTCGACCACGAATCATCGTCGTGCGGCGACGCCAGCAAGAATTGAATTGCGCTTTTATCGCAGCTGCTCGCTATCTTCAAGAAAGGCTGCACAACATACTCATGTGCTAAAAAGGTAAGATTTAAAGTTACACGTGCACATTGTGAACAGATTGACTAATCATTGCTCTGTTTTCCGGCAGTAATTCCGTCATTGCGCTCATCTGCATCACCGGCACGCCTTGAGCGCGATTGCACTTTACGTCGCATGAGATTCGCCCGCAACTGCTCGGCCCGGCGTTTTTCGCGCGAGTCCGGTTGGCTCTGTTTGCTGTTTTGTTTGTCTTTTTCGCTCATGAAATATGTTTACTACGGCAAAAAGCCCGCGAAAAGCCGCTTTGATGCGGGAGGTGATGTGATTTCCACATTATGTGTAAATAATTGTAATTGGTTGCTTGCGATTTGCGTAATGATGTGTCAGAAGTCCGCCGCGTTCAAGAGAATGCTGCGGTAGCTCAGTGGTAGAGCACTCCATTGGTAATGGAGAGGTCGAGAGTTCAATCCTCTCTCGCAGCACCAGTCTCTTCCCAAGATGGGAATAAAACGTTTATCTTCACCAATAAAAATCAGAATGAAGCCTGACAAACTGACGCGTTTATTCACGTTTGCTTAAAATGCATTCGGCTCTGCTACGCACGAACTCTTATCGCGCAGCGAAAAGCAGTATCTTTATTTCGAGATGTTTTGGGATGAGTGGTGACAATATCATAAATCATTGAAATTAAACAGAAAGCTTATTAACTCACTGTTACGATTTTCAATTCTTTTTCTTTGAAAAAATGGCGCGCCCAAACGGGTGAAGATGACAGCTACGTTTACGCTATAGCCCTATAAAATCACACCATAGAAATAATCTTAGGAATCAAATGCGATAGATTTCAGTCAGCACTCTCTTTGCCCCTGAAACACTACCTCCCGCGCTTTTCTTGACGAGTCCTCCTCCAATCTGCCCAGTCTATGGGCTCAGATTCAAGGACAGCGAGATCGCTAGGTTCCATCCGATCCATAAACAGGATTAGGTTTTGGCAGTCCCATCTTGCACTGGGGGCTAGTATACCATCAAATCCCAAGAAAAAGGCGGCATCTCCGATTTCTTGGCTGCGCTCATAGCTCAACTCCCCATAACGCTCGGGAGTGATGCCTAGCTCGGCCAGGGCTCCTAAGTCAGCGAGTTTAAGCGTTCGACGAGTTCTTACCGATATCCTATGCAGGACCGAGCGCAACTTCGAAGGGAATACGGGTTGCCGACTTAGATGGAAGTGAATTTCTTCTAGCGCGCCATCACGTTCGAGCGACGTATAAAGTACGTCGAACGTTCCTGGATCCCATCTCGCCTTGGACGCAAACCCTTCCAGCACATCACGCTCGGCGCGTACTATGCGCCATACATCGCCCTCGAACGAGACACCAGTATGGGCATCTAGAACATCAAGAAGCTCGATATCACGTGCGCGTCGTTCGGCCATCGACTACTCAGATATAAGAGCCAGCGTCGAGGCGCTCGATCACGGCGAGCACTTCCTCTGTTCGATCAGCATTTATTAAATCAATGGCTCTTTCACCGTTCAAAAGCGGGTGTCGGGAATGCAACCAGAGTCGTGTTTCATCGGCGGTATAAAAATCCGATAACCTATCAACCACGTAACGCAAATCGGCAATAATCGTCTGCGTTCTTAAGTTTGGCGATCCATTCCCACGCGTCCAGCGCGAAACAGTCGCGGTTGAGACATCGACAATATTTGCTATGTCCTTACCTTGAAGGCCACCCCGTGAGCGGAGATCATCGAGGATACGTGCAACTGCGGTACTCATTGTTACTTCTTCCTAGACGCAGCTGCAGATGAACCTTGATGCTGACGCCGGGGCGCGCGCGAACGCGGAGAGTCTTTGATTGTGCTATTGAGATCATCCAGCACAGAATGCATCTTCTCTAATCGTTCGCTGCTTTTCTCCAGCACTTTTCGTAGGCCGTCATCCTCTACCTTGAGCTTCGCCACATTTCGTGCGGAGCGCTCTGCTGGTGTAAGCAGTTTATCTAGATAGTGTTGAGCACGGCGCGCTTCTGGAACCCCCGATAATTCCTGCACACCCCGAGAACGTTGCCTCAGATAGTGTGCCTTTGGGTCTTTCAGCATATCATCCAGACCGTGAGGGCAGCAGGAGCGATCACTACAACTCAATGCCTTACGAGCGCCCGGCGCAGCCATGAGAGCATCCAACTGCTTTTCACTCAGCAATCTATCGATCGCCCCAATCAACACTCGCTTTTCGCGGCCGAAGCTCGCTCCTTTAGGCTTGGGAGGTTTGCTCCAATCGGACGCGTCAAATCGCTCCTTTTCGGCAACTCCATGACAAATACCACCTGCTGCTCCGAATGCCACAACAGCAAGTCCGGCCAGCCCGCCAACGCCGTCAGCGACAATCGGGCGCTCCAAGCGCAGAAAGTCCATCACTGCCGCTATGTATCGGCGAAGACCAGCGGCAGAGGCGTCTGCGCCAAAGCCCGATACCCGAAACCAAAGATTATCGAATGGGAGATCGTGAAGTCCGGCTACAAAAGCACGCCTCTGCACAGGATCGCGAAGAGAGGCCGTCTTTATCATCAACGGATAATTGATTCCGATATGTTTGCCGCCTTCCGCATCAAGCGCCTCACGCAATGCAACTGTTGCGGCTCTATCTATCGCAAACATGGAGTCCGGCGACCCTTCGAGCATATGCGTAGGGGCCTGCACCATGTGAAAACCATGCTCCACCGCAAAGCGCGCGATTTGCCCTATCACATCGCGATTGGCGTTTGGGCGCAGATCATCAGCCGTGAGTGCTGACAATGGATTCGCCCATGGAGCAGACTTGGCGGCTCCTGAAAACTTTCCAACCGATGACAGCTCAGCCACATTGGTATCGAGGATTAACTCGCCGCCGGCCTCAGCTATTGACGCCATTAGATCGCGCTGCCGCCCAACGGCAGCAGCGTCTACAACCACACGATCCACCATCATCTTACCTGAGCTAAGCAGGGTTTCGAGTTGGCGGTGTCCAGAGTTTCCAATGCGCAGAAAGTGGCCGACTGGCTCAGGCCTTCCGTGCAGGTAAACGACATTTTGGTCCATCCGCGCCTCCATCTGCTTCAATTACCATATCATTTCACAAAAGGCAATTTGTGAAATCAATATGAAATCCTGCCTCGTTTGGCCCTGCGCGGGGCAATCCACGCTAGCGGATCGCATCATGGGCGAAGCGATATCGCTGCACCACCGCAGATGAGCGGCCCGCCTACGCCAGACTCTTGACGGTCGCTCCAGCGGGCCGCTCATCTGCTCCCGTCGCGTCTTCGCAGTTGCGTGCAGGATATCGGCGCGTTCAGTGCAAGATCGAGAATTGGCCTTTTGGGCAAAAAGGGGCGGGGTTTCGGAGGGCAAGATTAAAGAAGACGGCACCATGTCGGGCCGCTTCCGGAAATTGTTGTTGTCTGCACACTGGTTAGGCGTCCGATTCCGGCACCATGGTTTTGAGGGGCAGCGTGCCGCGATTTCACGCAAAGCCTTGGCTTTGCGGGGTTTCGAGCGGCACCATAGGCGCAGATAGGCCGTTTTCCGACGGTTTTGGAAGGAGTCACGCTCATGAGCGCCTACGACGAAAACCGCTTCCGTCCGAAGCCCGGCCGCATCCGATCCGACACGCCGAAGGCCGGCAAAGGCCAAGAGCTTTTTCGCGCAGGTCAAGAGGATCGCCTGACAGCCTCACGCTATCCTGTATCGACCACCAGCTCGGCAGCGAGGACATGGGTATCGTGCAGGGCGGATCGGTTTCGTGGCAGTTGGAAACGCAAAGAGGGATCGGCCTACAGCGCGCGATGCCTCATTTGGGAGGCTGCAAGAACCGCCTGATCATCGTTGCAATCAGATTGCGGCTCTCATCAAAGTCAACATCGGTTGCGATCAGCGGGAGCATGGGAGCGGCGTAGAGAATGGACACAAGCACAGCGCTGGTCTGATCGGGGTCAAAACCCGTATCGACGTCGCCGCGCGCCTGCCCGGCTTTCAGGGTTTCCGACAGGAGTTGCCGAACGCTATCGGTGTTGTCGATCATGATCTTGCGGATGTTCTCGTTTCTCCCTGCCTCTGCAAGCAGTTCGAATGTGATCCGGCAGTGAGCCAAATCGTCCCATCCGTTCATGCTCCACAGTTCGGAGAGCAATACTTTCGCCGTCCCTTCATCCTCGGTATGGGCTTTGAAGTGAGCGTGCAGCATCGTCAGATAGTCATGGGCCATCTGTTCGACGATGGCGTCCTTGCTTGGGAAGTAGTGATAGAGATGGCCCGGGCTCATCCCCGCTTCTTTGCAGATCATGGAGATCGACGCGCCTTGTAAGCCGTGGCGCAAAAAGCAACGATGCGCCGCCGCCAAAATCTCCTGACGTTTGCCTTCGTGTTGCTCGGGAACGACCTTGCGCACCATCGGGGCCTCCATTTCATAGAATGATCGCTCTAATATAGCTTGACCTTGCTGCGATCATAACTAGAGTGATCACTCAATCTATGACGAATTTGCCGGCTCGTCCACTGTCCGGACAGGGCAAGGGCAATCGTCGATCCTGCGAGGCGACATGAACAAATCCCTTCCTATCATATCGACCAGTCTGGCTTGGCTTCTGGCGGCCTTCTTCCTGTTCGGCGCTTACGGCAATACCTTCATCTCCGAGGAAAACGCTACGGCCTATGCGGCTTGGGGCTACCCCGGCTGGTTCCATTACATTACCGCCATTCTCGAGCTGGCGGCCGGGCTGTTGCTCATCCGCGCTATCTCACGCCTCTATGGAGCCGGCCTTGGCGCGATGGTGATGGCCGCCGCCGCCCTCACGACACTGGTGAACGCCGATTACGACCATGCGGTCGCGCCCAGCATCGTCCTGCTGATTTCGCTTATCGTGCTGGGCCTGTCCTTGGTCGCGCGGCGCACAGCTAACTGAACTTCGCCCGTTTCGGAGTATCCCCCATGAATAGCTCACCAACTCCGGCCGGCCCGGCCGATCCCGCAAACGCGCCTGCGGCGCATCTGGACGGATGGTCCGATCTTCTGTCCGGCCGTCATCTCGCCATCGTTCTGGTCATGGCAAGCGGCGTCCTGCTCTATGCCATGAACCTCTATTTCACCGCCGCGCTCATGCCCTCAATCGTCGCGGATATTGGCGGGCAGCAATATTATGCGTGGGTGACGACTGCGTTCGTTATCTCGGCAATCGTGGCCTCGCTGTTCGTCAGCCGCATCCTTGACTGGAAGGGGCCGGCTCTTGCCTATGCTGCGGCGTTCGTCGTCTTCGCGCTCGGCGCAGCGGCCAATGCCGCCAGCCCGACGATGGAACTGCTGATCGTCGGTCGTGTCGTGCAAGGACTCGGCGGCGGTTTGCTGGCAGGGCTTGGCTATGCGGTGATCCGTGCCGCGCTCCCCGAACGCCATTGGGCGCGGGCGACCGGCATCGTGTCAGCCATGTGGGGATTGGGCACGTTGTTCGGGCCGGCGCTCGGCGGCGTGTTCGCAGAACTCGGCCTCTGGCGCTGGTCCTATGGTGCGCTAGCCGTGGTGTCGCTGCTGTTCGGAATTATCGCGCAGCGTGCATTTGGACGCATGGCCGGCTCTGGGCATCGCTCCCCCGTCCCCGTCGCGTCTCTCATTCCGCTTGTCCTCGCAACCGTCGCCATCAGCCTTAGTGCCATTGTGCCGATGGGCTGGCCGACATTGGTGGCGGTCGGGATCGGTCTAGTGCTGCTCTGGCTGTTCGTCGTCGTGGAGCGGCGGTCGAAGGAAACCATCCTTCCCCACATCACCTATCGGCGCGGCAACTCCCTGAAATGGGTCTATCTCACGGTCGCTGCCCTGAGCGCGGGCGTGATGGTGGAGAACTTCATCCCCCTGTTCGGCCAGCAACTGGCCGGCCTGTCCCCGCTGATCGCCGGTTTCCTCGGGGCGGTTCTGTCGCTGGCATGGGTCATCGCCCAGCTTTTCATCGTGTCGGTCAAGAGCGAGAGCGGGCGCCGCCGCGCTATCCGCCTCGGCCCGCTGCTGCTGACGGCGGGATTGATCGCCTACGGCCTGCTACAGGTCGCAGGTGCCGACATGGCGATGGTGTTGATTTGGGCAGCCGTCCTTGCGGTTGCCGGCGTCGGCATCGGACTGGCATGGCCGCTGTTGGGTGTCGCGGCGATGAGCAGCACCCATGACCCCGCCGAAGGGGGCAAGGCGGCAGCGGCTATCACCATTACGCAGCTTATCGCCTTCTCGATCACATCCGCACTCGCCGGAGCACTGATGATGGCAGGCGGGGATTCTGCGGTGGACTCCGCACGCTATGTTACGCTCGGCATCGCGCTCCTCACTCTGCTCGGCATTTTCGCCGCCGGTGTGGCGACGAGAAAGTAGTCGACCATCATGCGGCGGCGATCGGCACCGATGAATGATCGTCCATGGGGACAGCCGACCGCACTCGGGTCGCGCATTCCCATGACTTCGCTGATCCAGACGCTTGCCGTCGCCGAGTATCTGAACTTCCGCCACGCCGCCAATGCGCTCGGCGTGGCGCAATCCAGCGTCAGCGCCCGCGTGAAGGCGCTGGAGGAAGACCTTGGCATCCTCCTGTTCGAGCGCCATGCGCGTGGCGTTCGGTTGACCGACGCCGGACGCCACTTTGTCGAGCGGCTAGCGGCCGGCGTCGATCAAATCGACCATGCGGTGAAGACCGCAGGCATGGCGGCCATGGGCGAATGTGGCCGCTTGCGCATCGGCATCCATGCCCTAATCCCCGGTAGCTTCCTCGCCGATCTGATTGGGCGGTATCGGGAAGACAATCCCGGCATCGAGGTCGAGATTGCGGAGGGCACAGCCCGCGATACGATTATGCAGCTTCGCGCCGACATGTTGGACATAGTATTCGTGGCGGGCACACCCGAACTTCCCGACTGCCATACGCGCCCAGTTTGTACTGAAACGCTGATGGCTGTGCTGCCGGATAGGCATCGCCTCGCTGGACAGCCAGCAATCACTTGGACCGATCTGGTCGGAGAGACGTTCCTTGTCCGGCATGGCGGCACCGGCTCGCAAGCGCATGACCACATCGTTCTGCGCCTCGCCGGAAGCTGGCCCGCGCCGTCGATTCTGCGTTTTGACGTAGGGCGCGGCACCCTGTTGTCCTTGGTCGGACAGGGCTTCGGCATCACCATCGTCGGCGCGGCTACGGCGTTGCTGCCAACGTCCGGCGTCGTCTTTCTGCCGTTCGCCGACGAGCCGGAGCCAATCACGTTCTCGGCCGTCTGGTCGCCGTCCAACCGCAGCGCCGCACTTCGCAACCTGCTCACGCTCGCAAGCAATATGGGGCGTCCTCCCGCTTCATCCCCGCAGCAATGACAATACAAGGTCGACCCATGTGTAGATTAGCGATCCGCTGGCGGCTTCCTTCGACCGTGGGGTGCCGCCAGCACGACAATGCAAATACGGCACGCTACAGGCTGTCTATCCGCCTCCCATGGTTCGCTATTTCCGAGGCTTCCAATCGCCCGGAATCCCATGCTGAACCAAGGAGGATTCCATGTGCGCAGAGCGCCGCCGCGCCCGCAAAGGGCGACCACGACAGTCGACCCTCGAACCACTTCCCGACGATCTTTTCGACTACGTCGACGATCCCACACCGGACGGCCGGACGCGAGCCATCGACACGCCACTACTCGGTCCGGATGGACAGAGGATGCGCGTCACCGACGATTGGCCCGAAGACGTTCCTGTCACCGAAGCCGAGATTGACGTGTTCGAGCGTTGGTTCGGCGATCTGTTCGACGAATTTTTCGGGCCATGCCGATGATTTGAGAAGGAGGCTTCTGCCGTGACCGCACCCCAATTCTTGAACGGGGTGCGCGCCGCCCTCTATCTTCGTGTTTCGACCGCCCGGCAGGCAGAGCATGATATTTCCATTCCCGACCAGAAGCGGCAGGGTGAAGCCTATTGCGAGCAACGCGGCTATCAACTCGTTGAGACTTATGTGGAGCCGGGTGCAACCGCCACCAACGACAAGCGCCCCGAGTTTCAACGCATGATCGAGGCGGGCACGTCCAAGCCCGCACCGTTCGATATCGTCGTGGTACATAGCTTCTCGCGTTTCTTCCGCGATCATTTCGAGATGGAGTTCTACGTTCGCAAGCTGGCGAAGAACGGCGTCAAGCTCGTGTCCATCACGCAGGAAATGGGCGACGATCCCATGCACCAGATGATGCGGCAGATCATGGCGCTGTTCGACGAGTATCAATCGAAAGAGAACGCCAAGCACGTCCTGCGCGCCATGAACGAGAACGCCCGGCAAGGTTTCTGGAACGGCGCACGGCCGCCCATCGGCTACCGCATCGTCGCAGCCGAGCAGCGGGGATCGAAGATCAAAAAGAAACTGGAGATCGACCCGTTGCACGCCGACACCGTGCGGCTGATCTATCGCCTGTTCCTTGAAGGCGACGGCACGTCCGGCGCGATGGGCGTCAAGGCCATCGCCACCTATCTCAACGAGCGCCGTTTCTTCACCCGTGACGGCGGGCGCTGGGGGCTGGCGCAAATCCACGCCATTCTAACCCGCACCACCTATATCGGAGAGCACAGGTTCAACACGCGCTCGCACAAGGACCGGGAGAAGAAGCCGGAAAGCGAGGTCGCCATCATGGCGGTGCCGCCCTTAATCGAGCGCGAGATATTCGATGCGGTGCAAGCCCGCCTCAAATCCCGCAATCCCATGGTGACGCCCGCGCGCGTGTCGAGTGGTCCCACGCTCCTGACCGGCATCTGCTTCTGCGCCAAATGCGGGGGTGCGATGACGCTTCGCACCGGCCGGGGCAGCGCTGGGCAGACATACCGCTATTACACCTGCTCGACCAAGGCACGGCAGGGCAAGACCGGCTGCAAGGGCCGCACGATCCCGATGGACAAGCTGGACCATCTGGTCGCTGATCATATCGGGGATCGCCTGCTCCAGCCCAAGCGGCTGGAAACCATACTCGCCAGCGTCATCGACCGCAGGCAGGAGCGCACCGAGCGCCGCCGAGAGCATCTAGCCGAGCTTCACAGGCGAATCACGGAAACCGACCAGCGGCTTGGCCGGCTCTTTGACGCCATCGAAGCCGGCATAGTGGACAAGGACGATGCCATGGCGAAAGAGCGCATGGCGAGCCTCAAGGCATTGCGGGATCAAGCCGCCGCCGACGCCGAGCGCACACAGCTCGCGCTCGACAGTTCAGGCAATCAGGGCATCAGCCCCGACATGCTCAAGACCTTCGCCAGCACGGCCCGCCAGCGCATCCGACTGGAAAATGGCGGCTACCGCCGCGACCACCTGCGTGCTTTGGCGCAGCGTGTCGAGGTCGCCGACGACGAGGTTCGCATCATGGGATCGAAGTCGGAATTGCTGCGAACGCTGGTCGCCGCTTCAAGCGGGAAACCGGCGGCGTTCGGCGTTAAGAGTTCTGTACTGAAATGGCGCACCCGAAAGGATTCGAACCTCTGACCCCCAGATTCGTAGTCTGGTGCTCTATCCAGCTGAGCTACGGGTGCTTGCCTGTGCCGCGTCTGCTGCGGCGATGGGCGGTTGATAATCGGACAGATTGCTAAATGCAAGCTTCTTCTTAGAAAAAAATGAAGTTCTGTGAAGTTTTCTTGTCAAAGCCCGGAATTCCGGGCTTTTTCTCTGTGTACTCGAGCGTGGAAAACTAACTCATGACGGGAAATGCCCAGCCTTCACCCGTCCAAACATAGTCTCGGGCAGGAATCACATGCTGCAACATTCTGATTTCACGCACATTTTTTGGCAGTACTCTAAAAATCAGGCACCTTCATCCTGTGATTGGCTGCTTCTTCTGTCGTTCCAGTTTGGAAGGTCGGGTAGACGGATTTCAAAATGTGCACCAATCGGACGGTCCTCACGCAATTCGATCGTGCCACCATGTGCACGGATCAGTTCCTGCGCGATCGCAAGGCCAAGGCCAGTGCCATCGCTGCGTGTCGAACCCTTGAAAGCAGTAAAGAGATTGTCGCGTGCTTTCTGTGGCAGGCCTGGGCCGGTGTCCTCCACGCCGATAATAGTCGTGGTTCCGATTCTGCCCGCAGAAAGGGTAAGGCGCTTTACCGTGGAAACATCACTGCGCTTGTCGCGTTCCATCGCCTGCACCGAATTTCGGCATAGGTTATGGAGCACACGAAACAGTTGCTCGGAATCGACATTGAGTTCGAAATCCCCGGGGATGAGATTTTCAAACTGGATACCGCTCTCCTTGTTGAGATTGAGCGTTTCCTGCACATCAAGAATGACGGTAGAAAGCTGTACTCGCCGCGGCTTGGGTGGTGGCTCCTGCGAGCGTCCATAGGCCATCACGCTCTCTGAATAATTGATCGCGCGGCTCAGCGTGTGAATGAGTTTTGGTGCAAACCGTTTGACTGCCGGATCATCAGTGTCTGCAAGTCTGTCCGACATAAGCTGAGCTGATGCCAGAATATTACGCATGTCATGATTAATCTTGGAAACAGCGAGACCCAAATCAGCAAGATGCTTCTGTTCTTTGAGGGTGCGTTGCAGGTCGCTTTGAATATGGGCAATTTGCCGTTGAGCAATGCCGAATTCGTCTTTTCGGTTTTCCGGGACAAGAATTTTGGTTGGGTTATCTGGTGCTGAGGCGAAGTCGATCATGTTGCGATGCATAAGGCGGACGGGCCTGAGCAGCATTTCATGAATAATAAGATAGATGAGACTCGCGGCAATTATTGAAATCAGCAACGAGATCAAGGCCACATTGATTGCGTAACTGAGCATTGCGTGACGCAAGGGGGCGTCAGACGTAACAATTTCGATAATCTGCCCCGATGGGTCGTTGGGTGGAACTGAACCGTAAATCCGTAAGGTTCTGTTGCCGCCATTAAAAAGCGTGCCAAACGCGTCCCATATGGCTGCTGCTTCGCTGATATTATTAAGATCAATGACCTGATCGATGGTTCCAGGCATCTCACTCATCGCAAGCAGATTGGAGGCACCAGCCTCTCGCAGGGCGATTGCCTTGGTGCCGGTCGCCAGCAATACCTTATCCTGTACCTCGCGTGGAATATCGATATTGCCGCTGGCAACAAGCACGTCACTGACGGCCGCCACCGTATCGAGACGTGAATTCATCCAGCGAACGCGCATATTGGCGATGGATGGCACGAAGATAAGAACTTCGGCAATCAATACGGCGAGGGCGGTGAGAATAAGCAACTTGCTGGATAGCCGGTTTCGCCAGTGCAGCCGGGTAAACTGTGTCGCCGATTTTTTATCGTCCTGCGGCTGAGACATAGCAGACGGGCCCGTGATCGCATCCGCGACGACGTCACCTCTGGCAATGGTCTTTTCAACAGCCGTCATACGTTAAATCCAAGGGGGAGGTTTCATGATTGCCAAGCAACCTAGTCCTGCCCAGTCCGCTCATCACAATGCGTTTGGTCCAAATGTTGCAATCTATATAAGGTGACGCAAGATAATTCCAACTGGCTTTATTCGATTGAATTAAACCTGTTGCGGCCTATTGCTCGTGAGTATTACCGAAATTTAACTCGACGCGCGGAATCTCAGTATGCACTATCACATGTGGGAAAATCCGTGATGCCGTGCATTCTGCATAAGAATGCAACCTATTGGCGCGATCATCATTTAGATATTCTTTGCGGGTATTAAGCTGCCAGCATGAACGTAAATATTTGAATCAGATGCCTTTCGAACCACTCGATAGCGCTCTGCCGGAGAGTTGAATGAAGTCCTGGAAGCAGATTTCTTTGTGCCTGCTTATTATCATTGCCGCCATTGGCGGCTGGTATTTTTATAAGAACAAAGATTCTTCAACGCTGACTGCTTCAGACAGTGCTCCCACGCAGCAAGGGCATGGTGGCTCGGGTGCTCGTCCAGCTCCCCTTGTCGTTGTTGAACCGGCCGGTGAGGAAACCATCAACAACCGCCTGACTGCTATTGGTTCGGCACGCGCATTGAGCACGGTTTCGGTTACACCTTATTCCAGTGGCTATATGAATGAGCTGCTTGTCAAGGCGGGCGATACGATCAAGTCAGGCGATCCGATTGCAATTCTCGACAACGAAACAGAGACGATTGCTGTCAGTAAAGCGCAGATTGCGCTCAAAGATGCCGAAGCCGCCCGTCAGCGTATCGCGCGTCTGCGTTCTACCAATACGGCAACAGTCGTGCAGGAAGTGGAAGCCGATCTCGCACTGGCAAATGCAAAGCTGGCCCTTGAAGATGCGCAGCTGGCACTAAGTCGTCGCACCGTACGCGCACCGATTTCCGGCGTTGTGGGTATTCTTCCGGTCAATGCAGGCAATTACGTCACTGCGCAGACGTCCATTGCACGCATTGATGATCGTTCGAAAGTGCTGATTGATATCTGGGTGCCGGAACGTTTTGCGCCGCAGATCAAGGTTGGACAGCCGCTGAGCGCAGAGTCGACAGCTTTTCCCGGCGTGAGTTATGAGGGGACCATCAGCGCAGTGGATAACATGCTTGATGAGGCAAGCCGCACGCTGCATGTGCGCGCTGAAGTTAACAATGATGAGGATCGGCTACGCGCAGGCATGTCGTTTTCTGTGACGGTTCTCTTTCCCGGCGACAGTTATTCCTCGGTCGATCCACTGGCTATCCAATGGGGCTCTGATGGTTCCTATGTCTGGCGTGTAGAGGACGGCACAGCCAGGAAAGTCCCTGCACGCATCGTGCAGCGCAACGCCACCAGTATCCTGATCGATGGTGCGGTTAAAGAAGGTGATATGATCGTCACACAGGGGGTGCAAACAGTGCGTGAAAATGCGCCGGTACGTTTGCAGAATGAGCAGCAGGGTACTGCCCGCATTGATCCATCCGATAAAAGCCATGTTGCAGGGCGAGGATAAAGCGTGAGCAATCCTAAGTCTTCATCAGGCAATACTGGCGGTTCGACAGCGCTTTTCATTCGACGCCCCGTTTTTGCATTCGTCATCAATGTTCTCATTATCGTTGCGGGCCTTGCAGCCTTCACTGGCGTGGATATTCGAGAGCTGCCGGATGTTGATCGTCCGGTTGTAACGATCAGTACGGATTTTAAGGGTGCTTCGGCTGAGACGATTGACCGGCAGCTGACGCAGGTGCTGGAAAATGCGGTTGCACGCGTTTCAGGCGTGAAGTCGATTTCTTCGAATTCATCTTTTGAACGCAGCCGCGTCACTGTGGAATTCAATGACGGCGTCGATCTCAATGTGGCTGCTGCGGATATGCGCGATGCAATTTCACGCGTCGCCAACAATCTGCCGGACGAGGCCGATCCATCGCGCATCATCAAGGCTGACTCCAACGCCGATCCGGTGATGCGTCTCGCAGTGACGTCTGACACGATGGCTGTCGACGATATGACGGTGTTGGTCGAAGATCAGGTTCAGGACGTGCTTTCGGCTGTACCGGGCGTAGCCGATGTGCAGATCAACGGTGATCGCGATAAGATTTTTCGCATCGACATCAATCAGGCACGGCTCGCAAGCTATGGTCTGACGATCGCCGATATTTCGAGTGCTCTTTCGTCAATGGGACTTGATGCTCCCGCGGGTTCGTTGCGCAGCTCCGATCAGTCGATTGTTGTGCGTGCGACGGCTAATCTTGAGCGGCCCGAAGACTTTGAAAATGTCTATATCAAAGGCCGAACGCAAATTCGCGATGTCGCAACGGTCACTCTTGGGCCCGATATCGAGAGCTCCGCCGTACGCTCCAATGGCAAGACGGCTATCGGGCTTGGTATTGTGCGTCAGGCGCAATCCAACACACTCGACATCTCCGAAGGCGTTCGTGCGGCTGTCGCCAATCTTCAGAACACGTTGCCGGAAGGGGTTCGCATCACCGTGACCAGTGATGATGCGAACTTCATTAAGGGCGCTATTCATGAAGTGGAAATTGCGTTGATTGCTTCGGTGATCATCGTCGTTGTTATTATCTTCATGTTTCTGTGGGATATCCGCGCAACGCTTATCCCCGCTTTGGCCATGCCTGTGGCCCTTATTGGTACGTTTGCAGCGATCTATCTGACAGGTTTTTCGGTCAATATTCTCACACTTCTGGCGCTGGTGCTTGCCACGGGCCTCGTGGTGGACGATGCGATTGTTGTGCTCGAAAATATCGTGCGGCGACGCAATCAAGGCATGGGGCCGCGAGCGGCTGCCGTGCTTGGCACGCAAGAGGTGTTCTTCGCGGTTGTCGCAACAACGCTGACCCTTGTGGCTGTTTTCGTACCGATCTCGTTCCTGCCGGGGCAGGCGGGTGGTCTGTTCCGTGAGTTCGGTTTCGTGCTGGCGATTGCTATCCTGCTCTCATCGGTTGTGGCATTGACGCTTTGTCCTATGCTTGCATCGCGCTTTTTGAAAGAAGGCAGTGAATCGGCAGAACATGGGCATGGCCCGAAATTTCTGCAACGGATCGGCGGCGGCCTCGCGAAATTCTATCGCAAAAGCCTTCATGCCTGCCTTTCGGCACCCTATATTGTCGTGCTGCTGGCTGTGCTTTTCGCCGGTGCCTCCTATGTCGGCTACGGGATGCTGCGACAGGAGCTGACGCCGACGGAAGACCGCGCGGTTGCCCTTCTTCGTATCAATGGTCCGCAGGGAATAAGTGTTGAATTCCTTCAGTCGCAGATCGAAAAGATCGAGCAACAGCTGCAGCCTCTTCGCGACAGTGGTGAAATCCAGACCACCTATGGTATTGCCGGTTCGGGCGGCTCATCCAACAATGGCTTTATGGTGCTGACACTTGCGCCGTGGAATGAGCGCGTTCGTTCTCAGCAAGAAATCATGGCGGATATCAACGCCCGTCTGCGCAATATAACAGCGGTCCGCATTTTCTCCGCACAGCCAAACAGCCTCGGTATTCGAGGGGCAGGTAATGGTTTGCAATTTGCAATCGTTGGCAGCGATTATGCCAAGCTTGACCCAGCTGCCAATGCGGTTGTCGCAGCTCTTGAAAAAGATCCGCGTTTTGTGCAGCCGCGTCTTGCGGTCGAGCCAACGCAACCGCAGCTCTCCGTTGAGATCAACCGCGAGCGTGCATCCGATCTCGGCATCGATATTACCGGACTTGCCAATGCGGTGCAGGCTGTTCTGGATGGTCGCAAGATCGGCTCGGTTTATGTGGGCGACAGAAGTTTTGACGTGAAGCTTGTTTCAACCACCAATCCGATCAACGATCCGACTGACCTTGAAAACGTTTTCCTCAAAACGGGTGACGGCCGCTATGTACCGATGTCATCTATTGCCACCGTTGTTGAAAAGGCAGTGCCGCCGCAGTTGAACCGTGAAGAGCGTCAGCGCTCTGTTGCAATTACAACCGATCTTCGCAGCGACTTTGCACTGGGCGATGCCTATACAGCTGCAAAGGAAATCGCAGCTCCTTTGCTTCCAGCGGGCAGCTATATCATCCCGCTTGCAGAAGCTTCCACGCTCAGTGAAACGTCCAGCGGGATCGCGCTGGTCTTCGGCTTTGCAATCATCATCATCTTGCTGGTGCTTGCTGCCCAGTTTGAAAGCTTTATTAGTGCGCTGATTGTTATGGCGACGGTGCCTTTGGGCCTTGGTTGTGCGGTCTTCGCAATGATTCTCACCGGCACCAGTCTCAACGTCTATAGCCAGATCGGGCTAGTGCTGCTGGTTGGCATCATGGCCAAGAACGGTATTCTGATCGTCGAATTTGCCGATCAGCTGCGCGACAAGGGCATGAATCTCCGTCAGGCCATCGAAGAAGCGGCCAATATCCGGCTGCGCCCGGTCTGTATGACGATGATCTGTTCTGTTCTGGGTGGTGTGCCGCTGGTGCTGGCAAGTGGTGCGGGTGCGGAAGCGCGTGTGGCACTTGGCTGGGTTATCGTTGGCGGTCTTGGCCTTGCAACGATTGCCACGCTTTTTGTGACGCCGGTTGCCTATCTTCTACTTGGACGCTTCACCAAGCCAAAGGTTGAAGAAGAAGCACGGCTGGAACGTGAGCTGGTGAGGGCGGTCGCTCTGGAAGATAAGCTGAAATAAACAAAGGCCCGGAAGAAATCCCGGGCCTTTATCTTCGTGTGTTTGTTACTTCTTCATCGCGTCTGTGATCTTGGACGTCCATGCATCTTCCGGCTTCTTGGTGATAACGGGATCAGAGCCGCCACCAAGCAGAGTATCAACAGTGCGGTCGGCAGCGGCCACATCCAGCGTGCCGTCTGAACCATCGATCAGCTTGGCGATTTCCTTGACCATGCGCTCCTGAACTTCGTGCGTCTGCGCACCGGATGAATCATTTTCGAGAATGATCTCCGCAGCTTCATCAGGATGCTCTGACGCGTATTGCCAGCCCTTCATCGAAGCGCGGACAAAGCGAGCCAGCTTATCGACCATCGCCGGGTCTTCAAGGCTCTTATCAAGAACGTAGAGCCCGTCTTCAAGCGTGGCGACGCCTTGTTCTTCATAAGGGAACACGACGAGCTGATCCGCTGGAATACCGGCATCAATCACTTGCCAATATTCATTATAGGTCATGGTCGAAATGCAGTCGGCTTGCTTCTGGATCAGCGGATCGACGTTGAAACCCTGCTTCAATACAGTTACGCCGTCAGCGCCGCCCGTAGTCGGAATATTGAGATGGCTCATCCATGACAGGAACGGATATTCATTTCCGCCGAACCAGACACCCAGCGTGCGTCCTTTAAAGTCTTCTGGTTTGGTAATGCCTGTTTCTTTGCGGCAGGTCAGCATCATGCCGGATTTCTTGAAGGGCTGCGCGATGTTGACGAGCGGAACGCCCTTTTCGCGGGTGGCGAGGGCTGACGGCATCCAGTCCACCACCACATCGGCACCACCACCGGCAATGACCTGTGGCGGAGCCACGTCCGGTCCGCCCGGCTTGATCTCCACATCGAGATCTTCCTCTTCGTAAAAGCCCTTGTCCTTGGCGACATAATAACCGGCAAACTGCCCTTGCGTCACCCATTTGAGCTGCAAGGTCAGCTTGTCCGCCGCCATTGCCGAGCTGCTCATGAGCGCGAGCGCCAGTCCGGCTGTTCCAAGGCATAGAGAAATCGCCTTTTTCATTTCAGTTCTCCTCTGGTTAAGGCTCTGCCTTATTTTTGCAGATGCCAAATATTCAGGCTCATGCCCTTCTGTATGAAGGGTGCCAGAATGTCATTCTGCGCTCGATCAGCGCGATCAGCCCATAAGAGAGCGACCCCGCAAGAGCGGCTACAAAGATTTCGGCCCAGACCATATCGACATTCATACGGCCAATTTCTGCGGATATGCGAAAGCCCATGCCGACAATCGGCGTTCCGAAAAATTCCGCAACGATGGCACCGATCAAAGCGAGCGTCGAATTGATCTTGAGCGCATTGAAGATGAAGGGCATGGCCGCAGGCAGACGCAGCTTGATGAGTGTCTGCCAATAGTTGGAGCCATAACTCTGCATCAGGTCACGTTCCATCGAGCCACTGGCGGCAAGCCCGGCGACCGTATTCACAAGCATCGGGAAGAAGGTCATGATGATGACAACCGCGGCTTTCGACTGCCAGTCGAAGCCAAACCACATCACCATAATGGGCGCGACGCCGACAATGGGGAGGGCGGCAGCAAGATTGCCAAGCGGCAACAATCCTTTGCGCAAAAAAGGTATACGATCCGCAATAATCGCGGTGATGAAGCCAAGACCACATCCTGCGACATAGCCGATGATGACGGCCTTTAGAAACGTCTGCTGGAAGTCGGCCCAAAGGATTGGCACAGATGAGCTTATCCGCGCAGCGATGGCCGATGGTGCGGGTAAAAGAACCGATGGCACGTTGAAAATCCGAACCGCCACTTCCCACAGCACCAGCATGGCAATGCCAAAAAGGGCTGGCACGGCAATATCAATCAGCTTTTGCCCCTGCGCATTGCGGATTTTTACACTCGCCAGCCCCTGCACAACAAACCAGGACACGGCAACCATGACGACGATAATACCAACATTGATAATCATGATGCCGCCTTTTCCGGCTTTATACCCATACGTCTTCTGGCCATGGTTGCGGCAATACCCACCAGCCCGACAAGGATAGATGCCATGAAAGCTGCCAGCACCAGCGCCGCCCAGATTTGAACCGTCTGGCCATAATAGGAACCGGCCAGCAATCGGGCGCCAAGACCTGCCACCGCACCGGTCGGCAATTCACCGACGATAGCGCCAACAAGGCTGATCGCGACGGCAATTTGCATCGAAGTGAACAGAAACGGCATCGAAGCCGGCCAGCGTAATTTCCAGAACACCTGATTTTTCGAGGCGTTATAAGTCCGCATCAGGTCAAGATGCATCACGTCGGGCGAACGCAGACCTTTGACCATCCCCACCGCGACAGGAAAAAACGAAAGATAAGTTGAAATAACGGCCTTCGGGAAAAGCCCGGAAATGCCGATCGCATTCAGAACCACGATGATCATCGGCGCTATGGCGAGAATGGGAATGGTTTGCGAAGTGATGATCCACGGCATCAGGCTTTTATCAAGCGTTGTCGAATGCACAATGCCGACCGCCAGCAGCACGCCAAGCGCCGAGCCAAGCACGAAGCCGAGCAAGGTTGATGAGAGCGTCACCCAGCCATGATAAACAAGGCTACGTTTGGAACTGGGTTTGACGGCAAAAATTGTTTTCCAAAGCTCATTGGCCACCTGATGGGGAGCGGGCAGCACCGGCCGATCCTGCTGCATCGTGTTGGCCACAAGTGTTGAAAACGCGATTTCGGTTCCGCTACGCGCGGCCTGATCACGTTCAAAAGGCGCGTTGAGATAGACCGTAAATGCGTACCAGATCGCAATCATGACCACCAGAACGGTGGCAACCGGAAAAAACTTGTCGCGAAAAAAAGCCGTCATGACAGGCTTCCTTCAGCAGCTATGTTTGGGTCATTCGTCATGCGCGTGCCCCAGTCGAAGCCCTTCGCGCACGCGATGGGCGATTTTGACAAACGCTTCCGTTTCGCGAATTTCGAGCGTGCGATCCGGCCCCAGATCGCAGTCGATAATTTCATGAATGCGCCCCGGACGCGGACTCATCACGACGATCTTGGTGGACAGAAATACAGCTTCGGGAATGGAGTGGGTCACGAAGATCACAGTCTTCTGCGTTGCCGCCCATAGCTTGAGAAGCTGTTCGTTGAGGTGGTCACGCACGATCTCATCCAGTGCGCCGAATGGCTCATCCATCAGCAGCATGTCGGGGTCAAACGACAGCGCGCGGGCAATTGATGCCCGTTGCTGCATCCCGCCGGAAAGCTGCCATGGAAATTTCTTTCCGAAGCCAGAAAGGTTCACCAGTGCAAGGTTCTTTTCAATCCGCGTTTTGCGCTCGGCAGCGCTGTACCCCATGATTTCGAGCGGGAGACTGATATTGTCTTCAATGGTACGCCACGGAAACAGCGCTGCCGCCTGAAACACATAGCCGTAAGAACGATCAAGCCGTGCCTGTTCAGGCGTCTTGCCATTGACTGTCACAGAGCCGGATGTGGGACGTTCGAGGTCGGCTACAACACGTATCAAGGTGGTCTTCCCGCAGCCCGAAGGACCAATGAAGGAAACAAACTCGCCACGCTTGATGTCGAGATTGATGTTCGACAGCGCGTGAACCGGGCCGTCATTGGTTTCAAAGACCAAAGACAGGTCTTTAATGTCGATTACCGTCTGTGCATTGTCCTGGCCCCGCTCCGGGGCCATGTTATCGATGTTCATCACATGCATTTCCCGAAGCGAAGCTGGAGTCATTTATCAGACCCCTATCGGCATATGTTCGGCGCTGCGTTCCACCTTGCGGGGGGCGACGATTTCTTTCCACTGAGACAGCGCCTTGTTGGCGGCACCGTTGGGTTCACGCTCGACAAAGCGTCCATCTCCGGGCTGTGCTGTCACATGGCCCTGATCAAAGGCCAGACGACCGCGCGAGAATGTTTTGACGGGCAGGCCCTTCAGCTCAAAGCCTTCAAAAACATTGTAATCAATGGCTGAATGCTGCGTCTTGGCAGAGATTTTCTTGGTCGCTTCCGGGTCCCAGATGATGATGTCGGCATCAGCACCCGGCAGGATCGCACCCTTTTGCGGATAGATATTGAGGATCTTCGCAATATTGGTGGAGGTTACAGCCACAAACTCATTGGGCGTCAGACGACCTGTGCGTACACCACGTGTCCAGAGCACGGGCAGCCGTTCTTCAAGCCCGCCGGTGCCGTTTGGAATCTTGGTAAAATTGCCAATGCCATAACGTTTCTGCTCAGAGGTGAAGGCGCAATGATCGGTCGCTACGCAGTGCAGGCTTCCGGCGGCAAGCCCTGCCCATAGGCTGTCTTGATTGACCTTGTCGCGGAATGGCGGCGACATCACGCGGCGTGCAGCATAGTCCCAATCACGATTGTGATATTCGCTTTCATCAAGCGTCAAATGCTGGATGAGCGGTTCACCATAGACGCGCATCCCTTTCTGCCTTGCGCGGCGAATTGCTTCATGCGCCTGCTCGCAGGACGTGTGCACCACATAAAGTGGTACTCCGGCCTGATCGGCAATCATGATGGCGCGGTTGGTCGCTTCGCCTTCCACTTCCGGCGGACGTGAATAGGCGTGTGCCTCCGGTCCGTCATTGCCCGCAGCCAAGAGCTTGGCCTGCAATTGCGCAACAATATCACCGTTTTCCGCGTGAACCAGCGGCATGGCGCCAAGTTCGGCGCAGCGCTGGAATGATGCGAACATTTCGTCATCATTGACCATCAATGCGCCCTTATAGGCCATGAAGTGCTTGAAGGTGTTGATGCCGCGCTTCACCACTTCCGGCATTTCATTGAAGGCACGCTCGCTCCAGCCGGTGATCGCCATGTGGAACGAATAATCGGTGCGGGCCTTGCCTGCCTTCTGGAACCATTCCTGTAGCGCGTCGAGCAGATTGCCTTCCGGTCCGGGTAGAACGAAATCGACAACCATCGTCGTACCGCCTGCAAGCGCTGCGGCGGTGCCAGTGTCGAAATCGTCGGACGAATAGGTGCCCATAAAGGGCATTTGCAAATGCGTATGCGGGTCGATGCCGCCGGGCATGATGTAACAGCCCGAAGCATCGATGATTTCGTCGCCGGACAGATTATCGCCCACGGCAACAATCTTCTCGCTTACGATAAGAACGTCGGCCTTGAAGGTGCGGTCTGCCGTAATGACGGTGCCGCCTTTGATAACCTTGCTTGCCCCAGAACTAACCATGTTCGCGTTCCCCTTTTTGGTTTTGTTTCGAACATCAGGCCCTCAGCAATATTGGGGGGCTGGAAATTAACTTACAATTTCAGCGCTCTCCAATACGGCATGAAGAAGCACATCAGCGCCAGCCGATGCCCATTCCTTTGAGATTTCTTCGTCTTCGTTGTGGCTCAAGCCATCCACGCATGGACACATGACCATGGCGGTCGGTGCAACACGATTGATCCAGCAGGCGTCGTGACCTGCGCCTGAAACGATGTTGCGGTGGCTGTAGCCAAGTCGTTCGGCTGCGTTGCGGATTGCCGTGACGCAGCCTTCATCGAAAGTGACGGGATCGAAATGTCCGGCCACTTCAATTTCTATACCGATACCGAGGTCTTCGGCGATTTTTGGCGCTTCCGTTTCAAAGCGGGCTTTCATGGTATCGAGTGTTTTCTGATCCGGCGAACGGAAATCGACGGTGAAAACGATTTGGCCCGGCAGCACATTACGGGAGTTTGGCGAGACTTCGATATGGCCTACGCCACCTACAGCATCAGGCTGATAGTCCATCGCAATTTCGTTGACGAGCTGCAACAGCTTGCCCAAGCCAAGGCTGGCATTCCTGCGCATCTTCATCGGCGTCGAGCCGGTATGCGCTTCTTTGCCGGTCAGCGTAACCTGCAACCACCATAGTCCCTGACCATGGGTGACAACGCCAATATCCTTGTTTTCAATCTCCAGGATCGGGCCCTGTTCGATGTGGAGTTCGAACATCGAATGGATTTTGCGCTTGCCAACCGGCTCGTCACCCTTCCAGCCAATACGCTCCAGCTCGTCGATGAATTTCTTGCCTTTGGCGTCCGTGCGCTCATAGGCCCAGTCCTGCTCAAGCTCTCCCGCGAAGACGCCGGAAGCGAGCATTGCAGGTGCAAACCGCGTGCCTTCTTCATTGGTCCAGTTGACCACGACAATCGGGCGCTTTGTCTTGATGTTTGTGTCGTTCAATGTGCGCATGACTTCAAGTCCGCCCAGCACACCAAGAACGCCGTCATATTTGCCGCCTGTCGGCTGCGTGTCGAGATGACTGCCCATATAGACCGGATCGGCATCCGCATCTTCGCCGGCGCGCAGAAAGAACATGTTGCCCATCGTGTCGACGGTCATCGACAGTCCGGCCTGTTCGCACCATTTCTGAAAAAGCTGGCGGCCTTCGGCATCTTCATCGGTCAGCGTCTGACGATTATTGCCACCACGCAGACCGGGGCCAATCTTGGCCATATCCATAAGGCTGTCCCACAGCCTGTCGCCATTGACCTTGAGATTACTGGAGAGCACCATATGCTCTGCCTCCACATTTGCAAGCATGCAATAACAGCGGCATTGCTGCCAGCGCTTCGCATGTTATGTTGTTCCCGCGACCCGGCTCTCTGGCCTCAATCTTCTTGCCGTATTTGCAAAAACTTGACTAGTTGGTCAAAATGCAGGCTAGAAGAGCGTTCGGCACTGGTCAAGCGGTTTTAAGAAATTTTGCCTTACAAGAAGGTGCTAAATGGTCACAGATGCGGAACCTATTACGGAAAGCGAGCCTCTTGAAAAGACAGAGGGCTCAACGCGAATCCAGAGCATCAATCGTAAGCTTATTCTTGACGCTGCACTGGAAGTTTTTTCAGCTTACGGGTTTCGTGGCGCAACGATTGACCAGATTGCCGAGAAGGCGGGTATGTCGAAGCCTAACATTCTCTATTATTTCCCGCGAAAGCAAAATATCTACGTGACCGTGCTTCAGGACACGATGGTGGCTTGGATGGAGCCATTCGAGAATATTGATCCGGATGGGGATCCTCTTGAAGAGCTGCGCCGCTATATTGCGGTTAAGCTTGAGGTTTCGGTCAGGAAGCCGGAAGCATCGCGATTGTTTGCCAATGAAATTCTGCATGGCGCTCCGGCCATGTCGGAATTCCTGAATGGTCATCTGCGGGAGCTGGTTGATGAGAAGGCGGCAGTTATTCAGCATTGGATTGATCAGAAGCGGCTGGCGCCTATTGACCCCTATCACTTGATTTTCACCATCTGGGCTGTGACGCAACACTATGCCGATTTCGCGGTGCAGGTATCCGCACTTCTTGGCGCGCGCGCTGAAGCACCAGATTTCTATGCGCAAACGGTAAAGTCGATAAGCGCTCTTTTGCTTGACGGCATCCGTATTCGCGACGATGTTCCGACATCATGAATACGATTCTTATTGCAGCAGCCATTGTCCGCGATGAAGCGGGCCGTTTCCTCCTTGTGCGCAAGCGCGGCAGCGAGATTTTTTTTCAGCCCGGTGGCAAGATCGATGCAGGCGAGCAGCCCGCAAAAGCCCTTATCCGCGAAATAGAGGAAGAGCTTGGCATTCTGGTCGATGAAAGCCAGTTGCGCTATGCCGCACGCATGTCGGCGCCTGCCGCCAATGAAGTCGATTCGATCGTCGAAGCGGAGCTGTTCCATCTCACTTTGAGGGAAGGGCAGATACCCGCGGCGTCGAGTGAAATTGAAGAACTGATTTGGGTTGCGGCGGGTGATCAGTCACGCCCTGTTGCGCTGCTTTCGCAAAGCATTCAAGCACGGTTCTCTTAACCGGACTGCAAGCGCTTATTCGCAGATGAATAGGTTTTTCGTTTGCGCATTTATTCGCTTCCTCTTATCAGTCGGTGCGCGCCCTTAAGGCGCCACGTATGGGCTCTGGAGGAGATGGTTATGCAGCTTAAGGTAACTGATAGGCGCACACTTGGCCGAACCGGTCTGTCCGTAACAGCGCTTGGTCTGGGAACTGCACCTTTAGGCGGGCTTTATGCGCCTGTTTCCCGCGCTGATGCTGACGCTTTGCTGGAAGCCGGTTGGGACAGTGGTATCCGCTATTTCGACAGTGCCCCCATGTATGGTCTTGGTCGCAGCGAGCATCTGCTCGGCGATTTGCTGCGTGAAAAGAACGAGCGTGCAATTGTCTCCACCAAGGTCGGTCGCCTGATGACCAATGAGCGCGCTGGTCGCACGCTGCCGCCATCGCCGCCAAAAAATCCGCTCGATTCTGGCTGGCACAATGGGCTCAATTTCCGTGAGGTCTTTGATTACAGCTATGATGCTGTCATGCGCAGCTTCGATGACAGCCAGCAGCGTCTTGGCTTCCCCGAAATCGATCTGCTCTATGTCCATGACATTGGCCGCGTCACCCATGCTGACCGTCATGAGTTTTACTGGAACGCCCTGACCAAAGGCGGCGGTTTCCGCGCACTGACTGAGTTGCGCGACGCTGGCAATATCAAAGGTTTTGGTCTTGGCGTGAATGAATGGCAGGTCATTCGCGATGCCCTTGAAGAAGCCGACCTCGATTGTTCGCTTCTGGCTGGCCGCTATTCGCTTCTCGATCAGGTTTCGGAAAAAGAGTTTCTGCCGCTGGCGCAGAAGCGTGGCATGGCGCTGGTGATTGCGGGAGTGTTCAACTCCGGCATTCTGGCGGCACCGCGCGGTGGCGAGCAGAAATTCGATTATGCGGATGCGCCTGCTGAAATCATTGCACGTACTGACCGTCTGCATGATATTTGCGATGTGTATCATGTGCCGCTTGCCGCTGCCGCCATGCAGTTCCCGATGATGCATGAGGCCGTCAGCTCCATCCTGATTGGGGTCCGTTCGCCGGAACAGGTCAGGCAGAATGTTGTCTGGTTCGAGCAGTCGATACCGGACGAATTCTGGACGACACTTCGCTCGGAAGGTCTCATTTCCTAATCATGACATCCAAAATTCTCTGCGTTGGTGCCCTCACCATGGACACCATTTTTCGCCTTGATGTGCTGCCTCAAACGGCAGGCAAGTATCTGCCGCGTGAAGCTGTCGAAATCGCCGCTGGTATGGCTTCGAGTGCTGCCGCCGCCATTGCCAGGCTTGGCGGCGATGTGGCGCTGTGGGCTTCTGCGGGGATTGATCCGGTGGGGGATCGCGCTGTTGCAGAGCTTGAAGCCGAAGGCATAGATTGTGCCTATATCCGTCGGCTGGAAGGTGCGCGAACAGCATTTTCCTCAATTCTTGTTGATGCGAATGGTGAACGTATCATCGTACCGTTTTATGATCGTGCGCTTGCAAGCCCGTCGGACCAGATTCCGCCGATCGAAGCCGGAGTCTATGCGGCTGTGATGACGGATGTGCGCTGGCCATGGGCGGCTGAAACTGCACTGCGTGCAGCCCGCGATTCCGGTATTCCGGCAATATTGGATGCCGATACCGCACCTGTCGAACTGCTGGAAACCTTGCTGCCGCTGGCAACGCATATTGTTGCCTCAGAACCGGCTGCAATCAGTGTTGCGGGAACGCGGGATTTGCCTGAATGTGTCCGCATTTTAAGCAATCGTTATAATGTGTTCACGTCTGTCACGGCTGGCGCAGATGGCTGCTATTGGACGGAAGGCGCGGGCAAGCCGGTCTTCCATGTAGCGGGCTTCAAAGTCGATGCAGTGGATACGCTGGCCGCGGGCGATGTCTTCCATGGCGCCTTTGCGCATGGTCTTGTGGAAGGCAGAGAGATGACAGAGGTCATCCGTTTTGCCAATGCTGCTGCTGCCATCAAATGCGCACGCTTTGGCGGTCGCGCCGGTTCGCCAGACTATCAGCAAGTTCTTTCTTTCATCGAAACTGGCGTTGTTCCGGCCGATAAGCTGTAAAACTCCTCCCAAAATCGTGCGACCACGTCCTGAACCCGAATTGACTATTTACTAACATGTTAGCATGTGCCAACTTACAGTTCAAACTTGGGAGGAGCCAGTTTTGGCACATCATCATTCAGGGCAGGAGCGCTTTGGCCTCTCTGCGGCACTTACCACGCCATTCGATGCCGATGGCAAAATCGATGTCAGCCGTGCGCTGAAGCACGCACGCACGCGCCTTGATAATGGCTGCTCCAGCATCACTTTGTTTGGCACCACTGGCGAAGGTTCGTCGATTGCCGACGCAGAACGCACGGCGCTGCTTGATGCTTTCATCGCGGATGGTTTTCCGGCTGCAAATATTGTTGTCGGCGTCATGGAAAATTCGGTTGCGGATGCCGTGCTTCAATCCGCTGATGCGCTGCGTCGCGGTTGCAAGGCCATTCTTCTGGCGCCTCCTTCCTATTTCAAAAACCTGTCAGATGAGGGCCTGTTCAACTGGTTCTCGGCGGTTCTCAAAGGTTTGGGCGACAATGCGCGCAGCATCATTCTTTACAATATCCCGTCGGTGACGGCGGTTGAATTATCGGTCGATCTCATCACCCGTCTGCGAGATGCCTTTGGTGGCGTCATCACCGGCGTGAAAGATTCCTCCGGCAATTGGTCCTATACGGAGAAGCTGCTTGCAGCCCACAAGGACATTGCGATCCTGATCGGCGATGAGCGTGATCTCGCAGCCGGTGTGCGGCTTGGCGGAAAGGGTGCGATTTCCGGTATGGCCAATCTGTTCCCGGATCGCCTTCTACGCATGATCAATGAAGGGCAGGATGATCATGAGCTGGTTGGCGCCGTTCAGCAATTGTTGAACTATCCGGTAACGCCAGCGGTCAAGGCGATGGTCGCCCGTCATACGGGTGACGGGGAGTGGCGTCGTGTCCGTGCACCTCTGGTTTCGCTCAATGATGCGGACTTCGATGCAATTGGCGGTGTATTCGACCGTTTGCATATGGCAAAAGCGGCTTAAAGCGCATCCTGTTAAGTGTGGAGCGGTTTTCAGACAAGATGCGCGTGGAAAAAATCATTCGAGAGCTGAATCTGATGAAATCAGATTGAAAAGCGTTCTAATGTCTTCATAAGCGTTGATAACAAACAAAAGGAATGGCTTTGGCAGACGATCACAACGAACCGGTAAAATTGCGCGACAAAGCTTATCAGAGCTTCACCGAGCATTTGCTGGCGCGTGATTTTCATCCGGGCCAGTTCGTTTCGCAGCGGCAGCTTGTCGCCATGACGGGCTTGCCGCTCGGCGCGATCCGCGAACTCATTCCGCGTCTGGAAACGGAAGGTCTGATCAAGACCGTGCCGCAGCGCGGACTGCAGATCGCCCATATTGATCTCAATTTGATCCGCGAAGCCTTTCAATTTCGCCTTTTCATAGAGAAAGAGTCCGTGGCAATTTTCTGCCAGTCTGCGTCTGATGATTTGCTGCGTTCGCTGCGTGCTGAACATGAAGACACGCTCAATCGCGCAATGAAGGAAGGCGAAACGCCGGAACTTGAAAAAAAGGCGCAGAATATCGACTGGAGCCTGCATGATACGATTGTTGGCTCGCTCGGCAATGAAATCATTTGGCGTGCCTATCAGACCAACACGATCAAGATGCGCCTGATCAATCAGGAACGCTTTCGTATCACTGGACGCGTGATCCCGGTCATGCAGGAGCATTTGACCGTGTTGAGCGCCATTGAGACACGCGATCCGCAGACTGCGATGGATGCCATCGCCGTTCACATCAACAACGCACGGAAGCTGGCTTTGCATATATGAGTATGATGGTTGGGCGAGAGGAGTCGCCTGGCTGAAAACACATTAGGGGAGGAGTAAACAATGAAACTATTTCATCCGACACGCCGCCAGTTCATGGCTGGAACGGCAGCAATCGCTGCTTCCGGTATCACGGGTTTCACGCCGTCTTTTGCCCAGTCAGGTGTTGACTGGAAAAAATATGCAGGCACAACGCTTGAAGTGAACCTGATCAAAAGTCCGCGTGGCGAACTCCTTCAGAAACACCAGAAGGAATTCGAAGACCTCACCGGTATCAAGGTCAATTCCGAGCAGATGCCGGAACAGCAGCAACGCCAGAAGGCCGTTATCGAGTTGACTTCGGGGCGTCCGAGTTTCGACGTCATCCACATCAGCTATCACGTTCAGAAGCGGCAGTTTGAAAAAGGCGGCTGGCTCGCCGATCTCAACCCATTTTTGAAAGACCCGACGCTGACCGATGCGTCGCTTACAGAAGATGATTTTGCAAGCGCTGGTCTGACTTTCGCGAAGGATGCCAATGGCCGCTTTGGTGCGCTGCCATTCTCGGTCGATTACTGGATCATCTATTATAATAAGGACCTCTTTGCGGAGAAGGGCCTTGAATTCCCGAAGACCTTTGAAGAACTGGTTACAACCGCTGAAGCCCTGACCGATCCGTCGACAAGAACCTATGGTTTCGTTGCACGCGGCATGAAGAATGCCAATGCGCCGGTATTCACCAGCCTCATGCTTGGCTATGGCAAGCAGTCGGTCGATGGTGATGGCAATGTCCAGACGGATTCACCGGAAGGTATCGAAGCGGCCAAGCTTTATCAGCGTCTGATGACCAAATCAGCACCTCCTGGCGTTGCTGGTTTTAACTGGGCAGAATGCCAGTCAAATTTCCTGCAAGGGCGCGTCGGCATGTGGCTCGACGGTATCGGCTTTGCACCGCCGCTTGAAGATCCGAACAAGTCGCGCGTTGTCGGCAAGGTTGGTTATGGCGTCATGCCCGCAGGCCCGAATGCACAGGCGGCACCGACGACAGGCGACGGCATCGGTGTGACCGAAGCTTCCAAGAACAAGGAAGCCGCATATCTTTATTGCCAATGGGCCATTTCCAAGGAAATGGGTGCGCGGCTTTTGCAGTCGGGTTCGGGTGTCCCGTTCCGCAAGTCGATCATTGACGACGAAGCGGTGCGCAAGGGCGTCACCATGCCGGAAGGTTGGGTGGAAGCGCTCTCGCAGTCCGCGCCGATCAGCCAGCTTTGCCTGCCGGTCATCGTGCCTGTTACGGAATTCCGCGACATCATCGGTGTTGGCCTCACCAATCTGTTGAATGGTGCAGATGCAGAAACTGAAATGAAACGCGCGACGGAAGAATTCCGTCCGGTCCTCGCACGGAGCGAAGGGAAATGACATCTGCCGCCCCGATAGGTGCAAAAACAGGAGCAGCCACAACGGCTGGTCCTGCCACCCGGCACGCCAAAAATCGTCTCAGACCGAGCTATTGGCCGTTCGTTCTTCCAGCCTTGATCACTGTCGGGGCGGTGATCGTTTTCCCATGGGTATTCACCCTCTGGATGAGTGGAAACCAGTGGCAGCTTGGTGGTGAGCAGAGCTTTGTCGGCTTGGACAATTATCTGCGTCTCGCAGCCGACATGCGCTTCTGGGAATCCATGTGGCATACGGCTGTCTATACCGTTCTGTCGGTCGTTGCCCCGATGATTCTAGGCACGATTGCAGCACTGGTCTTTGATAGCAAATTGCCGATGCGTGGGCTGTTGCGCGGTATTTTCGTGATGCCGATGATGGCAACGCCGGTTGCCGTCGCCCTTGTCTGGACGATGATGTACCACCCGCAGCTTGGCGTGCTCAACTATCTTCTGTCGCTGATTGGTATTCCGCCGCAGGAATGGATTTTTAATCAGAGCACGGTCATCCCGTCGCTGGTGCTGGTTGAAACCTGGCAATGGACGCCGCTGGTGATGCTGATCGTCCTTGGCGGCCTTGCCTCCATGCCGCGCGATCCGTTTGAAAGTGCGGAAATCGATGGCGCCAATGGCTGGCAGAAGTTCCGTTACATCACTCTGCCGATGATCCTGCCCTTTATCATGGTGGCCGTCATCATCCGCTCGATCGATGCGCTCAAAAGCTTCGACATCATCTATGCGATGACGCAGGGCGGGCCCGGAACAGCATCGGAAACGATCAATATCTATCTCTATAATGTGGCGTTTTCCTACTATGACATTGGCTATGGCTCTGCGATTGCCGTGGTGTTCTTCATTGTCATTATCGCCATGTCGATGATCCTTCTGGCCCTGCGCCAGCGGACCAAGTGGAACTCTTGAGGACCGACCATGGCACGCAAGTCAATTCTTTCAAAGCTTGGCACGGCACTCATGGTTTTTGTCATCGTGTCGCCCGCAATCTTCTTCTTCGTCTGGATGTTGTCGCTTTCATTGAAATATGAAATCGACAACGGCGCTTATCCGCCAATCCTGATCCCGGACCGTATCGCATGGTCAAACTATACCGGGATTTTCGAAACCAACGATTTTCTGCGTTATTTCTGGAACAGTATTCTGGTCACAGGAACCGCGACCTTGCTGGCATTGCTGGTCGGTGTTCCGGCGGGCTATGGCATTGCGCGGTTGCGCGCCAACAAGTCGGCAATCGTGATCATGATTGCGCGTATGACCCCGGGCCTGTCTTACCTGATCCCGCTGTTTCTTTTGTTCCAGACGCTTGGTCTTCTCGGAACCCTCTGGCCGCAGATCATCATCCATCTGGTCGTCACCGTTCCAATCGTGATCTGGATCATGATCGGCTATTTCGAGACAACACCGTTGGAGCTTGAAGAAGCAGCCATTATCGATGGCGCGTCTTCGTGGCAGGTGTTCATGAAAGTGGCACTCCCGATTGCCAAGCCCGGCGTTGTGGTGTCGCTCATCCTCGCGGTGATCTTTTCGTGGAACAACTTCGTCTTCGGCATCGTACTCGCAAGCCGCGAGACACGCACTCTTCCGGTGGCTGTCTACAATATGCTGTCCTTTGAACAGGTCAGCTGGGGTCCGCTTGCAGCCGCTGCCCTCGTGGTCACATTGCCGGTTCTGTTGCTAACCGTTTTCGCACAGCGCCAGATCGTTGCAGGTCTGACCGCAGGCGCCGTCAAATAAGAGTTGGGGTTCAAGATGGCATCTGTATCCATCCGAAATGCAGTCAAGAAATATGGCAATGTCGGCGTTCTGCATGGCGTGTCAGTGGATATTGAGGACGGCGAATTTGTCGTGCTGGTCGGCCCGTCGGGCTGCGGAAAATCCACGCTTCTACGCATGATTGCAGGGCTTGAGGAAATAAGCGACGGCGAAATCTCCATTGGTCCGCGCGTGGTCAATGACCTGCGCGCCAAGGAACGCGACATCGCCATGGTGTTCCAGAATTATGCGCTCTATCCGCATATGACGGTGGCCGACAATATGGGCTTCGCGCTCATGCTGAAAAACGCGCCAAAGGAAGAACGTGAAAGCCGCGTTAATCGTGCATCCGAAATCCTTGGTCTCAACAAGCTGCTCGACCGCTTTCCACGCCAGCTTTCCGGCGGTCAGCGTCAGCGTGTGGCTATGGGCCGTGCGATTGTTCGCGATCCGCAAGTGTTCTTGTTTGACGAACCGCTTTCCAACCTCGATGCCAAATTGCGCGTGCAGATGCGCGGTGAGATCAAGGGCCTGCATCAGCGTCTCAAGACCACCACGATTTATGTGACCCACGATCAGATCGAAGCCATGACCATGGCTGACAAGATCGTCGTCATGCGCGATGGCCTGGTGGAGCAGATCGGCGCTCCGCTCGATTTGTATGACCGTCCGGCCAATATGTTTGTGGCTGGCTTCATCGGTTCGCCATCAATGAACTTCGTCAACGGCAAGTTCGAAGAAGGTTCGTTCGTGGCCGATGGCGGCTTCCGTATGCCCTTGCCTCAAGGCGATTATGCAAATCTCTCGGGCAAGGCCGTTTATGGTGTGCGCCCTGAGCATATGAAGATTGCCGAGCAGGGCGTGCCGGTGACAGTCGAAATCGTTGAGCCGACCGGTTCGGAAATTATGGTCATGGGCAAGCTTGGCGAACAGCCGATTACCTGCCTGTTCCGCGAACGCCTGACAGTGCGTCCAGGCGATGTGCTGACCATCGCGATTGATCCGGCAACAAGCCATGTGTTTGAGCCGGAAAAAGGCATGCGCGTGAGCCGTTAAACATCAAAAACGCCGGGGGAAACCCCGGCGTCTTTGTTTTATTCGGCCGCTTCCTTGACGGCCATCGGATTGTTCGGATGTGTCGTCCAGTTGGCATATTCTGCCGGGATCGGTGCCTTGGTGCGCGGATCGAAATCACCGATCTGCTCCATGGTGATACAATCCTCGACCGGGCAGACATTGACACAAAGATTGCAGCCAACGCATTCCTCATCGATCACTTCAAAGTGTCGTGCACCATTCACCAGATTGGTGATTGCCTGATGCGAGGTATCTTCGCAGGCAATATGGCAACGACCGCACTTGATGCACGAATCCTGATCAATCCGCGCCTTGGTGACATAATTGAGGTTGAGATACTGCCAGTCACTGACATGTCCCACCGCCATGCCCCGGAAATCATCAATCGTCTGATAACCCTTGCTGTCCATCCAGTCGGAAAGGCCATCGATCATTTCTTCAACGACCTTGAATCCATAGGTCATTGCAGCCGTACAGACCTGAACGGTGCCGCAGCCGAGCGCAATAAACTCTGCCGCATCGCGCCAGGTGGTAATGCCGCCAATGCCTGAAATCGGCAGGCCATAGGTTTCGGGATCGCGTGCAATTTCCGCCACCATATTAAGCGCAATTGGCTTGACGGCTGGCCCGCAATAACCGCCATGGCTACCGCGTCCGTCAATGGAGGGCACCGGCGACATGCTGTCCAAATCAACCGACACAATCGAATTGATCGTGTTGATCAGTGACACGGCATCGGTGCCATTGGCCTTAGCGCCACGCGCAGGCTTGCGAATATCGGTGATGTTTGGCGTCAGCTTGGTGATCACCGGCATCCGGCTATATTGCTTGCACCATTTCACAACCATGCCGACATATTCCGGCACCTGACCGACAGCCGCACCCATGCCGCGTTCGCTCATGCCGTGCGGACAGCCGAAGTTCAGTTCAATGCCATCTGCACCCGTTTCTTCGACCAAAGGCAGAATGGCCTTCCACGCCTCTTCTTCGCATGGCACCATGATCGAAGCGATCAATGCGCGGTCGGGCCAGCGCATCTTCACTTCTTTCATTTCGCGAAGGTTCACTTCAAGCGGACGATCTGTGATCAGCTCGATATTGTTAAGACCCAGCAGACGCCGGTCAGCACCATGGATAGCGCCATAGCGCGGACCATTGACGTTGACCACCGGCGGGCCTTCAGCGCCAAGTGTTTTCCAGACAACGCCACCCCAGCCGGCTTTGAAAGCACGCTCGACATTATATGCTTTGTCGGTCGGCGGAGCCGATGCCAGCCAGAACGGGTTTGGCGACTTGATACCGAGGAAGTTCGTTGAAAGATCAGCCATGTTTACTCTCCTCAGCCCTGTTCCTGGCCCAAAGGCACACTGCGGTCACGGTGAGCCGACGGGTTGGGCGCATGAAGCGCGCCGCCGGAGAGCACCGCATCGGCAAAACCTTCAATTGCTTCGGGACGTTTTGTCAGCGTCGCGTGGATAGATTCGGCAGCAACTTTGCCGTCTTCCACCGATGCAACGGTCAGATCCTGACCACCTGCAACGCAGTCGCCCCCCGCCCAAATCCCTTCAACGGATGTGCGACGCTCATCATCGACGCTGATGCGCCCTTTGGAGAGTCCAATGCCTGAGCCTGCAATTGGCTCTGGTTCAAACTTCTGACCAATAGCCTTGAATACCTGATCGGCTTCGAGAATGAGATATTCGCCAGTGCCGGAAAGCTTGCCGCTATCGGCATTGGTATATTCAAACACAACGGCATTGACGGTGCCGTCTTCGCTGCGCTCTAAGGCGTGTGGCTGCAACCAGTGGCGGATAACCACACCGTGAATCTGTGCCAGTTCCTGCTCATAGGCGCTGGCGTTCATGCTTTCCTGACCGCGACGATAAACGATTGTCACGTTTTCAGCGCCGAGCTTCTTGGTCTGAATGGCAACGTCCACTGCGGTCATGCCGCCACCGATAACCACCACATTGCGGCCAACGGGCAGAGAGGAAAGATCTTTTGCCTGACGCAGATTTGCAATGTAATCCACCGCATCAATCACATTGGGCGCATCTTCGCCCACAAGTCCGAGATCATTGACGCCCGGCATCCCCATGCCGAGGAAAACGGCATCAAAGCCCGCCTTCAGCGCTTCAATCGTGATGTCCTGACCGAGCGTCTGGTTATATTCGATATTGATGGCACCGATTTTCAGCACGAATTCCAATTCGCGCTGGGCGAAATTATTGACTGTCTTATAGGCGGCAATACCATATTCATTCAGACCGCCGCCCTTGGGTCGCGCTTCAAATATCGTCACCCTAGACCCAAGCATCGCAAGGCGGTGCGCCGCGGAAAGACCTGCCGGACCTGCGCCAACAATCGCGATATGCTTGCCTGTGTCGGGCGCGCGCTTGAATGGATGATTGCCGGTTTCCATCAGAACATCAGTGGCATAGCGCTGCAATTGGCCAATTTTGACCGGCTTGCCTTCCGAAGTCTCGCGAACACAGACTTCTTCGCAGAGCGTTTCGGTCGGACAGACGCGGGCGCACATGCCACCCAGAATGTTCTCTGAAAGAATGGTCTTCGCCGCACCAATGGCATTGCCAGTGTTAATCTGGCGAATGAAACGCGGAATATCGATGCTGGTCGGACACGCATTCATGCAAGGCGCATCATAGCAATAATAGCAGCGGTCAGATTCAACGAGGGCTTCATGCTTGTTCAGCGGCGGATGCAGATCATCGAAAACATGCGCATAGTCGGCCTTATCCAACCGCGAGCCGTGAATATCAGGCCCGTTCGCGTGTCCCGGATTATCAATTGCATCAATAGGCGAATTCTCTGCTGATCTCATAGATCGCATCTCCCATTTTTGCTTGTTCAGGCGCGGGTTCCCTTTGCGCACCATAAACTGATTTCCGGGCTGCGATCTTTGCCGTCGCGTGGTGCCCGTTACTGACAGGATGACAGATTTTCACGTAAGGTCAAATTTTTTATCATCTGGTCAATTTATGAGAATTACTTACCAGAAATACCAAAGGCCCGGCTCAGGAAGCACGGGCCTTTGACATTGAACTCAAATGGAAATCAGAGGCGATCGGACTTGAGACCACTTGGTGCTGGTTCTGTTGTCGCTTCCGCGTCCGGGAAAGCCTCAGCTTCTTTTGGTAGCGACGGGCGCGAGCTTAACACCAGCGCACAGCCAGCGATGATGACGGCAGCACCGACAAACTGGATGAGGGAGAGCTGCTCTTTGAGGAACACCGCACCAACCAGAACCGCAATCACTGTGACCGCAAATTCGACGCTGATCGCTTTTGTAGGTCCGACATTTCCGACCAGTCTGAAATAAAGCACATAGGTGAGGGCGCTCATCACGCAGGCAGAGATCAGCAGATAAACAACATCAACCAGTCCCGGCATGGTCGGCACAGGAATGGCAACGATCAGCGGCAAAGTCAGGATGCCGCCAAACACGAATGCGCCAATGGTGGTTTCCCACGAGCCGGTGCCGGACAGGCGGCGGCTGGCGTAATTGCTGCCGAAAGCTGCCGAGAAACAGGAAAAAAGCACCGCAATGCAACCCATGATGAATTCAGGCGTAACGGCAACAGCCGGGAAGCCAACAAGCAACACAATACCGGTGACGCCAAGCAACAGGCCGATCAGTCCGCGCGTCGTGATGCGTTCAAGCCCCCAGAGCTGGCTGATAACCATTGAGAAAAGCGGAATCGATGCAACGCAGATTGCGGCCATCGCCGTTCCGATCAGTGGTGTGCCATAGGAAAGGCCGATCAGCTGGCCCGCGACAGTTGTGGCACCAACAATGGCAAAAGGTTTCCAGCCAGCTTGAAAATCAAGCTTGCGCCCGGATAGTTTTGCAATCGCAAAAAGAGTTCCTGCGGCAATGAAAGAGCGGAAGGCGACCGCACCAACCCAGCCAAAGGCTTCGACCACACGCAGCACCACGAGGAACGATAGTCCCCATGCGATAGCAAGAAAAATATAGGTCGCGGTGTCTCTGGGCTTCATGCCGATAGGCCTTGTTACAGTTTATGCGTTATCGACTATCTCATAACAGCAAAAAGCAAAAACGCTTTCCCATCTGTTCTCATACCATCTTGGAATGAAATTATGCCGTTTTTGCAGCGGCATTTTGTGCCGCTTTTTGTGCTGCCGCAGTACCAATGTTGGCAAAGAAGCGGTCTGCAATCTTGCGGGCGACAGAACCGAGAAGCTTCGACCCAAGCTGGGCGATCTTGCCCCCGGCATCGCCACGGATCACATAGCTGAGGATCGTATCGTTATTGTCTTCCGTCAGAGTAACGTCGGTATCGCCATGCGCAAATCCTGCAATCGACCCTTCGCCGCGCCCGGAAATCGTGTAGGAAGCCGGTGGGTTCATGTTGGAGAGTTCGAGCATTCCGTGGAAACGGACTTTGATAACGCCGAGGCTGACTTTCAGCGCCGCTCGAATTTCTGTTTCAGAGACACGTTCGAGATCTTCGCAGCCGGGAATACAGCTTTTCAACGTTTCGATGTCATTGAGTGCGTCCCAGACGGCCTGCCGGGGTGCGCTGATTCTTTCTTCTCCGACGAGGTCCATGCTTTGACTAAACTCCTGATCAACCTAAATTGATGCATATGCATATATGGAACCACATCAAAAGGAAAATTTATGTAATTTAACGGATGCAATTCTTGAATAAAGTGCTTAATTATCCGCAATTAAATCGATTTGATTGACTGGGAGTACCATCATGGCAAGAGACGCGGCGAAGCTGGAAGCAACGGTCGCAAAGCTGAAGAAGCACTGGGCGGAAGCAGCACCAAAAGACATGCGTGCGGCATTCAAAGCCGATCCTGGCCGTTTTGAGCGCTATTCGCTGTCGCTTGACGATCTGCTGTTTGACTGGTCGAAAGCCCGGGTCAATGACGAGACGGTTGCACTTCTGACCGAACTTGCGCAGGCGGCTGATGTTGAAGGCCGTCGTGCCGCCATGTTTGCAGGCGAACACATCAACAACACCGAAGATCGCGCTGTGCTGCATGTTGCCCTTCGCGACACCACGTCGAAGGAAGTGCTGGTTGATGGCCACAACGTGCTGCCCGACGTGAAGGAAGTTCTCGACCGCATGGCTGCCTTCTCTGATGGCATCCGTTCCGGTTCCATCAAGGGCGCGACCGGAAAGAAGATCACCGATATCGTCAATATCGGAATCGGCGGTTCCGATCTTGGTCCGGTCATGGCAACGATTGCGCTTTCACCCTATCATGACGGCCCGCGCGCCCATTATGTTTCGAACATCGATGGAGCGCACATTGCCGATACGCTCAACGTGCTTGATCCGGCAACGACGCTCATCATCGTAGCGTCGAAGACCTTCACCACCATCGAAACCATGACCAATGCGCAGACCGCACGCAAATGGGTTGCTGATGCACTGGGCGAAGACGCGGTAGGCGCACATTTTGCTGCCGTTTCAACCGCTCTTGATAAGGTCGCAGCCTTTGGCATTGGCGAAGAACGCGTTTTTGGCTTCTGGGATTGGGTTGGTGGCCGTTATTCAGTCTGGTCAGCGATTGGCTTGCCAGTGATGATCGCAATCGGCGCTGATAATTTCCGCAAATTCCTTGCGGGCGCGCATTCGATGGATGTGCATTTCCGCGACGCGCCGCTGGAAAAGAACCTGCCAATCTGGCTTGGCCTCATCGGCTATTGGCATCGCGCAATCTGCGATTATTCGAGCCGTGCTGTTATTCCATACGATCAGCGTCTGGCGCGTGTTCCGGCCTATCTCCAGCAACTCGATATGGAATCGAATGGCAAGAGTGTTACGGTTGACGGCAAGCCGGTTTCCGGTCCAACGGGTCCTGTTGTCTGGGGCGAACCCGGCACCAATGGTCAGCACGCCTTCTTCCAGCTTTTGCATCAGGGCACGGACACCATTCCGCTCGAATTCATCGTTGCGGCAAAGGGCCATGAAAAGCATCTCGATCATCAGCATGAAATGCTGCTCGCTAATTGCCTTGCGCAGTCGGAAGCCTTGATGAAGGGGCGCACGCTCGATGAAGCGCGTGCACAGTTGAAGGCCAAGAATCTGCCGGACGCAGAAGTTGAGCGCATTGCACCGCATCGCGTGTTCTCCGGCAACCGTCCGTCGCTGACACTGGTTCACGACAAGCTGGATCCGTTTGCATTTGGCCGCTTGATCGCTCTTTACGAACATCGCGTGTTCGTGGAAGCTCAGATTTTCGGCATCAATGCGTTTGACCAGTGGGGCGTGGAGCTTGGCAAGGAACTCGCAACCGAGCTTCTTCCGGTTGTTTCCGGTGCAGAATCCGCAGAAGGCAAAGACGCTTCGACGGTGGGTCTCGTTGCCCATTTGCATGCGCGCCGCAAAGCCTGATATTAAGGCAAATCAAGAAGGCAAGCCGGGCGCTATGCCCGGCTTTTTTTGTGCATCAAATGGGAACTGAAATGAAATCCGAGATTATCGAGTTTGCCGGCGACGTACCGGGTAACGCCATTGAACTGCGTGTGCTGCGTTTTGCAGGCAAAGACAGCGATGCGCCGACCGCCTATCTGCAATCTTCGCTGCATGGTGGCGAATTGCCGGGACAGGCTGCTTTGCATTTTCTCGTTCCGATGCTGAAAAAAGCATCGGAAGAAGGCCGCATACTCGGCAATATCACGGTGGTACCGCAGGCAAATCCGATTGGCTCCAACCAGTGGCAGGCGCATCAGCATCTGGGCCGTTTCGAGTTTTTCTCGGCGGTCAATTTCAACCGTGCTTTCCCGCTTCTGCCGGACTTCGACACAAGTGAACTCCCCGGCCCGGATGCGCCTGTGGCCCTTGCGCAGCGTTTAAAGAGCACGCTTTTGAAGCTTGCTCTCGAAAATGATATCGTGCTTGATCTTCATTGCGATGATGAGAGCGAAAGCTATGTCTATATCGCCAAGGAATTCGTGGAAGACATGAAGGATCTGGCCGTGGCACTCGGCTCAACCGCGATCCTTGCTTGGGATACGACCGCGGATGCAGCTTTCGAGGAAGCCTGCGCACATCCTGTTCTGCAATTGCCTGCTGACCAGCGCAATATGAAGCGCCGCGCTGTGACCACGGTCGAGTTCCGTGGTTTGAGCGATGTCTATGCCGATATGGGCAAGGGTGACGCCGAAGGCCTTTACAGGTTCCTCGTTCATCGCGGTGTGATCGTCGACGAAAGCGTAAAGCTTGCTCTCGAATACAATGGTCTGGTGACACCACTTGAAAATGTCGAAATGCTGCGCGCGCCGGAAGGTGGCATGGTGCTTTATCATGTTGCTCCGGGCGATGTGGTGGAAGCGGGCGCGAAGCTCGTCACTGTGGTGACAAGACCGGGTGAGCCGGAAGGTGACATAACGCTCACTGCGCCGCAGGCTGGCCGTATCCTCACACGTCGTTCGTTGCGCTATGTCCGGCGGGGTGATGATCTGCTGAAGCTGCTTGGCCCAAAACCATCTGCAGTCAAGAAGCGCGCCGGTGCGTTAGAGGCATGAGTGCATTACCTTCCTCAGAAAAGTTGAAATCAATCCGTGCCATCCTGTTTGACAAGGATGGCACGTTAATCGATTTCGATCGCACATGGTTTACCGTGTCATGGAGCCTTGCACAGCGAAGCGCCAATGGCGACGAACATCGTGCAAGATCGCTGCTCGACGCCGGTGGCTATGACTGGGAAGCGTCGCGTTTTCGCGCCAATTCAGTGATTGCAGCCGGTACGGTCGAAGACATTGTGCAGCTCTGGTATCCCGACATTGACGAAGCTGGTTTCCAAGCCAAGATAGCCGAATTTGACAGCTATACGGTTGCCGAAGGTGCGCGTTCTGCGGTGGCGATTGAAGGCCTGCGGGAGACCTTGGAGACCCTTCGCGAGATGGGCTTCATCCTTGGCATTGCCACCAATGATTCAGAAGCCGGCGCCCATGCGACTGCAAAGGCACTGGGTATTGACCATTTCTTTGATGTCGTAATCGGCTATGATACGGCGGCACGGCCCAAACCATATGCTGACCCGCTGCTTTACTTTGCTGAAAAGATCGGCCTTGAACCTGGCGCAATTGCCATGGTCGGCGATAATCTCCACGATCTTGAAACGGCACAGGCGGCAAAAGCGGGTCTTGGTGTTGGCGTCTTATCCGGCAACAGCCCACGCGAAGCGCTGGAGCCGCATGCCGATGTGGTGCTTGAATCCATTGCAGACTTGCCAGCTTTGTTTAAATAAAATGAAAAGGCCCTCCGGTTAGGAGGGCCTTTTCTGTTTTAGTCACGTAACTCGCGGCGAAGAATCTTGCCGACATTGGTTTTCGGCAAAGCATGGCGGAACTCCACTTCACGTGGGCGCTTATAATTGGTCAGGCGCTGTGCACAGAAGGATTTGACGTCTTCTTCCGTCAGGTTCGGATCGCGGCGCACGACGTAAAGCTTCACCACTTCGCCAGAATGTTCATTGGGAACGCCGACCGCCGCCGATTCCACAATGCCCGGATGCTCTGCTGCCACTTCCTCAATTTCATTCGGGTAGACGTTGAAACCGGAAACGAGGATCATGTCCTTCTTGCGGTCAACAATCTTGGTGAAGCCGCTTTCATCCATAAAGCCCATGTCGCCGGTGCGAAAGAAGCCATCGGCCATAATGGCGCGTTCGGTTTCATCGGGGCGGTTCCAGTAGCCCATCATGACCTGCGGACCTCGCACACAGATTTCACCGACTTCGCCCAATGGCAGGTCTTTGCCGTCGTCATCACGGATGGTAAAATCCGTTGAGGGCATGGGGAGCCCAATCGTACCGCTGAACTCCGTCGCATCGAGAGGATTGGCGGAGGCGACGGGTGACGTTTCGGAGAGACCATAGCCTTCGGTGATGTGGCAGCCCGTCATTTCCTGCCAGCGTTCGGCAATCGGACGCTGCACTGCCATGCCGCCTCCAAGCGTCAGCACCAGCGGCTTGAAGTTCAGTGCCTTGAAATCTTCGTTGTTCATCAGGGCGTTGAACAATGTGTTGAGACCCGGAAAAATATGGAACGGATATTTTTGCAGCTCTTTTGTAAAGGCCGGAATGTCACGCGGATTCGGTATGAGTATATTGCGTGCGCCAAGCTTTATGCCGATCATTGCATTTACGGTCAGCGCAAAAATATGATAGAGCGGCAAAGCGCAGACGAAGTTGAGTTCCTTCGGCTTGCCTTTGTTCTGGAAGGCGACATCCATCCAAAGCTGCATTTGCTCGACATTGGCCAGAATATTTCTATGGCTCAGCATGGCGCCTTTGGAAACACCTGTCGTGCCGCCGGTATATTGCAGAAAAGCGAGATCGGAACTGTCAACTGGTACGGGATTAAATGACTTTCCGCGGCCTTGCGCCAACGCATCTTTAAAACGCACATGCCCGGGAATATTCCATTCCGGTACAAGTTTTTTCACCTTGCGCACCACCAGATTGATGATGTGACCTTTAAGGCCATGCATATCGCCCATCGTTGCAACGATGATGTTGGGCACATGAATGGATGCCAGAGACTTTTGCACAGTCGATGCAAAGTTTTCCAGCACGATAAGCGCCTGCGCGCCTGAATCATTCAATTGATGCTGAAGTTCGCGCGGTGTGTAGAGCGGGTTTACGTTGACGACCACGAAGCCTGCGCGCAGGATTGCGGCAATTGCCACAGGGTATTGCAGAATATTCGGCATCATGATCGCAATGCGATCACCTTTGACCAGTCCCCGCGATTGCAGCCATGCAGCGAGTGCGCGTGAGTTTTCATCGAGTTCTTTGTAGGACAGATCCTTACCCATACAGGTGAAGGCCGGTTTGTCGGCAAAGTGGCGGCACGCATTCGAAATCATGTCGCCAATAGAAGTCGTTTTACTCAGATCGATTTCGTGTGGAACGCTTTTCGGATAGGATTTCAGCCAGACCTTGCCTGATGCAGGCATTGTTTTCGTTGCCTTGCTCGACGTGGGTTTCGCTTCGGTTGCTTTTTTTGCCATGCCTTCTCCCCGGATTGCTCCGTCTCATCTTTGAGCAGCAAGCCGCCACCCTTCTCCCAACGTGCCCCGCCCCAAATCCAGGTCAGGCACTCCTCAATCATGAATGTGGTCGACTTTCGTCGTAATCGCAAGAGTTACATTAACGTAAGCGTAAATTAAAAATTCGGCAGATAATACGTGCTGGTAAGGTGTTCTGTTGTCTCAACGGCTTACGGGATGGGTATGGGAAGCTTGGGTCAGTCAACTGTCAACTGTCGCGCCGCATGGACCGGATCAAGGTTCCGATTGCTTTACCACCATCACCGACAAGATCGAAGTCCCGCTCGCTTCGGAGCCATTCATTGAGCAGGCCACCCAGCACGGCGAGCAAAATTTGTGCAGCAGAAATGGATGTCCATTCATTTGACAGCTCGTTGCGCCGCTCTGCAACCTCAAGCAAGCCTGTGAAGAGCGATAATACATTTCCACGCGCCTCCCGGATATGGTCGACGACCGGGGCAATCTCACCAACATATTCACAACGCTGGTGAATAATCGTGAAGACGTTCTGCTGCCGTTCATTGGCTATGAAATGCTCAAGCGCAGTTATGATTGATTGCTCAAGTACATAAAGCGGGTTAGGGTGGTCACATTCGGCTGCATGGCGCATGATTTCTTCATGCGGAAAACATGTACGGTTGATAATTGCTTGAAATATGTCGCGTTTATCTTGAAAATGGAAATAAATGGCGCCGCGGGTTACGCCTGCCTGAGATGCGATTTGTGTCAAAGTTGATTGGGTCAGTCCGCGGTCAAGAAATACCCGTTCAGCAGCAGTTAAAATAGCATCTCTCGTTTCTGCGGCCTCGGCCTTCGTCCTTCGCATTCTTGTTCTCTAGCATTCAAATTGTGAGCCAAACGTCAGCAAAAAAAGGATTTTTCGTTCACTATTTGGGTAACTCATTCGTGATACGTAACATTAGGTAATTGACTATAACACGGTAATTCGTATTTACAAACATTCGTGTATGTTTATTCGGCCGCACCGTGCGACATCAAGGGCAGCTCCCACTATGACCATGACCAGTTCCATCCGGATTTTTGCGGCGAGTGCCGCATTTTTCATTCTTGCAGGGCAATCTGCCCTCGCGCAGGCCCCCGGAGGTGCTACGCCGCCACCGCCGCCAGTGACCGTTACGGAGATTAAAGTTGAGAATGTGGAAGTACCGTATGAATATGCGGCACGAGTCAGCGCCTACCGCGATGTTCAGGTACGTGCGCGTGTTGGGGGCATTCTCCTGCATCGCAATTTCGTAGAAGGCACGGAAGTCAAAGCCGGCGACTTGCTGTTCGAAATTGATCCTGCACCTTATGAGGCGGAAGTCGCCCGCGCCCAGGCGCAGGTTGCGCAGGCTGAAGCGACCTATCAACAATCGATCCGCGATGCAGAACGTGCTGAACAGCTTGTCCAACAAAAGGTGCAAAGCACAGCGGTTCGTGACACGGCTCTGGCGACACGTGATTTGAACAAGGCGGCGGTTGCGGCTGCCAAAGCACAATTACGCACCGCAGAGCTTAACCTCAGCTATACCAAAGTAACGGCGCCGATCAGTGGTATCACCAGCCTCGAACAGGTTTCCGAAGGCAGCCTTATCGGAACGGATGCTTCATCGAGCTTGCTGACGTCAATCACCCAGATCAATCCGGTTTACGTGAATTTTTCCTTCACCGACTCCGAAGCTGCGGAAATCCGCAAGCTGCGTGAGGCGCGCGGTGCCACCGGGCAGGATGCTGATCGTCTGCGTATCAAGATCCTGTTCGGCGATGGTCAGGCTTACGACAAGGAAGGTGTCATCGACTTCACGTCTTCCTCGCTTGATACCGAAACCGGAACACTCGGCGCACGTGCGGTCGTTGACAACCCGGATCAGCGCCTGATCCCGGGCCAGTTCGTACGCGCAGCTATTCTGGGTGTTACGATTGACAACGCAATTCTCGTCCCAAAAGCGGCCCTTATGCAGAGCCCGCAGGGTCAGTTCGTTTATGTGGTCAACAAGGACAATGTTGCGGAAGTTCGTCCGATCAAGATCGCGCGTGAGCTTGCGGATGATTGGCTGGTCAGTGAAGGCTTGCAGGCAGGCGATCGCATCATCACCGAAGGCGTGATCAAGGCTGCACCGGGCAAGACGGTCCAGCCCGTTGAAGCGAAAGCTGCAACCGAAGCTGGCGCAAAGACCGATAAAGAACAGGCGGCAGACAAGCAATGAACAAGTTCTTCGTCGACCGGCCGGTTTTCGCGGCGGTCATTTCCATCATCATCGTGCTGGCAGGCTTGATTGCCATGCGGATTCTGCCTGTCGCGCAGTATCCCGAGCTGACGCCGCCGCAGGTTGTCGTCAGCGCCACCTATCCGGGTGCCAGTGCTGAAACTGTGACGCAAACCGTTGCGGCGCCTCTTGAGCAGCAGATCAACGGCGTCGAGAACATGCTTTATATGCAGTCTTCGAGCCTTGGCAGCGGTACCATGCAGCTGACCGTGACTTTTGCTCTTGGCACCGACCCGGATCAGGCCACGATCAACGTCAACAACCGCGTTCAGCGTGCAACCTCGTCGCTTCCACAGGAAGTGCAGCGTCTCGGCGTCACCGTCGACAAACGCTCCAGCACCATTCTCGGCATGGTGGCGATGTTTTCGACCTCCGACCGTTATGATCGCACCTATGTTGGTAACTATGCGCTTTTGAACGTCATCGACGATCTCAAGCGTCTGCCTGGCGTTGGTGATGTTCAGCTTCTTGGCAATATCGAATATTCGATGCGCATCTGGCTGCGCCCGGACAAGCTGGCGCAATATAATCTGACGCCATCAGATGTTCAGACGGCTATTCAGGAACAGAATGCGCAGTTTGCCGCGGGCCGTTTTGGCGATCAGCCTGATCCTCAGGCCGGGCCGTTTACCTATACGGCGACCACGCAGGGCCGTCTGCCGGATGCAAGCGCCTTTGAAAATATTATCCTTCGTTCGGACAAGAACGCAGCAACGCTTCTTCTGAAAGACGTTGCCCGTGTAGAGCTCGGTACGGAAAGCTATCTGGTGGATAGCGCCCTGAATGGCACACCGGCTGTTCCGATTGCGATCTATCTTCAGCCGGGCGCCAACGCGCTCAACACGATGGAACTTATCCAGAGCCGTATGGCGGAGCTGAAGACCAGCTTCCCGGAAGGCATCAATTATTCGATTCCATTCGACACCACCAAGTTCATCAAGGTCTCGGTGGAAGAAGTGATCCATACCTTCATCGAGGCGATCATCCTCGTTGTTCTGGTGGTCTTCATCTTCCTTCAGAACTGGCGTGCAACACTTATCCCGGTTATCGCGGTTCCGATCTCGATCATTGGCACGTTTGCAGGCATGTATGTGCTTGGCTTCTCCATTAACCTGCTGACTTTGTTCGGTCTGGTACTGGCGATCGGTATCGTGGTGGATGACGCCATCGTGGTGCTGGAAAACGTCGAACGTATCATGACGACCGAGAAGCTGCCGCCACGCGAAGCTGCCATCAAGGCAATGAGCGAAGTGACAGGCCCGGTTATCGCGATTGTTCTCGTGCTCTGCGCCGTGTTCATTCCAGTCGCCTTCATGGGCGGTCTGGTTGGCGAAATGTACAAGCAGTTTGCTGTTACGATTGCGATTTCGGTGACAATCTCCGGTGTCGTGGCTTTGACATTGACGCCGGCGCTCTGTGCGCTGATCCTCAAGCCCGGCCATCATGAACCGATGTTGCCGTTCCGTATTTTCAACCGCTTCTTTGATCGGTTGACGAAGGGATATACCGCAGGTGTCCGCTTCTTCCTGAAACGCGCGTCTATCGGCCTGTTGATTTTCGCGGGTATTCTGGGGGGCACATATTATCTCTTTGAGAAAGTTCCGGGTTCGCTTCTGCCGGATGAAGACCAGGGCTTCCTGTTCAGTGTGGCTATCCTGCCGCCGGCTGCATCGCTTGAGCGCACAAGTGCGGTTCTGCATGAGGCCAGTGAAAATATCCGCAAGCATCCCGCAATCGAAAGCGTGTTTGAAGTCGCTGGCTTCGACCTGCTCTCGGGTGGTCTGAAAACCAGCGCGGGCACGATGTTTATCATGCTCAAAGACTGGAAAGAACGCACAACGCCTGATGTCGATGCGCGCAATCTGCCCGGTGCGATCATGGGCATGAATGCCGGCATTCAGGACGGTCTGGTTCTGGCCTTTAATCCTCCACCGATTCTTGGTCTCAGCACGACCGGCGGTTTTGAGCTTTATGTGCAGGACCGTACCGGCGGTGGCGTACAATCTTTGACGAATGCGACCAATCTGCTGGTTGAGGCCGCGAACAAGCGTCCCGAACTGGCCGGTGTTCGTACGACATTCGATCCGAACGTGCCGCAATATGACATTCAGCTTGACCGTCAAAAAGCCAAGGCGATGGGCGTTCCGATCAATTCGGTCTTCACCGCCATGCAGGCAACCTTCGGCAGTGTCTATGTCAATGACTTCACGCTGTATGGCCGTAACTATCAGGTCAATCTGCAGTCGGAAGCTGAGTTCCGCCGTGATCCAAGTGATCTCAAGCATGTGTTCGTGCGCGCCGACTCTGGCAGCATGATACCGCTGAGCGCACTGGTGACGGTGAAGCGTATTGTCGGACCTGATCAGCTTGAGCGCTTCAACGCATTCAATGCTGCCAAGGTCACAGGTAATCCCGCACCGGGCTATACGTCGGGTGATGCGATCAAGGCTATGCAGGAAGTTGCTGCTGAAACCTTGCCGCAGGGTTTCCAGATCGCCTGGACAGGTTCGGCCTATCAGGAAGTGTCGACAAGTGGCAGTGGCAGTCAGGCTATGATCTTTGGTCTGATCATGGTGTTCCTGATCCTTGCTGCACAATATGAGCGCTGGAGCTTGCCGCTTGCGGTTATCACAGCGGTGCCGTTCGCTATCTTCGGTGCGCTTCTTGCAACCGATCTGCGTGGACTGACCAATGACGTGTATTTCCAGATTGGTCTGGTGACACTGATAGGTCTTGCGGCGAAGAACGCGATTTTGATCGTGGAATTTGCCGTGCTACAGCGAGAAGAGGGTAAATCAGCAATCGAAGCTGCTGCTGAAGCTGCCCGCCTGCGCTTCCGCCCGATTGTGATGACGTCGCTTGCGTTCATTCTCGGCGTGGTTCCACTGGCAATCAGCTCCGGCGCAGGTTCTGCGAGCCGTCACTCGATTGGTACGGGCGTTATCGGTGGTATGTTGGCTGCGACCTTTATCGCAACCTTCTTCATCCCGATGTTCTACAGTCTTATCGCCCGCAAGCCGCCTAAAAAGCGTCCTGATGATACCGTTGTGGCGCCTGCACAAGTTTCATCGAATGATGGAAGTGGTCCAGCCCATTAAACATATTTTCCCGCTGCGTTGCTGACGTTTGCGGGAAAATTGCTTAAATAGCAAAAAGCCCCGCTGCATAAGCGGGGCTTTTTTCATCAATATCAACGTTTATTCAAACACTTAAAGCACGTGCGCGTCCCGAAAATCACGCCATGGTTCTCGGAGGGCGTTTTTAGAAGTGAGTCATAATGCTTTGGGCAATTGCCCAAAGAATGATTGCCGCAGGTACTGTAAGGCACGCCAGAAAAATTCCGAAGAACACATAGGTTGCTTCATGCGGCGAGCGCTGTGTCTGTGCAGGAGTCTTGTGCCAATGAGTACTGATGCCTTGGTACATAATAAATTCCTCCTTCTCCTCGAGTTTTATTATCGATCAAAAGGAAAAATGTACAAGTGAAAATAAATATATGGATTTACTTGCAAAATATGATAAAAGCAGCCCGAATAATAGAGTTGGTATTCGAATTTTAGAGTGATTTCCGCTCAAATAATTTACCCAATATTTTGTTTCTAAATAATTTTACTTGTGTACTGTAAGTATCGAATAATCGGTATTTTCAATAATCACTGAAAATTCAGATTGCTTTACGCATATTGGTGCGACAAAATGGCACAAAATCACCCTCTGCCAAATGTAATGATTTCTGTTTGGTTGCCGTCAATTCAGCTTGTTGCCGACTGTCTTTGATGCGGAACGATTGCCGTGCTTTTAATAAAAGCTGTTTGGAAAATAACGAAGATAGAGCTCTGTAAGTTTGCCCTGTCGTTGCAGGGACTGAAGCGCATTATTAAGGGCGCCCGCCAACGCAGCATTTTTCTGCGCGACCGCGATGCTCATTCCTGATCCAAGATATTGCGGTGCGAGGTAAGCGCCATCTGAAAAAGTACAGCAATCATTGCTTTCAGCACTTTCAAGCCAGAATGACAAAGTCATGCCGTCATCAAACACTGCTGCAACTTCCTGGTTTTGTAGTCCCGCTAGCATACTGGCTCTGTCGGGATAGGCTTTGGCGATTGCGTCTGGAAAATAGGCTTTAAGCAATTGCTCATGCGCGGTGCTGGCAATCACACCAACATTTTTTCCTTTGGTCGCAACAGCTGCCTGTTCGGAGAAAGCGCTTGTCTTCGCAGTCACAAAGCGTGCGGGCAGGCGCATATAGGGGCGTGTGAACAGGAATTTCTCCCGACTTGCCTGATTGATGCTTAAGCCGGCGATAACGGCTTCGGCCTCACCGTTTTCCAACTTGGCATCAAGCTCGTTCCACGGCACGGCTTCAATCTGGCAAATGTCGGTTAACCCAAGTTGCGCACAAAGTGCCTTGGCAAGGTCGATATTGTAGCCAGATAGCTGCCCGGCATCATTCAAAGCATTGAAAGGAGGAAAGTCGAGAGTTGTGACAAAACGCAGTCGATTGAGGCCCTTCAGAGATGGCAAAGCCAATCTCTCCTTCTCGTTAAAGAAGGAAGGTGCTTCGGGTGCGGACTGTGCGCCAGCCGATATGCTGCCGGCGAGCCAGCATATCGCGGCCCCTATGCTCAGAAGAGGTCGTTTCATTAAAGCCTTATGTACTCACTACTGATAATTTCGCGTTAACAGAGCCTGTGTGTAAAATAAGCAATGATTTTTAATGGCTTATACTTTTAAAGAAAAAAGTGAATTTTCAAATAATTCTGTTTCAATTTTCAAGAAAATGAAATAAAAATAAGGTTAAATAATTATATAAAATAAACTTAAATTAGATAAGAAAAATATATCCATATGGTATAAAAGAATTAGTAAAATAAAGTAGTCACTAGTAGTGCGGGGGTACTATGAGTTACGGATCGATCATTTTCGATCTGGAGATATGCACTGCCATATCTGCCAGATTGGAGCGGCGAGGTGTGCCGCGTGTTTTTCTACGGTTGGCTTACGGGGGGGCGCTTAAGAATGGAACTGGGTTCTTTGAGGAAATTACTCATCAATCCGGCGTTTCAGAAGAATTGTTGTTCGGTGCTGTTGCTGATTATCTGGAATTGCCGTTCACTGATGAAATTGCTGCCTCAAGAGTTTTTGTAACAGGAGAAGAAGCTCGTTCAGTCCTGATCGAAGCGGCTCAGTTAATGGCACTGGGCCATGATGGTACTTCCTATCTTTATCTTGCGCCGAAAGAGGCGCAGATTTCCAGATTACGAGAACATATTCGGCAATCACCTGAATTGAAGCAGCGTATCCGAATTTGTACACCGTCGCGTATTAAAGCAGTTTTGCGCCAGCGCCATCAGAAAGATCTTGTAGCGCGTGCACATGCTATGACGCCTCAAGTGTTTTCTGCCGCGCGCGTTCTGGAAACACCGCAGGCCTTTATCATAGCTCTCGGTGTCTATGCATTCATCGCAGGTATCGTAAACTGGCCTACGCAGACCATGCTGGTATTGCACGTTTGTCTGACACTATTTTTTCTCGGCTGTGTTCTTATTCGTTTGTTTGCAGCAGCCTCAGGTCGGCGATTGCGTTTTCCAGAAATTGTTCCGTTCGACCGAAAAGACTTGCCTGTCTATTCGGTTTTAGTGCCACTCTATCGCGAACAGGCGATCATCGGGCAACTGATTGCTTCTCTTGAGAAGCTGAATTGGCCGCGCAGCAAGCTGGATATCAAACTTGTTTGTGAGAAAGATGACTTCGATACCATTGATGCCATTCGGAACAGAGGGCTGCCATCAAATTATGAGCTTGTTCTGGTGCCTTCTGGCGGACCACGAACAAAGCCTAAGGCGCTCAATTATGCCTTGCAGTTCGCGCGTGGAAAAATTGTAGCGATTTTTGATGCGGAAGATCGTCCGCACCCGGATCAGTTGCTTGAAGCCTGGCAGGCTTTCCGGCGCGGTGGTGAACAACTCGCTTGTGTTCAGGCACCGCTGATCATCGGTAATTTCCGGCAAAATCTGCTCACACGTATGTTCGCCTTTGAATATGCTACCTTGTTTCGGGGGCTTTTGCCGTGGCTTGCATCGCAAGGTCTGGTCATTCCGCTTGGGGGTACGTCCAATCATTTCCGCCGGTCTTGCCTCGATCAGGTCGGTGGGTGGGATGCCTATAATGTGACGGAAGATGCAGATCTTGGTATGCGGCTTGCGCGTTTTGGCTATAGTATTGATGTCATTACGCGGGGCACGGTCGAAGACGCTCCAGTAGATTACTCAGTCTGGCACAAGCAGCGGACGCGCTGGATCAAGGGCTGGATGCAGACATGGCTCGTGCATGGCCGCAATCCTTATACAACATGGCGAGAGCTTGGTTGGTGGCGTTTTGCGATCAGCCAGATCTATACGCTTGGCATTATCGGCTCGGCACTTCTGCATCCGTTCATGCTTATGACAGTCGGGGTGCTTCTGGTGGCAATGGTTTTCGCGCCATTGAGCGTGGATAACATATGGCTTCTGCGTATCGACCTGATCAATATTTTGCTGGCCTATTTTAGCTTCTATGTGCTTGGTTCGAAGACGATGGAACCGACTGAGCTGGGTGGTTATGCTTATATTGTCGCAATACCTGTCTATTGGATACTGATTTCAATTTCGGCATGGCGTGCATTGTGGCAGCTGGTGCACAAGCCTCATCTCTGGGAAAAGACACCGCACCAGCCGAGTACGTTTTATTTGCCTGAGGCGAGTGTTGCGGGTGTTTTGGATGCCAAAAACTCCGCGCCACGACCAATAATGGACTGATCTTCCGGGCCAATGGCTTCAAGATCGCGCCCGTCATAGGGCAATGTCAAAAGCACGCGCCGGATTGCAGCCAGTCTGGCGCGCCTTTTATCATTGGAGCGGATAATCGTCCAAGGCGCATAGCCGGTGTCGGTGCGCTCAAGCATCGTATGCAGCGCTGCCGAATAATCATTCCAGCGTGAAATCCCGGCAACGTCCATCGGAGAAAACTTCCAGCTTTTAAGCGGGCTGTGACGACGCTCATGGAAGCGTTTGAGCTGCATTTCCTGACCAATATCCAGCCAGAATTTGAACAGATTAATGCCCTCTGTCACCACCATGCGCTCAAAATCGGGCGTTTCTGTCAGAAATGTTTCAAGTTGTTCCGGCGTGCAGAATTGCATGACGCGCTCGACACCTGCGCGATTATACCAGGAGCGGTCAAAGGTGACGAACTCGCCCGAGGTGGGGAAGTGTTGTGCATAGCGCTGGAAATACCACTGGCCGCGCTCGGTTTCTGTTGGTTTGGGCAAGGCGACGTTGCGCGCTGTTCGTGGGTTCATGAACTCGCGCAGTGTAAAGATCGTTCCGCCTTTGCCCGCAGCGTCACGCCCTTCGAAAACGCAGATCACACGCCCGCCGGTATCTTGAAGCCAATATTGCAGCTTCACCAGTTCAATCTGCAGGCGTTCCAGCGTTTCTTCATAATCCTTCACCTTCATCTTGTCGGGATAAGGATATCCACCCGATTGCAATGCATTGTTTTCGATCCAATCTGGCAGCTTCGGATCATTAATATCGAATTTCTGCGTCTTGCCGTTAATTTCCAGCTTGATGGGTTTCGTGCTGCTTTTGTCGGCATTCTTTTTGTTAGCTGTCTTTGAACTGTCACCCACTGCAAGCTCCTTTGGTCTATAGACGCAGACATGTTCCAAAACATGCCTATAGATGGTGCTTACATGATATGGGCTGTTTGTGATGGACGTAAAGGACGCGGCATCGGATTTTGGTGCATCTGCGTTGGATGGAAAATCGCTTGCGTGTTAAAACGCGTGCTGGATAGCTGAGAGACGTCAGAATGAGCGAAAGTAATAATCAAGATGCCCCCATTTCTGCCGTAGAAGAATCTTTTTTCGCACCACTTCTCAGAGTCAAAGGTGTGCTGATTGTAAGCCTCATCGTGATCATCTGTGTCATGGTGCTTGATCTACCAATATGGTTCCGCATTGCGCTGCTGGCGCTGATTGTTATTGGTGCCATTTGGGTGGCAAGTGCCACGACGGATGATGTCATCGTTCAAAAGCCGCAGAGCGTTCGCGCGATAAGTGACATGGACAATGTTACCGGCGAGCGTCTCGCAGACCTGCTGACTGATCCGATGATTGTCTTTGACCATCGCGCAACGGTTCTCTTTGCCAATGTTGCTGCGCGCGATGCGTTTCAGTCGCTTGAAACGGACACCGGGCTTTATCTCAGATTTCGCGCACCGGAGATGCATGCGCTCATTCAGGGTGTGATCACCGATGGCGAGCCACGCAGCATCGACTATTTCGAACGCGTTCCGATTGATCGCTGGTATAAAGCCATGGTTAAGGCGCTTCGTGGTATTGATGGTAAGCCGGAACTGTTCGTTCTTTTATTTCGCGATCAGAGTGAAACGCGTCGTATTGATCGCATGCGTTCGGACTTCATCGCCAATGCCAGCCATGAGCTGCGCACGCCCTTGGCTTCGCTGCTTGGATTTATTGAAACGTTGCAAGGTCCAGCGCGCAATGATGCGGGCGCGCGTGAGCGTTTCCTGGGTATTATGCAAAAGCAGGCCGAGCGCATGTCGCGCCTGATTGATGATCTTCTGTCATTATCGCGGCTTGAAATGCGGGCGCATCTGGCTGTGACCGAATGCGTTGATATGACAGCGGTGCTCAATCATGTGGCTGATACTCTGAGCCCGCTGGCGGAAGGTCTGGATGTGGTTATCGAACGGCATCTGCCCGAAAAGCCGGTTAATGTGACCGGCACTCGCGACGAACTTATTCAGGTGTTCCAGAATCTGGTCGAAAATGCCTGTAAATATGGGCAAGGCGGCAAGCGTATCATTGTAAGCCTGAATGAGGAAGTTTCTCAGAACACATCAGAAGTCGTGGTCTCGGTTCAGGATTTTGGTCCCGGTATTGCGGCTGAACATTTGCCACGACTGACGGAGCGCTTCTATAGGATAGATGTTGAGACAAGCCGCGCCCAAAAAGGCACAGGACTAGGGCTTGCCATTGTCAAACACATTCTCGCCCGCCATCGTGGACGCCTCGTTGTGCGCTCGCAACTTGGTGAAGGATCAACATTTGTTGTCCGTCTGCCAAAGCGCGCATAATAAAACGGTTTTCATCAGGATTACTGATAAAGAAAAACCCCGGAGCAAGGTGCTGCCGGGGTTTGATATTCAGCAATGCTTTCGCATTCAATCAGCGTGCGCGGCGACGTTCCGCCGTTGGCTGAAAAGCCAGCTTGGAATGATAGCTGCAATAAGGGCTGGATTCGCCCGATTCACTGCCGCAGAAGTGGAAATCCTCATTGAGCGGATCGCCGATAGGCCATTTGCAAGTGCGTTCGCTCAGCTGCAGAAGTGTCAGTTTGCGGGAAATTGGCACAACGACATCTGATGCTGGGCGCACCACACGCTCGGTTACGGCATCCGCAACATATTCCATCTGAAGAGCTGTTGCGCCAACGGTCTGCGTAACAGTCGCTGTACGAATTGTTGTGGTCGCCTGCGGACGGCTTGCTCCCGCGTTGCTGCTGCTTGTTGCGGCTGGACGTGGTGTTGCTGCAACGGTATTCACTTTTTTGCTGCGAGGTGCAGCAGTCGTGGTTTTGCCACGACCTGACAATTTCAGACGGTGCACTTTACCGATCACTGCGTTGCGGCTGACGCCACCAAGCTGCGCAGCGATCTGGCTTGCACTCAAGCCATCATTCCATAGCTTCTTAAGCAGTTCGACGCGCTCATCTGTCCAGTTCATCGCCCTGGGCTCCAATCAATCTTCGTTATCCGGAATCCACCAGCGCCCCCGAATTGCTCCAGGTGCAAACACTATATCTATCCGGGTGACTAGGTCCGCCGTACAAAATGTAGTTTTTTACTTTAAAAAATAAACTACATTATTGAACGACGCCATGACAAGGGATAGCCTTGTCAGGCAGATTCCATTTTTACGGTTTTCCCCAACTTGGGTGTTAAAGACGGTTTTTCTGAGTCATCTGCGCGTATTTTGCAGCAGTTTTTCAGATAGGGTCCCCGTCGGGGAGAACAACTGGGGCCTATATATCGACCCGATCTGAAAAATGCCACCCCTGCAACTGCATAGGTGCCATCTTATATGCAGCAAAATATATGAGCGCTGTTTCCGGCATGGGTTCATGCATAAAGATGCATGATTATCCCGTTGCGCTTTGATTGACATTTTTTTTGTGAGCGCCAATATACGTGCGGGATTAAATATTGCCGCCCTGAGGGCGGTTTTTTATTTCCGCCGGGAGGATGGTGCAAAGACACGAGATCCCCGAACCCGCCAGCGAACGATTGCGTTCATGTGTGGGACATCAACACAATGGGAAACGCTGCCCGACCGGCCTTTGCCGGAGGCGCTGCATTTAAAAGGCTAATGGAGGCCTGACTGCAATGACCGACGTTACGACTGTGCAACCGCTCTACGACACATACAATCGTGCGGCTCTGCGCTTCGAGCGAGGTGAGGGCATTTGGCTTATTACCGAAAACGGCGAGCGTTATCTCGATTTTGCGGCAGGCATTGCCGTGAACTCGCTGGGGCATTCCCATCCGCATCTGGTCAATACACTTAAAGATCAGGCTGACAAGCTCTGGCACCTGTCAAACCTCTATGAAGTTCCGGGGCAGGAAAAGCTGGGCCAGCGTCTGGTCGACGCAACCTTTGCGGACAAAGTGTTCTTTACCAATTCCGGTGCCGAAGCGATTGAATGCGCGATCAAGACTGCGCGTCGCTATCACTATGTAAACGGCAATCCTGAACGCTTCCGCATCATCACTTTTGAAGGTGCGTTCCACGGTCGCACGCTGGCAACGATCGCCGCAGGCGGTCAGGCCAAGTATCTCGAAGGCTTTGGCCCGAAGGTTGATGGTTTTGATCAGGTTCCCTTCGGTGATGAAGCGGCTCTGCGCGCAGCAATCACCGAAGAAACCGCAGCAATCCTGCTCGAACCTGTGCAGGGCGAGGGCGGTCTGCGCGGCTTCCCTGAAGAATTCATGCGTCTTCTGCGCAAGATCTGCGACGAAAAGGGCCTTCTTCTGATCCTCGACGAAGTGCAGACCGGCGTTGGCCGTACCGGCAAACTTTTCGCCCATGAATGGTCGGGCATCACGCCAGACATCATGGCAGTTGCGAAGGGGATCGGCGGCGGCTTCCCGATGGGCGCCTGCCTTGCAACAGCAGAAGCTGCCAAGGGTATGACTGCGGGTGTGCATGGCACGACCTATGGCGGAAATCCACTTGCTATGGCTGTTGGGAATGCCGTGCTCGATGTCGTGCTGGCGGAAGGCTTCCTTGAAAATGTGCAGGAAACAGCACTTACGATGAAGCAGGGGCTTGCGTCGATTATCGACCGCTATCCAAATATCATTTCGGAAGTGCGCGGTCGCGGCCTGCTGATGGGCATCAAATGCGTGGTTCCGAACGTCACGCTGATACAGGCTCTGCGTGATGAGCATCTGCTCAGTGTTGGTGCAGGTGACAATGTCGTGCGCATCCTGCCTCCACTGGTGACAACACCGGAAGAAGCGCGTGAAGCACTGGCACGCATTGAAGCAGCCGTTGAACGGCTTTCCGTTGCAAATCCGATCAGCAAGACGGCGTAAAACTATGGCGAATAACGGTATCAAGCACTTCATTGACCTCTCGACGGTTCCGTCATCTGAACTGCGTGCAATCATGGAAGATGCCAAAGCGCGCAAGGCGCGCTTAAAGGCCGGCGAGATCGAAAAGCCGTTCGCTGGCAAGGTTCTGGCGATGATTTTCGAAAAGCCGTCTACGCGTACCCGTGTTTCATTCGACGTTGGCATGCGTCAGCTCGGCGGCGAGACGATCATGCTTACGGGTTCGGAAATGCAGCTCGGTCGCAGCGAGACGATCGCAGACACCGCCAAGGTGCTGTCGCGCTATGTTGATGCGATCATGATCCGCACGACATCGCATGATCGGATGCTGGAGCTTGCCGAACATGCGACCGTTCCGGTGATTAATGCACTGACCGATGACACACACCCTTGTCAGATCATGGCTGACGTTCTTACATATGAGGAACATCGCGGCTCGATCAAAGGCAAGACCTTTGCCTGGATGGGGGACGGCAACAACGTTCTTCATTCGCTTGTGGAAGCTGCGGCGCGTTTTGATTTCAACGTCAATATCGCAACGCCGGAAGGCAGCGAGCCAAAGCAGCAATATATCGATTGGGCAAAGGCAAATGGCGCGAACATCCTGTCCACAGTGGACCCGGACAAGGCGGTGAATGGTGCAGATTGCGTCGTCACAGACACCTGGGTTTCCATGGGGCAGGAAGATCACGCTCGCGGCCATAATGTTTTCATGCCCTATCAGGTAAATGCTCATCTGATGGCTAAAGCTGACCCGAAGGCGCTTTTCATGCACTGCCTGCCCGCGCATCGCGGCGAGGAAGTGACCGACGAAGTGATCGACGGCCCACAATCGGTCGTCTTCGATGAAGCTGAAAACAGGCTTCACGCGCAGAAAGCTATTCTGGCGTGGTGCCTGCAAGGCAGCTGATTGGGAGCATAATTTGTCTGACAAGATCAGCGCAGAGCAAAATGAAGCTGAAGTCGTTCATATTGATCTGAACAACTTCGAGTTTGCAGGTGATGATGCCGTTGTGCCCTTCCAGGTGGAAGGGCTCGACGTGCGTGGTCGCGCCGTGCAACTGGGCGCAAGCATTGACGCAATCCTCAAGCGTCATGACTATCCCGAACATGTTGCCCGCCTTCTGGCGGAAGCAACGGTTCTGACGACCCTTCTTGGTACGTCGTTGAAGTTTGAAGGGAAGTTCATCTTTCAGACCCAGTCCGACGGACCTGTCGATATGCTGGTCGTGGATTTCCGCACGCCGAAGTCCGTGCGTGCCTATGCGCGCTTTGATGCCGAGCGTGTCGCGGAGGCGGTGAGCGCTGGAAAGACGCGCCCGGAAGAACTGCTTGGCCGTGGGACACTCGCCTTTACGGTCGATCAGGGTGCCCATACACAGCGCTATCAGGGCATTGTTGCGCTTGATGGATCGACACTGGAAGAGATCGCACGCACCTATTTCCGTCAGTCCGAGCAGATCGCAACCGACATGAAGCTGAGTGTTGCAAAGCTTGTCGAGCGTGGCAGTGACGGTAAACTCGTGGAACGTTGGCGTGCTGGTGGTCTCATGATCCAGTTCCTGCCGGAATCTGAAATGCGTGCGCGCATGCCGGATCTCCCTGGCGGCGATGGCGATGAGAATACGGCTATTCTCGGTCCTGAAGACGACGGCTGGGATGAAGCGCGTTCATTGGTTGGAACAATCGAAAGCTCGGAACTGACTGACCCGCAGGTCGGCTCGGAACGTCTGCTTTATCGTTTGTTCCACGAGCGTGGTGTTCGCATCTATGAGGGAATCCGTGTCGAGGATAATTGCTCATGCTCTCGTGAAAAGATCGAAGGCGTGTTCAATAATTTCTCAGCGGAAGAAATTCAGGACAGCGTCACGGACGGCAAGATTTCGGTCACGTGCGAATTCTGCTCAACGACTTATGAGTTCGATCCTGCACAGTTTGCGAAGTAACATTTTGAGAAAGGCGCTTTGAAAAAAGCGCCTTTTTTAATTCAGTGTTCGCCTTGTTTCAGGAATATCCAGCGAAAAGGCTGGAATATCGACTTCAAAGGCACTCCCGTCCGGTAATTGCATTTGATAGCGCCCGACCATAACGCCGGATGTCGTGCTGAGTGGGCAGCCCGATGAATATTGGTAAGAATCCCCCGGGTTCAGCGTCGGCTGTTCGCCGATGACGCCTGCACCCTTCACCTCTTCAATACGGCCATTGCCGTCGGTGATTTGCCAGTAGCGTGAGCGCAGTTGAACGGTTTGCGATGAATTATTGGCAATGGTGATCCGGTAGCCCCAGACATAGCGATTTTCGTCCGGCTCGGACTGGTCTTCGAGATAAAACGGCTCAGCCGTTACCTCAATGTCCCTTGTTATCGCTCTGTACATACACATCTGCCTTCAAATCATATTATCTGCTCACGTATCGCCAAAGTTACACGGGAGGTCAACGATTTGATGGTGACAAATGCATCGCATTTGCCGAAATGTTCCGGCAAATGCGTCGTTTATGCATCATTTAGCGGCCTGGCGCATTGGCGCAAAAATCGATTTCGATTTTTGTAAGCCACGATGCGTAGAAATAAAGAATGAGAACGCCGTGCGTCCGAAAGGACGCACGGCGTTCTAAAGAAGCAAAATGCGATGATCTTTGTTAGCGAGCGGCAGCAAGCGCTTCCAGAACGTCCTCGACCAGATCGTCCTGATCTTCAAGGCCGACAGAGATGCGCAACATGCCGTCAGAAATGCCGAGTTCTGCGCGTGCTTCGTCCGAGAGGCTCTGATGCGTCGTTGTTGCTGGATGGGTGATGATGCTCTTTGCGTCACCCAGATTGTTGGAAATACTGAACACCTGAAGGGCATTTTCGAACTTGAACGCAGCTTCCTTGCCGCCTTCGAGTTCCAGTGCGATGAGTGTCGAGCCGCCGCTCATCTGGCGAGCGATGATGTCAGCCTGCGGGTGGTCGGCGCGGCCCGGATAGATGACCTGCTTCACACCTGCCTGCCCGGCCAGCGCATCGGCAACAGCTGCAGCCGATTGTGTCTGCTGGCGCACGCGAACGCCAAGCGTCTCAAGGCCCTTCAGCATGATCCATGCATTGAACGGGCTCATGCCGGGGCCGGTATGACGGAAGTATGGCTGCAGAACTTCTTCGGTCCATTCCTGATCGGAAAGAATGATCCCGCCGAGACACCGGCCCTGACCGTCAATATGCTTGGTGGTCGAATAGACAACGATATGCGCGCCGAGTTCCAGAGGCTTCTGGTAAAGCGGTGTTGCAAACACGTTATCAACGATCAGCTTTGCACCGATTTCATTGGCAATGTTGGCCACAGCTGCAATGTCGATAACCTCAAGCGTCGGATTGGACGGGCTTTCGAGCAGCATGACTTTGGTGTTTGGACGAACGGCAGCTTTCCAGTTTGCAATCTTCGAGCCGTCGATGATCGAATACTCGACGCCATAGCGTGGCAGCAGCGTCTCAATGATGTAACGCGATGAGCCGAAAACGGCACGTGCGCAGATGACGTGGTCGCCAGCCTGTACCTGACAGAGAATGGATGCGGCGACTGCCGACATGCCGGAGGTGAAGGCGCGCGCATCCTCTGCACCTTCCAGTGCGCACATCCGCTTTTCAAACATGTCGGTGGTTGGGTTGGCATAACGCGAATAGATGAACCCTGGGTCTTCACCTTTGAAGCGCGCTTCTGCGGCTTCTGCCGTCGGGTAGAGAAAGCCCTGCGTCAGATAGAGGGCTTCGGACAACTCTGCAAAGCCTGAACGCAGCGATCCTGCATGAACGAGCTGCGTTGCCGGGCGTAACTTACGCGTAGTCTTATTCGTCATTTTTTCCAACCTGTCGAAAGCTGGTCGGCCGGGGCCTGGAAATGCCTCGGCGGCCAATAAAAAACCGGCCTCGCGAACACGCAAAAGGCCGGTAACGAACCGCGGCCTTATTTTAGCGAATTCTTTAACGTGGCTGCAAGCCGGCCGGCCAAATCACCACGGAACACTTTTTCCTTATGCCTCTTGAGCGGGGCCGTCAATGCTTGGAAGGACAGTTTTGACGAAAACTCTGGGCTGCTAAGGGGGTGGGCTCTCTCTTTCCTGCGGAAAACCCGCAAACTATGGGGTTTGAGGGGTTGGCAGCAGGGCTTTGAACGGTCAATGGTCATAGACCGATTTTAAGTAATTCACGGAGTTGAGTGGCATGACGCAGAGGGAAGCAGGAATTCTGGCAGATGCGGATATTGCAGCACTCTTTGAAAGCGGTTTGCTCCAATCTCCGCGTCCATTGGATGCCGATCAGATTCAGCCCGCAAGCCTTGATTTGCGGCTGGGTGCGAAAGCCTATCGTGTGCGCGCATCCTTCATGCCGGGCCCGGGTACGCCGGTTATCGACAAGCTTGAACGTCTCAAACTTCATGAGATTGATCTGACCGCCGGGGCAGTGCTCGAAACCGGCTGCGTCTATATCGTGCCTTTGCTTGAAAGCCTGGCACTTTCACCGGAATTGTCGGCTTCCGCCAATCCGAAAAGTTCGACCGGACGCCTTGATATCTTCACACGCGTCATCGCCGATGGTGCGCAGGAATTCGACAAGGTGCCAGCTGGCTATAAAGGCCCCCTTTATCTCGAAGTCAGCCCGCGCACTTTCCCGATTGTCGCTCGTACCGGTTCGCGGCTGTCGCAAATCCGTTTCCGTCAGGGCCGCGCACAATTGACCGAAGCGGAACTTTCCACACTGCATCAGAGTGAGACGCTTGTGGCGGCAGAACAGCCCAATATCTCCGGCGGCGGTATCGCGCTTTCGGTCGATCTTTCGGGCGATAAGGACAAGCTGATCGGTTATCGCGGCAAGCACCATACGGCGGTTGTGGACGTCGATCAGCGTGCGGCGCACGATGTTCTCGACTTTTGGGAACCAATCTATGATCGCGGTTCGCGCGAACTGGTGCTGGACCCGGATGAGTTCTATATTCTCGTTTCGCGCGAGGCGGTGCATGTGCCGCCGCTTTTTGCAGCGGAAATGACGCCTTTCGACCCGCTGGTCGGTGAATTCCGTGTGCATTATGCAGGCTTCTTTGATCCGGGCTTCGGTCACACCGCTGCTGGTGGAACAGGAAGTCGTGCGGTTCTGGAAGTGCGCAGTCATGAAGTCCCGTTCATTCTCGAACATGGCCAGATTGTCGGCCGTCTTGTTTATGAGCATATGTTGAATCGCCCGAAGGCGCTCTATGGCATCGATCTGGGATCGAACTATCAGGCGCAGCAACTTAAGCTCTCCAAGCATTTCAGGTGATTGCGTTCTTCCTGATCCCGTTCGTATAAAGTGGGATGTGGTGGAGGACTGCGTAAGTGAGAAATGGGAAGGATGAGGCTCGGGAAATCACGACCGATGTGCCACCGCGCCGTCTGTCTGTCGGCATCGTTGCGTTGCCCGGTTTTACGCTCACTGCGCTGAGCCTCTTCCTCGATCCCTTTCGTCTGGCGGCAGATGACCGTGATAAAAGCCGCCAGATCAGATGTGCCTGGAAAATCTGCACATTGTCGGGCGATCCGGTCACATCCAGCTCCGGCATGGTGATCGAACCTACAGCAGCCATCGGTGAGCTGGATGAGTGCGATTATGTAGCAGTTGTGGGCGGTTTGCTTGCGCAATATCGTCCGCGCCAGCAGGCTTTGATTGATCTCATCAAGCGTGCCGACAAGCGCGGCAAGACGGTTGTAGGGCTTTGCACGGCGGCTTTCCTGCTGGCCGAGGGCGGCTTGCTTGATGATCGAAACTGTTGTGTCAGCTGGTTCCACCGCGATGATTTTCTAGATCTTTTCGATGGCTATACCGCCGATACAACGAGCCTTTTTCATCGCAGCGGCCGGCATTATACCTGTGCGGGTGGCCTGGGCGCGGCATCGCTTTCACTTTCGATCATCCAGAATGAAATCTCCGAGGAGCTGGCGCGCAAAAGCGCGTCGATCCTTATGATCCCGTATGAACTGGTGCGTTCTGAGCAGCCGGCATTGAGCTTCAATGGCGTACGTTCGCCGATGATCCGCAAGGCCATCCGTATTTTCGAAGAAACGCTGGAAGAACCGGTTCCAATGATCGATGTGGCGCGAAAGCTTGGCATTTCGGTGCGTCAGATGGAGCGTGGTTTCCGCATGGCGGTGGGGCGCACGGCGTTTGAGGTGCGTGAAGAATTGCGGGTCAAGAAGGCGCGGGAGCTTTTGTCCGAAACCGGGCTATCGTTACTGGAAGTGGCCGTCGCCAGCGGATTTACCGACACGCGCAGCATGAACCGTTCGTTTGTTCGCCAGAAGCAGAAGCCGCCACGCGATTATCGCAAACAGCGATGATTTTCCAAGCTTACTTGCGAATCCTGCTGGGAGCACCTATTTTCCGCGGCGAAACTGCCACTTTGGCAGGTGACAGAATACTGGAGATTTGCATGTCTGATGGTGTGAACCGATTTCTTGGCGATACGCCTGCGCGCGTGTTGATCAAGCTTGTGCTGATCTCGCTGGTTGTTGGCGTGGTGATGAGCGCGTTCCACTGGACGCCTTACGATATTCTCTATGGTATCCGCGATTTTGTTCTGCGTCTTTGGAATATGGGCTTCTCTGCCATTGCAGGTTTTGCCGATTATCTTATTCTTGGCGCGGCTGTGGTTATTCCTGTCTTTATTTTGCTCCGAATCCTGAGCTATCGCAAATAAGCGATAGTTCGGGAAAATGAAAATGCAGCAGAACAATAGTTTCACTCTTTCGCGCCGTGGATTTCTGATTCTTGCCGGTGGTGCGCTGGCCTACGCAGCCCTACCGAAGGGCTTTGCTGAAGCTGCCGCGGGCGACGTTGATCCGACGGCATTGTTCAATCAGATACGCAAGGCCAATGGCCTGTCATCCATGGCCACTGACAGCAAGCTTGAAAAGGCGGCACTTTATCAGGCGCGCCGTATGGCAAGCTTTGGCAAGATCGGACACTCGGTTGGCTGGGGCAATGGATTTGTCTCACGGCTCAAGCAGGCTGGCATTCGTGGGCCTGCGGCTGAAAATGTGGCGGCTGGTCAACCCAACACGCAGGCGGTTTTTGACGCGTGGATGAAATCGCCGGGGCATCGCAAAAACATGCTCGATCCGACCTTCGGGCATTATGGGCTGGCATGGGCGACGCCTGAGAATAATCCGCGTCGCCTCTATTGGGCGATGATGCTGGGGCTTTAATTTCTCTGTTCAGCCAATAGCCCGGACGCCAGATGTTGAAAAACATCGATAGCTTTTTTCAAATCAGAGGCCGGGCTTTCGCTGGCGGCAACCCAAAGTGCCGCATTCATGGCTGCGCCACTTAACAGGCGCGCCGCAGCATCCACATCGACGGGTTTGAGAACGCCATCTGCAACCAGAACGGCAACCGTTTTGCGCGTCACGTCGAGGCAGGCATTCTGACTGGGCCATTGCGAGGGATCGCCGAGAAAAGCCGGACCGTCGAGAAGGACGATCCGCTGCACTTCCGGCTGTAGCGCCATCTCTATATAGGTAACAGCTTCGGTCATCAGCGCTTCCCAAGGGTCAGCATTCACCGAAGCCGCCCGTTTGGCGTGTGCCGCCATTTCCCCGTCGATCTGTGCAACGACAGCGGCCAGCAGCCCCTTTTTGTCGCCAAAATTATGATACAGCGCACCGCGTGTAAGTCCCGCTTCGGCGGTGAGATCATCCATGGATGCGCCTGCAAACCCTTTATCGGCAAAGGCTTTCCGCGCTGCATTGAGCAGCAATTGGCGGTTTTCCATCATGGTTTGGACACGTGACTTCGGGGGCATGCAAGTCTCCGGCATTGACATACGGTGCGTATGTGAAATACACATACGTGACGTATATCAAAACTATGGACCTGAGCCCAGACCGAAAGGATATTCGATGAGCCGCACCGCTATATTTCCCGAAGGTCGCCAGGACCTTTACGAACAAAATGGCTACTCGGCCGCCATTCGTTCCGGCGATCTGCTTTTCGTATCCGGACAAGTGGGCAGCCGCGAAGATGGTTCGCCTGAACCCGAATTCAAGGCACAGCTCGAACGCGCCTTCGACAATTTGCGCAGTGTGTTGACGGCTGCAGGCTGTACCTTCGACGACATTGTGGACGTGACGACATTCCATACCGATCCGCAGAACCAGTTTGCCGAAATCATGGATGTCAAGGCGCGTATATTTGCTCAAAAGCCTTATCCGAACTGGACAGCTGTGGGGGTAAACTGGCTTGCTGGGTTTGACTTCGAGATCAAGGTTATTGCGCGCATTCCGAACGCATCCTGAATTGAAAACTCTCCTGACATAAGGCTGTCAGGGCTGCGACAATGCGGTGGCCGAATTCGCTGTTGTTTTGAATGATTCCAGCATAGAGATTTTCCTTATCTTGTTGGAAGATCGGGAAAGCCGGGGATCAGATGCTGCACGATAAGAGCATTGTTTCCAGACCTTTTGAAGTGACCCATCGCATGGTGATGATGATCGCCGTGCCGATGACATTGGCTGCTGTCACCACACCTTTGCTTGGGCTGGTGGATATGGGCGTGGTCGGTCAGATGGGGCAGGCCGAACTGATTGGCGGACTGGCAATTGGTGCGCTGGTCTTTGACTTTCTTCTGACCATGTTCAGCTTTTTGCGTTCAGGCACGACTGGCCTTGTCGCGCAGGCAATGGGCGCAGGCGATAGGGCTGAAGAACAGGCGATCTTCTGGCGGGCTATTATTGTAGCAATTGTGGCGGGTTTGCTGATGATCCTGAGCCTGCCGCTCGTGCTGACCATTGCGTCTGATTTTATCCATCCCACACCCGCCACACGGGAAGCAATGGTGACATATGTGTCGATCCGAATGCTTTCTGCGCCAGTGGCGCTGATTAATTATTCCGTATTGGGCCTGTTGCTTGGGCGCGGGCAGGGTATTCTCGGCCTAAGTCTTCAGGTGCTGATTAACGGCATCAATATTGTACTCTGCATTGTGCTGGGTCTGGAGCTTGAATGGGGTGTGGCCGGTGTGGCCTGGGCAACGGTGACGGGGGAAACAGTTGCTGCCATCGTCGGCCTGACGCTTGTTGCGCGACACTTTAATCGCTCGACGGGACGTAAACCCGACTGGACGCGCATCTTCGACAAGCAGGGTCTTGTGCGGATGGTTGCGCTCAACCGCGATATTATGATCCGCTCAATCCTGCTGCTCACCGCATTTGCCTATTTTACACGTGCCGGTTCCGAGCTTGGTCCGGTCACGCTCGCAGCGAACGCGGTTTTGATGAATTTCTTTCTCATCTGTGGCTTTTTTCTGGATGGAATGGCAGCCGCTGTCGAGCAGATTGTCGGTCGTTCGGTCGGTGCGCATTATAGCCCCGCTTTTGTGCGTGGGGCAAAGCTCACCTTCGTCTGGGGACTGGTCATGTCAGCCATCATTGCGCTGATTTTGCTGATCTTTGGCGATGTGATTATCGGCCTTCTGTCCAAGGCCGAAGACGTGCGCGATGAGGCGATCAGATACCTGCCATGGGCGGCATTAACGGGGCTTACCGGCCTGCTCGCATTCCATATGGACGGTGTTTATATCGGTGCAACGTGGTCGCGCGATATGCGCAACATGATGTTCTTCTCGCTGATATTCTTTTTAGCTGTGCTTTATGCAGTAAAGCCCGTGATGGGAAACCACGGGCTTTGGCTGGCAATCAATCTGTTCTTGTCGATCCGCGGCATCACGCTTCTGGCGCTGCTGCCGCGCCGCTATAAGGCAGAGTTTTTCAAAGCATAATCCCGAAAAGGCGGAGCCGGTTTTCGGGATAAGAACATGCTCAGGAGACGTTTAATCTGGGAGGCGGCGCGCGGCCCATTCTTCGGTGTCGCGGTCACGCAGATCAGAAATACTGGCCACACCTTCGGCTTTTACAGCCTTCGATAGTCCGCGCACGATCTCTGATGCAAGACCGGGGCCGCGATAGATCATGCCGGTATAAAGCTGGACGAGATCAGCACCCGCTTTGATCTTGGTCAGAGCCGTTTCGGCACTGTCGATACCGCCCACGCCGATCAGCGGCATGTCGGCACCCACGCGTTCGCGCATACGTGCCAGAATGACAGTCGAACGCTCGAAAAGCGGGGCACCCGAAAGGCCGCCCGTTTCTTCACGATTTTCGCTGCTGTTGAGGCCATTGCGCGAAAGCGTCGTGTTGGAAACGATAATTCCGTCGAGCTTCTGCTGTAACGCTTCTGCTGCAATATCATCAAGCTCTTCGTCTGCAAGATCCGGCGCGATTTTCAGAAAAACCGGACGTTTCAGCGTGCACATCTTGCCTTCTTCATCGCGTGCGGCAAGCACGCGCGAGAGCAATTCACGAAGCGCATCGCGCGATTGCAGATTGCGCAGACCTGGCGTGTTGGGCGAGGAGATGTTGACTGTGAAATATCGTGCCAATTGATAGAATTTGCGGATACCCGCAACATAGTCGCCGATGCGGTCGTCGGCATCCTTGTTGGCACCGATATTGACGCCGACAATGCCGCTTTTGCCAGCGCGCTGTGACAAGCGCTTGAACGCTGCGTCATGGCCTTCATTGTTGAAGCCAAGACGGTTGATGACAGCGCGATCATCCACCAGGCGGAAAATACGCGGACGCGGATTGCCGCTCTGCGGACGCGGCGTGATGGTGCCCACTTCGGTGAAGCCAAAGCCGATCTTCAAAAGCGCGTCTGGCACTTCGGCATTTTTGTCGAAACCTGCGGCCATGCCGACCGGGTTTGGAAACTGTAGCCCAGCGATCTTGACGCTAAGAGCTGGATCGTTCGCACGATTGCAGGTGACAATGCCTGTTTTCAGACCCGCAATGGACAGACCATGCGCTTGCTCGGCGTCGAGCGTAAACAATGCACGTCGCCCAAAAAGTTCAAAAAGTCCGCTCATTTGTCTTTAAGCTCCGGGAATCTGTGGAGACCATTGTCGTCGAGCGGCAAGGGCTCGACCTTTGTCACTGCCGATAGCGGCAGCACTGCATAAAGATGCGGAAACAAAGCCCCGCCGCGCGACGTTTCATATTTCAGCGCATCGCCTAATGCCTCTGCATCCACGCTTACCAGCAGCAGATCCGTTTGCCCGGCAAAATGCTTGGCGGCTGTTTCGCGCACCTGTTCACTGGTGGAGAAATGGATATAGCCATCGGTAATATCAACCGGTGCTCCGGTAAAATTACCAGCCTTTTCTGCCTGCGCCCAGAGATCGCGCGTGGCGATCTTGTAGATGGTCGTTTTGGTCATGGCTGCTCTCTAGCCCGAAATAATGATAAAATCAAAGCATGACTTGTTCGTTTTTCTTGCATAGCTCCCATATGATAAGTTCCGGGCCGAAACAGCCTGCTAAGGAGACAGAACCATGACTGGGAAAAATATGCTACTCACTCGCACACTGGCTGTCACTTCAATGCTTGGGTTAAGCTTTGTTGCGAGCAGTGCTTTGGCACAGGAAAACGGGCGTTATCGTCTGGAGGGTACCGAGACCGGTTATGTACGGCTTGATACACGAACAGGCGCGCTTTCGGTCTGTAATGAGCAGCAGGGACAGCTCATTTGCAAGATGGCAACCGAAGACCGTGAAGCTTATGAGAACGACATTTCCGATTTGCAGGACCGGGTGAAAAAACTTGAGGACAGGCTTGCGGCAATCCAGTCAGGTACGGCATCAGCCACGCCTTCCAAGTTGCCTTCGGAAGCAGAGTTCGAACAGTCACTGGGCTATATGGAACGCTTCATGCGCCGATTCATGGATGTGGCAAAGAGCTTTGACAGCGAGCCTGAAAAACCGGCCGCTGGCGCGCAGCAATAACCTTATGCCCCTATGGTAGCTCTTGCGTACCTTCGCTGAAAATGCTTGCCTTCCCACATCTGTTTGCTCAATAGGGGCTTAACAGGTGGGGAGGAAAGTCCGGCAATGCAGGGCTGGGGAATTTTAGGCGTCGCATTTCTGTATCTGCTGATGTTGTTTGCTGTGGCAAGCATCGGTGATCGCCGTACTGCGCGCTGGAGCAGTGCTCCGCGCCCTTATATCTATGCGCTCAGCCTCGCCGTCTACTGTACGTCATGGACTTTCTTCGGCTCGGTCGGTCTGTCTGCGCAGCGCGGACTGGAATTTTTGGGCATCTATATCGGGCCTATTCTGGTTTTCACGCTTGGCAATCGGCTGCTGCGCCACATTGTGCGACTTGCCAAAGCCGAACATATCACCTCCATCGCCGATTTTCTGGCAGCCCGTTATGGCAAGAGCTTCGGCGTTGCGTCCCTTGCCACCTGTATTGCCGCTGTCGGCTCCATTCCTTATATCGCGCTGCAACTCAAAGCCGTTTCCGGTAGCGTTGGTCTGATTATGGAGCATTACGGCTCCGCTTTTGATCCATCATCCTTTGTGTTCGGCGATATTTCATTGCCCGTTGCGGCGGTTTTGGCTGTTTTCGCCATTCTTTTCGGCACGCGTCATACCGATGCGACCGAACACCAGAACGGGCTTATTCTGGCTGTCGCGCTTGAATCAGTCATCAAGCTCTGTGCGTTTCTGACAGTCGGTTTGGCCTGCACGTTTTTTCTGTTCGGTTCGCCGGGCGAGTTGATTGAAAAGATTTCACAATCCTCAGCCGCACTCGATGCTTTTCACTATGAAACTTCGATCGGCACGTGGATCGTGCATACCATGTTGAGTGCAGCCGCGATCATCATGCTGCCGCGCCAGTTTCATGTGACGGTCGTTGAAAGCCGCAGTGAAAAAGAATTACGCACGGCGTCCTGGTTGTTCCCGCTCTATCTGATCCTGATCAACATCTTCGTGTTTCCGATTGCGCTGATCGGTGTGATGACGCTTGGAAATACGGTGAGCGGTGATCTCTATGTGTTGGCCTTGCCGCTCTCCGCCGGCGCGCATTCGCTGGCGCTGATCGCATTCCTTGGAGGTCTTTCCGCCGCAACTGCGATGGTGATTGTTGCTTGTGTGGCGCTGTCGATCATGATCTCCAACCACCTTGTTTTGCCGTTGATTATTCGTTGGCTGGCTTTGCGTTACCCGACTGAACAGCGTGATCTGACAATGATCATTCTCAACACGCGGCGGCTGACGATTGTCGCTATTCTGGCATTGGCCTTCGCCTATTACCGCATGTCGTCGAACAATATACATCTCGCTTCGATCGGTCTTATCTCGTTTGCAGCGATTGCGCAGTTTGTCCCGTCGTTCATTGGCGGATTGTTCTGGCGCAATGCAAACGGGCGCGGCGCGATGCTGGGTCTTTCAGCCGGTTTCCTGATCTGGGCCTATACGCTGTTACTGCCAACGGTTGCGCCTCAAGATGCAGCCATTCTGCGTCATGGTTTGCTTGGCTTTACCATGCTGCGGCCCGAGGCCCTTTTTGGCACGGAAGCCCTGCCACTTACCCATGGAGTGATCTGGAGCCTTGCCGTCAATACGCTGTTTTATATTCTTGGCTCGCTTTCGCGCTCCTCCACACCATTGGAGCGCATTCAGGCCAGTATTTTCCTGCCACGTTATTCGATTGCAACACCAACGCTCAAGCGCTTTCGCACGACTGTAACGGTCGAAGAACTGAAAGCCACCATGTCGCGTTATCTTGGCGCTGAACGTGTTGAACGCGCTTTCATTCGCTTTGAAGGGCGTGAGCAACGCAAGCTTGATCCCGGCATGATGGTTGACACGCCGCTGATCCGTTATGCGGAACAGTTGCTCGGAACGGCAGTCGGCTCTTCATCAGCGCGTCTGGTCTTGTCTTTGCTGTTTAAGCGCAATGATGCATCGGCGCGTGATGCGCGGCAATTGCTCGACGATGCTTCTGTCGCTTTGCAACAGAATCGCGATCTGTTGCAGATTGCTCTTGATCAGATGGATCAGGGCATCACAGTGCTCGATAAGGATTTGCGGCTGACATGCTGGAACCGTCAGTTCAGAAAACTGTTGGATTTGCCTGATGAGGTGATGCAGGTCAGCATTCCGGTATCCGAAATAGTTGAGCATCTGGTACGCAGCGGAGATTTGAATGCGAATGCGCAGAATGCAGCGATCCGCTCACTGGCGACCCTTCGTCAACCCTGGCGGCTTACGCTGAAGTCCACGGGAAAGGTGCTCGAAATCAACTCCAATCCGATGCCGGATGGTGGGCTTGTTGCGACATATACCGACATTACTGCCGAGGTTGAAGCCGATAGAATGCGTCAGCATGAAGCGGAGGTGCTCGAACAGCGCGTTGTGGACCGGACTGCGGAACTGACGCTGGTGAACCAGAAACTGGCCAAAGCGCAGAGTGTCGCCGAAGAAGCCAACCTTGGCAAAACACGCTTTCTGGCGGCGGCGGGCCATGACATTCTTCAACCGCTCAATGCGGCGCGTCTCTACAGTACAGCTCTGGCCGAAAAACTTGGCCGCGCTGAAACCAGCCAGTTGGCACGCAACATCGATTCTTCACTTGAATCGGTCGAAGCTATTCTGGGCATGGTGCTCGATATTTCGCGTCTGGATACAGGCGCGTTGAAGCCGGAGGAAACGGTGTTCCGTCTCGACCGGCTTTTGAGCCAGATTGCGACTGATTTCACGCCAATGGCACGCAAGAAGGGACTGAAGCTGCGCGTGGTTCCATCAAGTATCGTGGTCAAGACGGATCGCAATATGCTGCGTCGCGTTATCCAGAATCTGGTTTCCAATGCGATTAAATATAGTCGAAAAGGCGGAATTCTGTTTGGTGTTCGCCGCCGAGGTGATTTTGTTGAACTGCAGGTGCTTGATACCGGGATTGGCATTCCGGAGCAGAAACTGAAACTGGTGTTCCGCGAGTTCACGCGTCTGGATGAAGGCATGCGTGAAGCGGAAGGTTTGGGACTTGGCTTGTCCATCGTTGATCGCATTACGCGCATACTCGAATTGCCGCTGACCTTCACGTCTACGCCCGGAAAGGGCAGTATTTTTTCTATTCGTATCCCCGTGAGCCACGAAGCGGTGCCGGTTGAGGAAATTGCCAGCCGAAAAGGCTTGAAGCGTGCATCAAGTCTCGCCGGGCTTGATGTGCTCTGCATTGATAACGACGCCAATATTCTGGCCGGTATGGATACCTTGCTGACTGGCTGGGGCTGTAATGTGACAACGCTGCGCGGCGGTTCTGGCCTGAAGGTCTATTGTGTTGAGCGGGAGGTTCCGCCAGACATCATCATTGCTGACTATCATCTCGACCATGAAAACGGGCTGGATATGATCGGCTTTGCGCGTGAGAGTTTTGGCTGCGAAGTCTCTGCAACACTTCTGACAGCCGATCGGTCTAAAGAAGTCCGCAAGCGGGCTGAGGAAGAGAACGTAACAGTGCTGAACAAGCCCTTGCGACCGGCCGCTTTGCGCGCTCTTTTATCGAGCGCGCTGCATCAGCGTTCCACTGCTGCCGAATAAGTCAGCTTGGTTCGCTGGTCAGCGCATCGTTGCCAATGCGTGAGAGCAGAATGACCGCCTGTGTGCGGCTGTCGACGCCGAGCTTCTGCAAAACAGCTGAGACATGCGCTTTAACTGTGGCTTCCGAAACATTCAGCTCAAAAGCAATCTGCTTGTTGAGCAGCCCTTCGGCCAGCATGGTCAGAACGCGGGTCTGTTGTGGCGTCAATGTTCTGATTTTGCCGATCAGGGCTTCGATTTCAGGGTCGCGCGCTTCTTCAATATCAATATCGGATGGTGTCCAGATATCGCCTGCAAGGACGGCATGCACAGCTTCGCCGATTGTTTCCATGCTGGCAGATTTAGAAATAAAGCCCGATGCGCCAAGCTCGATGGCGTGGCGGATTGTGGAAGCATCATCCGTTGCAGAGACGATAATGATGGGCAGTGCCGGTTCCAGCGCTTTCAGTGTCACCAAACCGGAAAGGCCGGTGCCGCCGGGCATGGTCAGATCAAGCAACAGGAGATCGACCTCGTCATGCTCAGCAACCAGTTTTTTTGCAGCATCGAAATCCCCGACTTCAATGATTGTTGCTTCTTCTGGCAAGCTCGACAGAACTTGCCGCAACGCGCCTCTGAAAAGCGGATGGTCGTCAGCGATGATAAATTGCATAAGCCTCGCACGCCATTCTGAAAGTCCTCCCCGAGCGGTGCATGGTTACATGCAGATGTCTCGTTTTATGCCGATTTTGATTTTGAGCAACTAAAAACAGCACAAATTAGCAAGAAGTTATGTCGCATTGCCGCCTTATGGCCGCATTATATGCTAATTTTGGGTCTGAAACAGCGGTGCTAAAGTATTTATGCTTTTGTTTGAAACAGAAGCCAAGCTCCATCTTTTTGCTTTAGTGGGAACGAAAAAGGCTTCTTATGACACGTAATACGCTTTATCCGGAGATTGTGCCCTTCAAGGAAGAGATGCTTCAAGTATCGGCGTTGCATCGCATCTATGTTGAGCAATGCGGCAATCCTGATGGTAAGCCAGTGATTATGATCCATGGCGGGCCGGGTGGTGGTATCAGGCCAGTAATGCGCCGCCTGCACGATCCTGAAAAGTACCGTATCATCCTTTTTGATCAGCGCGGCTGTGGTCGTTCAACGCCCCATGCGGAATTGCGCGAGAACACCACTTGGGATCTGGTGGCCGATATGGAGCGTATTCGTACCCATCTTGGCATTGAGAAATGGCAGGTCTTTGGTGGTTCGTGGGGCTCGACACTCGGTCTCGCCTATGCACAAACCCATCCGCAGCAAGTTTCGGAACTCATCCTGCGCGGCATTTTCATGGTCCGTCGCTTTGAAGTCGACTGGATGTATTCCAATGGTGCCAGCATCATTTTCCCGGATCATTTTGAGGCTTATCAGGAGCATATCCCGGAAGAAGAGCGCGGCGATATGATTGCCGCCTATTACAAACGTCTTACTGACCGTGACCCTCAGGTACAGCTGGCTGCGGCGCGTCTATGGGCGCGGTGGGAAGGTTCAGTGCTGTCAGTTCAGCCTGATCCGGCCCGCGTCGATGCATTTGGGGAAGATCATCATGCGATAGCTTTCGCACGGATCGAATGCCATTATTTTCAGAACCGAGGCTTCCTTGAAGCCGACGATCAGCTGTTGCGCAACGTTGACCGAATCCGCCAAATTCCGGGCGTCATTGTTCATGGGCGCTATGATATGTGCACACCGTTTATCAATGCCTGGCAGCTCAAGAAGATGTGGCCCGAAGCCGATCTTCGAATTGTCGAAGATAGCGGCCACGCGGTGACAGAACCGGGCATCACACATGAGTTGATCGAAGCAACCAGGCGTTTCGCCATTTAGGTGATAGAATGAGCGCCGATTTAGGCTCACGACCCTATGGAGCGCGTTTCTATCGGCTGGCATCAGTTGGGCAATGTAATGGGTTCTAGGCCTGGAAGCTTTAAGCTGCCTACGTATTAGGAAAAGTGAAAATATATTGGTGAATGGAGCAATTTGCACTGTTCACCTTTTCTTTCTTTATTTCCTTTACAGATTAGCTATTGAACATTTGAATTTCTTCTGAATAGCAAAAGTTCATGGGACATAATTTATCTGGCGAACCTCATACGTTGCAAGGACGGCCCGTTTGAGTTCGTGTTGAGAGGGATATAGGCGAATGTTGAAAGAATTCAGAGAATTTGCACTTAAGGGCAACATGGTCGATCTGGCGATCGGTGTTATCATTGGCGGTGCGTTCGGTGGCCTTGTTAATTCTATCGTTAATGACATCATCATGCCCGTCATTGGTCTGATCACGGGCGGCATCGACTTCTCCAATATGTTTATTCAGCTTGCTGGCGACCCGAAATCAACGCTTGCTGCTGCTCGTGAAGCTGGCGCGACCATTGCTTATGGTAACTTTGTTACCTTGCTTATCAACTTCCTGATCATTGCCTGGGTTCTGTTCCTCGTCGTCAAAGGCATGAACAAGCTCAAGAAGAAGGAAGAAGCAAAGCCGGAAGCAGTTGCCGAGCTGCCACGCGAGGAAGTTCTGCTGGCTGAAATTCGCGATCTTCTCGCAAAGCAGAGCAAAGCCTGAACGCTTGCAAATAGCCGGATTTAAACGGGGTCGTTGTGGCTCCGTTTTTATTTGATCTATCAATCTTGCTGATTGGATCATCACAAAATACAACATGATTTCATTATGGTAGCTTGCTAATCAGGTGCAATCAAAACTGAATTATGTAGGAAGAAATGACGCTTTTTGCTGATCTCCGTCGTGAAGCTGCTAGAGCACCGGATAGTGGTATTGTTGCTGTCGCCAATCATGGGCGCGGCAAACCGGGAATTACCCCGCTATGGGTGGGGGAAGGCGATCTGCCAACCCCTGATTTCATCCGTGAGGCTGCGCAAAAGGCTATCGCCGATGGCGAGACGTTTTACACGTGGCAGGCGGGTATTCCCGAGTTGCGTGAAGCGCTGGTTCGCTATCATGCCCGACATTTTCCGCAGCCGTTCAAGGCTGAAAACTTCTATGTCACAGGCTCGGGGATGCACGCCATCGAGATGGCGCTGACCGCAACCACAGGTGCTGGCGAGGAGGCGATTTATCTTTCGCCAGCCTGGCCGAATTTTGTTGGTGCAGCAGGTCTTGCCGGTGCGGTGCCCGTCCCCGTCGAACTCGAATTTGGCGCCAACGGTTGGGTTCTCGACCCTGAGAAGATCGCCAGTGCCATTACGCCACGCACGCGCGCATTGTTCCTCAACACGCCATCCAATCCGACCGGCTGGACCGCTGACACTGAAACGCTGCGCTATATTTTAAATCTCGCGCGTGAAAAGGGCATCTGGATCATTGCGGACGAGATTTACACCCACTTCTATTATGGTGGTGGTCGCGCCCCTTCCTTCATGGATATTATGCAGCCTGATGATCGCATCATCTTCGTCAATTCCTTCTCGAAGAACTGGGCGATGACCGGCTGGCGAGTGGGCTGGATGAATGTGCATCCATCTATTGGCCCTGTCATCGAGAATATGATTCAGTATTCAAATTCCGGTGTCGCGCAATTCATGCAGCGGGGCGCTGTTGCAGCCCTTGATCATGGCGATGACTTCATTGCGATGCAGGTCGAACGGGCGCGCTCAACACGGGATCGTCTTTGCGCCACATTGCAGGAAACAGGGAAAGTGCGTCTGACACCACCGCAGGGTGCGTTTTATCTTTTCTTCGGCGTGGACGGGGTCACGGATTCAGTCAAAGCTGCAATTGATGTCGTTGATAACGCCAATGTTGGTTTGGCACCGGGCAGCGCTTTTGGTGTTGGCGGAGAAGGTTATTTCCGCCTCTGCTTCGGTCGTGATCCAAAGCAGATCGACGAAGCGGCGGCAAGGCTGGTTCGCTGGATCAATGATCTCTAAAAAGAAAGGCCGGTGAAAACCGGCCTTTTTCAATGCTGTGACGCTGAATTGATCAGCCGCCTGCTTTGGAAACCATCAGCGGAATGATGCGGTCTGAATTTGCAGCCTTCGGTGCCTCAGGCTCCGCAAACGGAATGCCGAGTGTGTTCCAGACCTCCAGCAGAGCATCCTTGAGGCCATCGATCAGCACGTCGTCATGCAATGGCGACGGTGTGATGCGCAGGCGCTCTGTTCCGCGTGGAACGGTTGGATAGTTGATGGGCTGAATATAAATTCCATGCACATCAAGAAGACGGTCACTTGCTTTCTTGCAAAGCTCGGGATCGCCGACCAGAATGGGCACGATATGCGTTTCCGAAGGCATGACTGGTAAACCGGCAGCCGACAGAACATCCTTGGCGCGCTGCGACTGACGCTGCTGGCCATCGCGCTCAACCTGCGAAGTCTTCAGGTGACGGATCGCGGCAGTTGCGGAAGCTGCAACCGCTGGCGGAAGGGAAGTTGTGAAGATGAAGCCCGGCGCATAGGAGCGCACTGCGTCTATAATGGCGCGGGAGCCGGTGATATAACCACCCAGCGCACCAAATGCCTTTGCAAGCGTACCTTCGATGATGTCCATACGATGTGCGAGGCCTTCACGCTCGGTGATGCCACCGCCATGCGCACCATACATGCCGACCGCATGGACCTCATCAATATAGGTCATCGCGTTATATTTTTCGGCCAGATCGGCAATCTTTTCGATTGGCGCAATGTCGCCATCCATCGAATAGACGGATTCAAACACGATCAGCTTGGCGCGGGAACGATCCGCAGCTTTCAGAAGCTGTTCGAGATGCTCAACGTCGTTATGACGGAAAATCTTCTTTTCTGCACCCGAACGACGCACGCCTTCGATCATCGAAGCATGGTTGAGTTCGTCAGAAAGGATCAGGCAGTTTGGAAGCAGGCGCCCAATGGTGGAGATCGACGCTTCGTTGGAAACGAAACCGGATGTGAAGACGAGACCAGCTTCCTTGCCATGCAGATCGGCCAGTTCGGCTTCAAGCTCAACGAGTGGGTGGTTGTTGCCCGAAATATTGCGGGTGCCACCGGCACCGGAACCGGCGCTGCTTGCGGTGTCACACATCGCCTGAATGATGTCAGGGTGGTGCCCCATACCCAGATAATCGTTCGAGCACCATACGGTGATCTCACGCGCTGTTCCATTGTTACGCCAGGTAGCGCGGGGGAAACGTCCAACGATGCGCTCAAGATCGGCAAAAACGCGGTAACGCTTCTCGGCGTGCAACTGGTCGATCGCTTCTTCAAAAAACCGGCGATAGTCCATTAAACGCTCCTTGTTATCGCTCTAGTACCGCTTTTGCGCGGTTGCGTCCATGCCGCAATGACGGGCAATTTGCCACGCTTTCGTGAAACTGCATTGATCAAAATCAAACAAATCGTTGGATTTTTTAGCGGGTCATAAGGCGGTAAATGAATTTTGGTGCGGAATCCCGGCGACGGACATAGACCCGTGGCATCCCGAATGGATCATCGCTTGCCCTTGCGCGCGCGTGGACGGTTGTGGTCGCTGTTTCATAACCCGCTTCACGGCACATCTCGCGATGGATGGGAAAGTTGGCCCCATAGGGATAGGCGAGATTGCGCACTTCTGATCCGAGCATATCTTCAAGCTTGAGCTTGCATTCCACGATTTGACGGCGGGCTTCGTCATCGGATGTCTTTTCGAGATTAACATGATCAAGTGTATGTGCACCGACCTCGTGACCCAATGCTGCCCATTCACGCATCTGAGCTACCGACATGCAGGGCGAGAGTGGTACGCCGACTGCATTGTCCCATACATTGCTGCCGCCAATTTGGTTGGCGACAAAATAATTGGTGGCAGTGAAGCCAAATTCAGAAAGCACAGGAAGAGCATTCTCGTAATTATTAAGAAACCCGTCATCGAAGGTGATGACCGCAACCTTTCCGGTCTTCTCACCCTTGATGTAAGGCATGGCATCACGAAGCGACAGTCCTCGATAACCGAGCCTTTTTAACCAGGCCATCTGGCTGCGGAATTTGTCAGGATGCACCCAAAGTCCACGAAACGGGATCTTCTTGTGCGGCAGCGGGGCAATCTGATGATAAAGAAGAACAGGGACAGCCATGAGACTCACTTCGATTTTGCAGAGAAGCTACGCACACGCATCCGGTAAATTGGACGCAGGATCTCGCGTGCGAGTTTGTCTTTGAAGTATTTTTTGTGCTGAATTGTTGTGCCACCAAGCGCTGAAGAAATTTCTTTGACACCACCCGGGATAACAGCGAGCGGTTGTAATCCAGTCACCCAGCGCATTTGTATAGTCGTATCGACAGGCCGGTCGAATTGTTCCGTCGCTGCGAGCAGTTTCTTTGCGGCGTCAAAACTTACAAGCTGGGCCACCATGCCCAGTCCGATCGGGTTGGGTATGATGATGCGCAGCTGATCATTGCGGAAAACCTCGCGGCCTTGTTCCCGGTCGCGGAACGTGAAACGCACAAAGCTGCCCGGTTCAAAATGACTGGTGACGGCATGAAACGCAGCATGGAAAACATCCGTCAACGCGATATCGTCTTCAATGACAAAACCGGCATCAAGACCTTGGTCAACAATCGCTTGCCAGGCCTTGCGATGCGATAAAAAACAAGCGATCTCATTTTTGCTCAATGCAAATGGATAGCGTGGGGCATGAAGTTTGCGGCGGTAAACGCCTTTGACCGTTTCATCCGACAGTGTGCGGCTGTCGACAGCGTCGATAACTTCCGTTTTGACAGGCAGTTCCCGAATAAGCTTCTCGACTTGCGGCTTGCGATCAGCAGCGCGCGTCAAGTGAATGATGAAGGCCTTGATGTTCATTGGAAACCTGAGCGCATAAAACAGAATTCAGCCGAAACGGTATTCTATATCTGTTATGCGCTCGATTTTCGCAAGTCACAGTTATTAGGCTGCTTTGTGCAAAATTCCAGCGGCGATCTTGTCTTCAATCCACTTGCGTTCAGCTGCCCAGTTGTGGCGCTTCCAGCCTTCCCAACTGAATCCGCAGATTTTTATGTCCCAATCGGGCGATGAATATTTGCGCAATGCAAGCCAGATGCCGAAGAAGCCTGTGCTCGGGAAAACCTTTTTCATCTGGTCAGGTGTAATTCCGAGTTGCTCACACACCTCAAAATAATCCTGCGCGGGCATGATACGGATTTTTTTGCCTGCACGTCCAAAATAATCGATGGCCTCGTTTGTCCAGTCAGCACGGCGGCCTTTTAGACGGGACAGAAAATTGGGATGGTGATGAAATTGTTTGATAATGCTTGGGTGGAAGGCAAACAGCAATTCGGGCGCGTTACGCACAATCTCCGAATTTATGAAGTCAGGATTTTTGATCCATTGTTCCATCTGCTTGCTTGATGTTGCAAGCATCAAAATGTCGGTTTTTGTGCCAGTCATTCCAAGCGAGACACGCGGCTCATTGAAACGTAGAACAAAATCTGCCGCGTCGATTTCAGCAGACAGGTCTCGATCGATTGGGCCGTTACCGACAATAAAAAGGGTTTTGTTCATGTGTTCGAAGTCTTCTTCGCCAATTAAAGGCCCACCAATTTATGTAAATTAAGTCAACTACAATGTACTAACGCAAATCCCTCACACTTAGGGGAGGAATCAACGATCACTTTATCGTCAGGTTTGAAGGATTGCGTTATCAAGGGAGCGGCAGTGCGCGCAGCATAGCAATGCAGCCATGCGGTTTATGCACTTCTCAAAACGATTAAAAAGGCGGAAGCTTCATGGTGGGAGGAAGGTAAAAATGCAGCACTGAAAAGGTGCTCACCATAAGGGGATACCACTATGAACCACCTCCGTACCCAGTTTTCCCGTTGGATGCAGTATCGCGAAAATCTACGCGAACTGAGCGGTTGCACAGACCGTGAACTTTCCGATCTCGGTCTGACGCGCGATGATATTTATCGCGTGGCCCGGGAAGCAGCTTTCGCCTGATTGCTCAGGCGAAGCTCTCGTCGGATGGGCTCAAATTTCGCCCGGCTTCTTGAAGCGGATGTGAATATCATCGCCCGCTAGATCAAAACCGGCATAGTTGCGCTGAAAGGCGATAAGGGCATCGTTCACGCCCTTTGAGTAATCGTCATCATTCACCTCTACATGATGCCGGTAAATGATCCTGTCGTCTTTGTAGAATATGACCTGACCTTCCATGATGGCCTCCTTTTAAAGCCCTATGGGTAACGGGCGCAAAAAGCGCCCCGAATGTCGCGGTATATTCTATTGAGATAGGCGTCCGCTCGTTGCTTTCAAGTTGCTGCGCTGCTGTTTCGGCTTTTGCACAGTTCAAGCCACGCTTTTGCTGCATGGGAAAGAAACGCATTTTTGCGCCAGACCAGAGCCATGTCCCAGTTTATCTCTGCATCCCGGATTTGATGGATGCAGACGCCAGGATTCTTGCGCTGTTCAGCGATCATTTGCGGAAGAAATCCAATGCCCATGCCAGCGGCCACCAGTTCGACAATAAAATCGATCTGGCTGGAGCGGACAGCGACATGGGGGAATAATCCGCGCTGATGACAGGCGTCGAGAATGATTTGATTGAGTGCGAAGCCGCTTTCAAAAAGAATGAAGGGCAGACTCACAATATCAGACAACAGAATGCCGCCATCGTCGATAAAGCCGTGATCGGCAGGGAGCAGCGCCACGACTGGTTCACCACGAATTGCCTGCCACTCGAAGCTTTCTTCAACGGGCAGAAGCAGGCCAGCGAGTTCTACGTCGCCAGCCAGCAGCAATTCTTCCAGTCGCTTGCTGCCATGTTCGACAAGCTGAATATCGATGTCGGGGTAGAGCTTGGTAAAGGCGGCGAAGACGGGTGCAAACAGGACGCTGGAACCAATGGGTGGCAGGCCAAGACGCAGGAGACCGCGTTTGAGACCGCGCAACTCACCAAGCTCTGTCAGCATGTCATCTTTTTCGGTCAACATGGCTAAGGCGCGGCTATAGACGATTTCGCCCGCATTTGTCAGGCGGGGAGGGGTAACATCACGATCGAGCAGAGGCAGCCCGAGTTCTTCTTCGAGCTGTCGCACCGTCTTGCTGACGGTGGATTGAGTGGCGTTGATGGTGCGGGCAGCCGCTGAAAAGCCGCCCTGTCGCACCACTTCCACGAAAGCCTGAAAGCTGCGTAAGTTCATAAGCTATTCTATTATGGAATAGCTGCAATGAAATCAATTCATTTCTGGAATGGTGGCGCGGCGTCTATATTGAAATTACAAACATTTGCATTGGAACATCATCATGAACGCCCACAGCTTGACAATCCGCTTTCGTTACGCGCTGCACAACAGTCGCCTGATGCAGATTGCAACCCTGTTCGGCTTCTGGTTGGCGGGTGAAGCTTTTGTCCGTCTTATTGGTCTGCCACTGCCGGGCGGCATTGTTGGTATGGCGCTTGTTCTGGCTCTGCTCTTGAGCGGTCGCATCAGCCTGTTCAGCATGAAGCGTGGTGCGGAATGGTTTCTGGCCGAAATGCTGCTGTTCTTCGTGCCTGCGGTTCTCGCCGTTCTTGAGCATCAGGAACTGCTCGGAATGCTGGGCGTAAAGATCATGGCTGTTATCCTGGTCGGCACATTGACTGTTATGACTGTGACAGCACTGACCGTCGACATGTGCTATCGCCTGAGTGTGCGCTATGCCGCTAAGTAATCCCTATGTGGCGATGCTGTTCTGGTCGGCAGCCACAATACTGCTCTATCTGGCTGCAAAACGTGTCTATCGCCGCTTTCCAATGTGGTGGTTGACACCACTTGCCATTACCCCGTTGCTGTTGATGGCGCTTCTTATCGGCCTGAATGAAAACTATCGTGGTTATTTCAGTGCAACCCATTGGCTGGTGGCGCTGCTCGGACCTGCGACAGTGGCTTTTGCCATTCCGATTTATCAGCAGCGCGCAACCATTCGCCGTTACTGGCCGGTTCTGCTGGTTGGGGTTTTGGTGGGTAGTTCGTCTGCGATGCTCTCCGCTTGGGGACTAGCACATCTGCTTGGCCTCAACGATGCAATCAGTCTCAGCCTGATGCCGCGTTCCATGAGTACCCCTTTTGCCATGACGGTTTCCGGTGATATTGGCGGCACGCCTGACCTGACGGCCATTTTTGTGGTCCTGACTGGTGTATTCGGCGCCGCAATGGGTGAAGTGATGCTCAATTGGCTACCGATCCGCTCGGCTTTGGCGCGCGGCGCACTGTTCGGCATGGGCGCGCACGGCGCAGGCGTGGCAAAGGCTCACCAGATCGGCACGGAGGAGGGTTCGATTGCAGGTCTCGTGATGGTGCTTGTCGGATTGGTCAATGTTCTGGCTGCGCCATTCATCGCCCACCTTCTCTGAAATGCTGTTTTTACAGAATAATTTTCTCGGCCTGCTCATTCTGTGAGCAGGTTTTTTACATTCAGAAATCTGCAAAAATCTTAAGCATCGGCGTATTTGCATAACTGTTATGCGTTATTGGCCGTTGTTGAATAAAGAGGCTACGGGTAAACATTGGTCATCGGGTTCACTCCTCCTCCCAGAGCCCGATGACGAATACGGCATCTCCTCCTCCCAGCCGTATTCAAGATCAGGCCGCGCATCCTCCTCCCGCGCGGCCTTTTTCTTTTTTTAATCTCCAAAATAAATGCTGATTTGTTTACAGTGCGTTGCCGCATCTCTGTATGGGCAATCGCGAGAATGTGAACTATTTCTCCTGCAATATTCAATTTGCGGTGTGCGTCCTGTTCAGGAGCATCACCGCCAGCAAAGCGGGAGATCGCAATCATGACCAGCGGCATCCACCATCTCACATTGATCACGCGCAAGGTTCAGGCCAATGTCGATTTCTATGCGGGTTTCCTTGGTTTGCGTATTGTCAAGCAGACGGGCGGCTTTGAAGATGCGGAACAGCTGCATCTGTTTTATGGCGACCGCTTGGGCACGCCGGGTTCTTTGATCACTTTTCTCGTCTGGGAAGATGGCGGGAAGGGCCGCGTCGGTCATGGTCAGGTCAGCGAAATAGCGCTCGCCATCGACCGCACTGCGATCGGGTTCTGGCTGGAGCGGGCCTTGCGCCATCATGTGCCGTCTGAAGGCCCGGTACAGGAATTCGGTGAGCCGGTTCTGCGCCTGCGAGATCCAGATGGGGTGATTGTCAAGCTGGTCGGTAGCGATCTTGCAGCCAATGATGCCTGGGTATCCGGGGATGTTCCGGCAGAACATGCCGTGCGCCGCATCCGTTCGGCCACGATCCTGTCCGAGCAGCCCGAACAAACTGTCAGCTTTATCGAGCGCTATTTCGGCTTCCATGCTCAGGCCAAGGAAGGGACGATTGATCGTCTGGTCTCCGATTCAGGCGATGCCATCGACGTGCGCGATGCAACAGGTTTCTGGCCGGGTATTCCTGGAACCGGGATTGCAGACCACGTGGCTTTCCGTGCGACAGACACCAAGGAGATTGCGCGGGTGGAAAAGGAGCTGGCTTCGCTCAATTCCAGCGAAACCAATGTCCATGACCGCAAATATTTTGCGTCACTCTATGTGCGTGAGCCGGGCGGTACTCTGTTCGAACTTGCAACCGACGGTCCCGGCTTTGCTGTGGACGAGAGCGTTGAAAATCTCGGGCAGACGCTGTTTGTCCCTCCGGGCAACGAGGATAAGGAGACCGCAATCCGTATGCGGATGCCGCAATTCTCGGCTCCGGGCGAGGAACGGGTAATCTATCGTGACCTGCCTTTTGTGCATCGTGTCTACCTGCCGGAAAATCCGGATGGCACGGCGCTCATTCTCCTGCATGGGACGGGTGGCAATGAGAACGATCTTATGCCGCTTGCCCACAAGATTGCGCCCAATGCTACCTTGGTGGGGGTGCGTGGTCGCAGTACGGAAGAAGGCACACAGCGCTGGTTCCGTCGCTTCACCATGAACCGGTTCGATCAGGCTGACATTCGTTCGGAGGCAGAAGCTTTCGAGGCTTTTGTCGAAGGTGCGATCAAATCCTATGGGCTTGATCCGGAGCGCACAGCGTTTCTTGGCTATTCCAACGGGGCAAACCTGATTGGAGCCTTCATGCGGCTTTATCCGCATATTGTACGCAAGGCAGTTCTGTTGCGCAGCATCGAAATCCTGGAACAGCCGCCGGAAGCTGACTTGTCGGATGCCTCCGTTCTGCTTCTGGGCGGTGCTGATGATCTTTACGGTGCCTTGTCCGGTCCGTTGGAAAAGGCGCTGAAAGAAGGAGGTGCTGATCTCGACGCCCAGCGGTTGCCCGGTGTTGGTCATGCGCTGGTCGAGGATGATGCGCGCATTGCCCGCGACTGGCTTTCTGCAAAGCTTTGATAACATAAAAGGCCGTCAGCTATGGCGGCCTTTTCGCGCCCTTTGTGTAACCAAGAAGCCGCAACTCCACAGTCTTTCCATGATTGCCAACATTTAGGACTTGGCATATCCGTTCGCGTAAAGAATATACTATAAGCACTTTCGCGTTCGGGTTTTGTCAGGAGAACAAGGTTTTGCGGAGCATATTTCGTCGTACTGCCCCAGCATTGCTTATAATTCTGACTCTCGTTGCCGGTTGCGCCAGCCGCCCGGACGGTGTCCTCATCCCTGTTGCCGCAAGCGTTCCGGGTGCTTCTAAAGTCAATCTTATGGTTGCCACGACGCGTGCACCTTCTGGTGATCCGGGAACTTTATACTCGGGAGAACGCGATCAGGATCTAAGTCTCACGCAGATTGTGGTTTCAATTCCACCGGATAAGAATCGTAAAATCGGTGAAGTTCAGTGGCCGAAGAAGTTGCCAGCTGATCCGTTTAAGGAATTCACGACCGTTGAGGTGAAGGCCATAAACAGCGAAACGGGTGCACGGCAATGGCTCAATCAAAGTCTACCCAAATCACGCCGTGTGATGGTGTTCGTGCACGGCTTCAACAATACATTTGAAGATTCGGTCTACCGCTTTGCGCAGATTGTGCATGATTCAGGCGCTGATGTTGCTCCTGTTATTTTCACATGGCCGTCACGTGGCAGCGTATTTGATTACAATTACGACAAGGAAAGCACCAATTACTCGCGTGATGCACTGGAAAACGTGCTGCGCAAGATTGCCGAAGACCCGCGCGTCAAGGATATCACGATCATGGCGCATTCCATGGGGAGCTGGCTGACAGTGGAAGCCTTGCGGCAGATGGCCATTCGCGACAAGCGCGTGGATCGCAAGATCACCGACGTCATTCTTGCCTCCCCCGATCTCGATGTCGATGTTTTCAACAAACAGTTCCGTGCGATGGGCAAGGAACATCCGCGTTTCACGCTGTTTACCTCGCGTGATGATCGCGCGCTTCGGGCATCGCGCTTCATATCCGGCAATGTTGATCGTCTCGGTCAGATCGATCCGTCAGTGGAGCCTTATCGCTCGCAGCTTGAGAAGGCTGGCATAACGGTGATTGACCTTACACAGCTCAAGGCGGGTGACAGCCTCAATCATGGCAAGTTTGCATCGAGTCCGGAAGTCGTTCAGTTGATCGGCCAGCGCCTCGTCACGGGCCAGACCATCACCGATTCCGATATCGGGCTGGGTGAGCGTCTCGGCGCAGTGGCTCTCGGTACGGCGCAGGGGGTTGGCTCGGCCGCTTCGCTGGTTGTCAGTGCGCCGATTGCTGTCTTCGATCCGAATACACGCCGAACTTACAATGAGCAGATCGACCGCTTTGGCAGAACAGTGGGTGGCACAGTCAGCGGTGCGGTTGGCAACTAAGAGCGTGCTCTTATCGGCTATTTACTAGAAAATGCGCTGTTGTCATCTTTGAGGGGGCGCTGTAGGACTGCGGCAAAATCTGGTTGTTGGCAGGGAGACCCTCATGCAGATCATCCATACGATTGAAGACTTGCGGCTGGCGCTTGGCGCAGCGCGCAAGAGCGGTAAATCTATCGGCCTCGTGCCAACCATGGGCTATCTGCACAAAGGGCACCTCGAACTTGTTCGCCGCTCGCGCGAGGACAATGACGTCACCGTCGTTTCGATCTTTGTCAATCCGCTGCAATTTGGTGCCAACGAAGATCTTGATAAATATCCGCGTGATCTTGAGCGCGATGCAAATCTGCTCCGCGACGCGAAGGTGGATTTCCTCTTTGCTCCTGCCGTATCGGATATGTATCCACGTCCGATGCAGACGGTTGTCGATGTGCCGAGGCTCGGCAATCAGATGGAGGGCGAGGCGCGTCCCGGCCATTTTGCGGGTGTCGCGACCGTCGTCAGCAAGCTTTTCAACATCGTTGGGTCGGACGCCGCTTACTTCGGTGAGAAGGATTTTCAACAACTCGTTATTATCCGCCGTATGGTGGATGATATGGCGATCCCGGTTCGGGTCGTTGGTGTTGAGACAGTGCGTGAAGATGACGGATTGGCCTGTTCATCGCGCAATGTCTATCTGACGGCCGAGCAACGCGCTGCTGCGATTATCGTGCCAAGGGCACTTGATGAAGCCGAGCGGCTGTATCGCTCTGGCATTGACGATCCAGATACGTTGGAGGCCGCAATTCGCACTTTTATTGAAGCGGAAACGCTGGCTATACCTGAAGTCGTCGCCTTGCGTGACCCTGAAACTCTGGAACGTCTGACCTCTGTGCAGGGCAGGCCGGTGCTTGTTGCGCTATTTGTGCGGCTTGGTTCGACGCGTCTTCTGGACAACAGGGTGATCGCGCATGTGGCGCAGGAAAAGGCCGCCTGACATGAGCGTCACCGTTAAGAAAAAGCGCGTTTCACCGAAGGCAATCCAGGCAATGAAGGGTGAACGCCCGATTGTCAGCCTCACGGCCTATACAACACCTATCGCCCGTCTGCTCGATCCGCATTGCGATCTGCTTCTGGTGGGCGATTCTGTAGGCATGGTGCTTTATGGCATGGATTCAACGCTTGCTGTTACGCTCGATATGATGATCGCACATGGACAGGCTGTGATGCGCGGTGTTGAACATGCCTGTGTGACTGTCGATCTGCCATTTGGTTCTTATCAGGAGTCCAAAGAACAGGCTTTCCGTAATGCGGCTCGAATTATGCAGGAAACCGGCTGCGACGGCGTGAAGCTTGAAGGCGGCGAGGAAATGGCCGAGACGGTCGAATTCCTCGTCAAGCGCGGCGTACCGGTGTTCGGTCATGTCGGACTGATGCCGCAGCAGGTGAACACGGTTGGCGGGTTCCGCTCACTTGGACGTGACGATGTGGAAGCCCATCGCATCCGCCGCGATGCGCAGGCCATTGCCGATGCAGGCGCATTCGCTCTGGTCATTGAAGGCACGGTCGAACCGCTGGCGCGTGAAATCACGCAAACTTTGTCGATCCCGACAATCGGTATTGGCGCCTCGCCTGCCTGTGATGGTCAGATTCTGGTTTCAGACGATATGCTTGGGTTGTTTCAGGATTTTACGCCGCGTTTCGTCAAGCGCTTCACGGAGCTTGCGCCACAAGTGTCGGATGCTGCCAAAGCCTATGCTGACGAAGTGCGCGCCCGTTCATTTCCAGGGCCGGAACATGTGTTTGGCGTCAAAAAGTGACTAAGTTTAAGATCTGACTGCTTTTAAAAACAGATCCTGAACGCCGCGAACCATTTCATCGCGCTCTGTGATGTTTGAGCGGATGATAAAATCATCGACAGCACCATGCAACGCATGAAACAGCAGCGTCGCCAGCAAACGTGTGTTTTCGACTGACCATGCACCCGCTGCCTTGCCTTCGCTCAACAACTGGTCAAGTCGAACAATAGCGGGATTTTCCTGCATTGCGTGGCGCGTGGGTGGGTGAAAATCATGGAAAACCAGATCGTGAAGACGGTAGTTTTCGAGATAGCTCGTAATTCCTGTGCTGGCCCAGACAGCAAGGCGCTTGCTCCAGTCATGGGCTGGAACGCTATTCATTTCGTTATCAAGTCGCTCGCAATAAATGGCAATGAAGCGCTCGCGTAATGCCACAAGAATATCGTCCTTGCTGCGAAAATGCAGATAGAATGTGCCCTTGGCGACATCGGCCTTGCGCACAATCTCATCGACGCTCGTAGCCGCGAAACCCTTTTGCAGAAAGATCGTTTCAGCAGCCGTCATAAGCTCGCTGCGGCGTATTTCCGCCGGTTTGGTGCGGGGCTTTGTCTTAGTGGCTGCTGGCAAATCCTTCACTCCGGTTTTCAGGCTGCTTCCAGTTTCTCGCGGATCGCCGCTCTGTCAAAAGCAAGCTTGTTGGGGCGCACCACGCGGTCTTCAAGCCAGTGCAATGCCGCTTCCACATTCGAAAAGGTGCCGGCGGGTACACGGAACAGCTTTTCTGCATCCATTCGGCTTGCTTCCTCATACACGGATTCCGGCACAATGCTAATCATGCCCATGACCTGATTGCGGATGCGCTCTGCATTCAGTTGGAGCCATTGCTTGATTTCACGCGGAGCACCCTCCGGGTGAATAAGAGCCGCCTCGTCAACAAAGCGGCGAATGGCAATAAAAGGCTTCCCTTCATCGAGCCATGCATTCCAACATTTAAAAAACGCACGCAACTCCTCAATTGTCGATGGGCCTTCGGCAAGGGTAACGATGTAGGGCCACTGCTCTGTATTGTGGAACATAGGATCTCGCTTCTGCTGCGGCGTTCAAGTCTTTTGGTGGAAGCGGCTTTGCAACTTCGCTTTCCACGTTTTCAAATGAGCTCAAACAGGCTGCAACACTCATGTCTCGTTGTTGTTGATGCCGACAACCCGAAAGACCTGCACGCACACTTTAGCGGATCTTTCAGGTTGCCTATTCACTGACTGATAGTCAGTCATTTATTTCTGGCATGGAAATATGAATAAATCAATCATGTTTTTTAAAGGCTGATGTAATGCGCTTCGTTGGCGGACAAGGTGGTAGTGCGCTATCCAGAAGAGGGCCTGCCACAGCTCGCGGACAGGTCCCTCGTGCCCTGGTTTCAGGACACATTATTTGATGGAAATAGCACCTGAAATGACCAAATATGCAAGGAACAATGCGAAGAACGGGGGGGTAAACCTCCGCTTCAACGCGCATCTTTGTTTGATTGCAGCGGGATCATAAATCAGTGCACTGGACTGATTTCACCGCTTGGGCCTTTCACACTGTTCCTCGACATGCTTTCGGTCATTTGTCGCAAACGTTGCTCTGCCAATAGCTATACAGCGCTTCCACATTACCGCTCGTCAGCGTTGGCATTGCGGCTTTCAGCTGATCGTCAGTCCAGTCCCACCACCGCATTTCCAAAAGCTTGCTGACGCTGTTCTCATCGAAACGTGAACGGATGGGCCGGGCAGGGTTGCCTCCAACAATCGTATAAGGCGCGACATCACGCGTCACCAGTGCACGCGTGCCAATAATCGCGCCATGGCCAATTTGGACACCTGCCATGATAATGGCTTCAGAGCCAATCCAGACATCGTTACCAATGACCGTATCGCCTGCAGGGGCGTAACCATTCTCTGAACCGGCAAAGAGTTCCACTTCTGGCATGAAGAAGAACGGGAAGGTGCTGATCCAGTCATGCCGATGGCCTTGATTGCCTGCCATGATGAAGGCCGCACCTGATCCGATTGAGCAGAAGCTGCCAATGATCAGCTTATCGGCACCTTCATCAGGCAGGAGGAAGCGAGCGCAGTCGTCAAAGCTATGGCCATGATAATAGCCGGAATAATAGCTGAAACGCCCAACGATGATGTTTGGATTGGTGACCTGTTTGTCGAGGGTGATGCCCTTGAATGGGCTTTCAAAGAAATTTTTCATGATAATGCTCACTGCATGAGTGCCGGTGAGACCGGCATTTATCCGCTCGCATATAGCCAAGCGAAAACTGCGCAAGAAACGCGTGGTTTGCTTGCGTTCATGCTCCCGCTGATTGAATGCTTAAATCACAGGAGCGCGATGCTGGGGGTACTCGAACATTTTATCATGATCTGAGCATAAGGCTAAGTCTGGATAAAATAAAGGGAGGCAGACGCCTCCCTCATCAAACTTATATATCCGCACTCACTTTTCGACGAAAGCCTTTTCGATGACGAAGTGACCGGCCTCACTCTGGCTGCCTTCTTCAAGGCCAAGGCCTTCAAGAATGACGCGCATGTCGGCCAGCATTTCAGGGCTCCCACAAAGCATCATCCGGTCATCTTGTTCTGAGAATTTCGGCAGGCCCAGATCTTCAAAAATCTTGCCGGAGCTGATGAGATCAGTGAGGCGGCCCTGATTGCGGAATTCTTCGCGTGTCACGGTCGGATAGTAAATCAGCTTCTCGCGCACCATTTCACCCAAGAATTCGTCTTCCGGCAGTTCCTTGGTGATGAGGTCAGCATAGGCCAGCTCGTTCACTTCACGCACACCATGTACGAGAATGATTTTCTTGTAGCGCTCATAGGCTTCAAGATCGCGGATGATAGACAGGAACGGCGCAAGGCCTGTACCCGTTGACAGCAGCCACAGGTTGTCGCCCGGAATGAGGTTGTCATAAAGCAGCGTACCGACTGGTTTTTTACCAACAATCAGCTTGTCGCCTTCTTTGAGGTGCTGAAGACGCGAAGTCAGGGGACCGTCCTGCACCTTGATTGAGAAAAATTCGAGCTGTTCATCATAGATGCTGGAAGCAATCGAATAGGCACGGAGCAGCGGTTTCCCGTTCACTTCAAGACCAATCATGATAAATTGGCCGCTCTGGAAGCGAAGGCCCTGATCACGCGTGGTGCGGAATGAAAACAGTCTGTCGGTCCAATGGTGAACGTCAAGAACGGTTTCCTGATAAAAATTGCTGCTCATGTCGGAACTGTCTCTGTTTCGCTTTTCACGGTATTCGCTTCAGATGAAGCGAACGTCTTTTATCGCAATCATGGGGGATCGCGTGAGGCTGCCTTCAGGGTGGCTTCCGCGGAGGTCGTGATTTGCCGATATTCGGCAGACGATTACGGAAGTCGGAATAATGCTTATGTGTCCCGACATCAAGAGTTAATCAGCTGGACTTCATCGCGCAATTAAATCGAATCCAAATGCAGTCTCAAGGAAAGGTGTTCTAATCAGACAGGCTATCGGAGCATGTTATGCCCCGAAAGCCCCGTTTTTAGTTCAACGAGAGCTCCGCACCAGTGCGATTGCTGCAAAAAGTGCAATGCCTGACATGATGGCAAAGCCGCTGAACAGCCAGAGCGCCGCATTAGCCGTGCCCACCACGCCGCCGGGATTGCTGAGACCGGCAAGATTGGCCACCATACCAGCGAGTGCCGCCCCCATGGCCGTGGTGAACAGTTGAACCGTTGTCAGTGAAGCCGAAGCCAGATTCTGATCGCTCACATCTGCTCGCTTGAAAATGCGTGTAAGAAGATGCGGCCATGTCATGCCGACACCAAAACCCACGATGATCATGGCAAGGCAGATCGGTACAAGCGCGGTCCACTCGCCGTCGCTGCCGGGTGGAACAAGGACTGCAAGTGTGATCATGCCGAGAACGCCCATGATGGGAGCCGCAAGGATTACCCGGTTCACGCTTTTGCCCGTTACCCCGGAGGAGCCGATAGAGCCCAGCGTCCAGCTTCCACCCATCAAAGCCGCAAGATAGCCGGCAATCAGGGGTGACTGGTTATGAAGAACCTGGAAGAACAGCGGGACGAACACTTCCGAACTGGTCACTGATCCACCGAGAAAGCCCATGGTGAGATAGAGCGCACCAAGACGGCTCAGGCTGAATGTACCTTTTGGCAGAATGCGCTGTGTGGACCGGTGCTCGACCCATACGAGCAGCATCAGCACCGCAAGTGCGATCACAACGCCTGCAATATTCCAAAACGCGCTCGGTGAAATACTGGCGGCCGAAATGATCAGCACGGCGAGTGTAAGCAGGATAAGCTGCGGCCATGCCAGCCGGTCTTTATTCTCCGTATTGCTGATTTCTTTGGGCAGAACCATCATCGCCATAACGGCAAAAATACCGATCACCGGCACCAGCGACCAAAAGGCCGCGCGCCATTGTCCAAGCTCGGCAAAGATGCCGCCAACAGCAGGGCCTACCAGCGTTGCCACGCCCCACATGCCCGATACAAGCGCAATAGCTCTTGGCCAGAGCCGCTCACTGAATACGATGCGGATCATCGCATAAGACAGCGCCAGCAACATACCGCCGCCCATTCCCTGCACCACGCGACCACCAAGCATGGCGGGCATCGACGGTGCAAAACCACAGGCAAGAGTGCCGATGGCGAAAATGACTGCTGCCACCAGATAGGCGTTGCGTGGCGCTGCCTGCGACAGAAGTTTGGGCACAAGTGCCGAGCCAAGAATGGACGCTGTTACGAACAGCGCCGTATTCCATGCATAATAGTCCATGCCGCCAATATCGGCGACCACGGTTGGCAATATGGTTGTAGCAATGAAAACATTGATGGCGTGGAGCGCAACTCCACCCACGAGCGTTAGCGAACGGATCGCATTTCTGCCCGCGAATAATTCTCCCCAGCCTGCAGTAGCCCCTGCTTTGGCAGTGGCGGCTGGATTCTCGGTCTGCATTTCTTACCCTAGCCCTATCCCGCATTTCAGAGGCGGGTTGATGCCCGCTGTCCGCACGCGTTTGCGTTCTTATAAAATGCTTTTTCGAACTTCGGAATGGGGCTTGAAGTAAAACAACCTCAATAAAAATCAACAGGGGTTCAATTTAAGATGAAAAGCCTTATATGAAGCACAGAATTCAAAATCCGCCGCTGCGTTGGAGAAATTTTTCTCAAAACGTCTGTGGCGGATTTGTGTTTCTGTCACAAGGTTCCTATAAGCCTGTGATTGTGAGGGCTAGATATAGCCAAATAACGCGCCCGCCAGACAACTGGACAGGCCATCTCCCCTAACTGACGACCCGGAACGACCATGATCCAGACGCCTTACTATCTGATCGACAAGACCAAGCTGAAGCGCAACATGGAAAGAGTTGCCTATGTGCGCGAGAAGTCAGGCGCAAAGGCGCTGCTGGCGCTGAAATGCTTTGCCACATGGTCGGTGTTTGATCTGATGAGCGAATATATGGACGGCACAACTTCGTCTTCGCTTTATGAAGTGCGTCTTGGACAGGAAAAATTCGGCGGCGAAACCCATGCTTACAGCGTGGCTTATGCCGACAACGAGATCGATGAAGTCGTCAGCCATGCCGATAAAATCATCTTCAATTCAATCAGTCAGTTGGAACGCTTTGCTAACAAAGCTGCCAATATCAAGCGTGGTTTGCGCCTGAACCCCGGCGTTTCGTCCTCAACCTTTGATCTAGCTGATCCGGCGCGCCCGTTCAGTCGTCTTGGTGAATGGGATATGGCTGGGGTTGAAAAGGTCATGCACCTTGTTTCCGGCTTTATGATCCATAACAATTGCGAAAATTCCGATTTCGGTCTTTTTGACAAAATGCTGACCGACATCGAAGAAAAGTTCGGCTCGCTCTTGCATCGCGTTGAATGGGTGAGCCTTGGCGGCGGCATCCATTTCACGGGCGACGATTATCCGGTCGATGAATTCTGTGCTCGCCTGAAGGCGTTCTCGGAAAAGTTTGGCGTACAGGTTTATCTGGAGCCGGGCGAAGCTTCGATCACCAAGACCACGACGCTGGAAGTGACGGTTCTCGATACGCTGTTTAACGGCAAGAACCTCGCAATCGTCGATAGCTCGATTGAAGCGCATATGCTTGATCTGCTCATCTATCGCGAAAAAGCGAAGATGGCGCCGAACAATGGCGAGTACAGCTATATGATCTGCGGCAAGTCTTGCCTCGCGGGTGATGTTTTCGGCGAGTTCACTTTCGACAAACCGCTGGCTATCGGCGACCGCCTCTCATTTGAAGATGCGGCCGGTTATACCATGGTCAAAAAGAACTGGTTTAATGGCGTGAAAATGCCAGCCATTGCCGTGCGTGAACTTGACGGCACGATCAGAGTTGTCCGCGAATTTGATTACGCGGATTTCGAGGGTTCGCTCTCCTGAACCCTGCGCCGCGGTCTTATTCAGCGGCGTAAAACTTAAACAGGTTCCGCGGATGAGAGCGCCGGGGACGAGAAACAGGCAAGCATTTCCAGCAAAAGCGCGAAGCAGTTTTGCGCAGGATAATGCGTCAGTTAACTAAAAAGACGCGGGTAACCGCTGGAAGAGGAAGCATCGACAGAAAATGAAGAAGAACGTTCTCATTATCGGCGCCGGGGGCGTGGCACAGGTTGTTGCACATAAATGTGCGCAAAACTCTGACATATTGGGCGATATCCATATTGCGTCCCGCACGGTTGAGAAATGCCGCAAGATTATCGATAGCGTGCATGAAAAGAAGAGCCTCAAGACCGAGGTGAAACTGGAAGCGCATGCGCTGAACGCGATGGATATTGAAGCAACCAAAGCTTTGATTGAGAAGACAGGCGTTCAGATCGTCATCAATGTCGGCTCGGCCTTCCTCAATATGTCGGTCCTTCGCGCCTGTATCGATACGGGCGTGGCTTACATGGACACTGCGATCCATGAAGATCCGAAGAAGATCTGCGAGACACCACCGTGGTATGGCAACTACGAATGGAAGCACCTCAAGGAATGTGAAGAGAAGGGCATCACAGCCATTCTCGGTATTGGCTTTGATCCCGGCGTGGTCAATGCCTATGCGCGTCTGGCAGCTGACGATTATCTTGATGAAGTCAAATCCATCGACATCGTTGACATCAATGCCGGTTCGCATGGCCGCTGGTTCTCGACCAACTTCGACCCTGAAATCAACTTCCGCGAATTCACCGGCACGGTTTATTCGTGGCAGGGTGGTCAGTGGCAGTCGAACAAGATGTTTGAAGTCGGCCAAACTTTTGACCTGCCCGTTGTTGGCCCGAGCAAGGCCTATATGACGGGCCATGATGAAGTGCATTCGCTTTCCAAGAACTATCCGAATGCCGATGTGCGTTTCTGGATGGGATTTGGCGATCACTACATCAACGTCTTCACGGTGCTGAACAATCTCGGCCTCCTGTCCGAACAGCCGGTCAAGACCGCTGAAGGTCTGGAAGTCGTGCCGCTCAAGGTGGTCAAGGCTGTTCTGCCTGATCCATCGTCGCTTGCACCGGATTACACCGGCAAGACCTGCATCGGTGATTTCGTCAAAGGCACCAAGGACGGCAAGGAGAAGGAAGTCTTCATCTATAACGTTGCCGACCATAAGGACGCCTATAATGAAGTGGGCTCGCAGGGCATTTCCTACACTGCTGGTGTTCCGCCGGTTGCAGCCGCTATCCTGATCGCTTCGGGCGAATGGGACGTGAAGAAGATGGTCAATGTGGAAGAGCTGAACCCGAAGCCTTTCCTCCACATCCTGAACCAGATCGGCCTGCCATCGCGTATTAAAGACGAAGACGGCGACCGCGCTCTCGACTTCGCGTAAGCTTTATTCGGATGAATATAAAACCCCGCTCAAAGCCATGGCTTCGGGCGGGGTTTTTATTTCTAACTATGTCAGCAGATGAGAAATTAGCTTTCATGATGTGTTGCTTCTTCATGCAACTCTGCTATCCATTGTGCTTCAATTTTGTGCAAATCGATGCGCAGCCCGCTTGGCTCCGGATCAGCCTCTGGAACATACACAACGTTCCCATCAGAGGCTGAAGAAACCGAAAAGTGGGAGCAAAGTCGCAATAGCGATGAAAGCTCTTAGCCGGCATGGGGCGATCGATATTCGTATCGCGCGCTATTCTCCTCAGATTGACATGGTCTCTGAGCCTGTGATGTCTCAGCGCGTGCTTTCTTTATAGATTGTCCGGTCGGCTTTTGGTCACGGACAATCGGGGAGTGACTTGTGACCAATACGGTTGATGCAGGCTTTCACGAGCCACATTTGAGCGGTGCCCAGCGCTGGACGCGGGAGATGGCTACAGCCCTGAAGCTCGGCTGGCCGCTGATCCTGACTAATCTTTCGCAGGCTGCACTCACCGCCACTGACGTGATCTTCATCGGGCGGCTCGGCAAGGATACGCTGGCCTCGGCACTGCTTGCCACCAGCTTTTACCACACGTTGATGATCTTCTCGATGGGCCTTGTCTCGGCTGTGATGCCGATGATTGCCATTGCGCTCGGCAAGAACCGTCACTCGGTGCGCGATGTGCGCCGTACGGTGCGTCAGGGCATGTGGTCGGCGATTATCATTTCGATCCCGATCTGGATCATACTCTGGCACTGTGAGGAGATTTTTCTGCTTCTTGGCCAGCAGCCTGAAATTGCTGCGCGCTCCACCGATTTCATGCACACGCTGCAATGGGCATTGTTGCCTTATCTTTTTTATATCGTGCTGCGTTCGTTTTTTGCGGCGATGGAAAAGCCTATGTGGACGCTGCTGATTGCTGCCGCCGCTATCGGCTTTAACGCGCTTGCTGGCTGGACATTGATTTTCGGACATTTCGGCTTTCCACGCATGGAACTGCATGGTGCCGGTATTGCAACCACGCTCTCGAGCATCATGATGTTCCTCGGCATGGCGTTTATCACGGTGCGGCATCGCCGGTTCCGCCGCTATCGCCTGTTCGGTCGTTTCTGGCGGGCTGACTGGCCGCGCCTGATCGAACTCTGGCGCATCGGCTTTCCGATGGCGCTGACCTTCGTGTTCGAGACCTCGATCTTCTATGCCGCTGTTATTATGATGGGCTATATCGGCCCGACCGCTATGGCAGCCCATGCGGTTGCCATTCAGGTTGCATCGCTCAGCTTCATGGTGCCGCTCGGCTTTGGGCAGGTGGCAACGGTCCGTGTCGGTCGTGCTTATGGACGCGGCGATCCGCAAGCCGTGGCCTATGCCGGTTGGAGCGCCTATGCGCTCGGCGTCGGTTTCATGGCGATCATGGGCTTGTTGATGATTCTGATTCCACGCGTGTTTATCGGCGTGTTCCTCAACCTCAAGGATCCAGAGAATTTTGCTGTGATCGAGCTGGCTGTCACATTCCTGGCACTGGCCGCGCTGTTCCAGATTGTGGATGGGGCGCAGGCTGTCGCTGCAGGCATGTTGCGCGGTCTGCGTGACACGCGCGTGCCAATGTATATGGCACTGGTTGGATATTGGGGTGTTGGTCTGCCGTTGGGTGCGCTGCTTGCTTTTCAGTTCAAGCTCGGTGGTGCTGGTGTGTGGCTTGGTCTGGCCGCGGGGCTGGCAATCGTTTCTGTGCTGATGACCATGCGCTGGCGGCGTTCTCTGGCTCGGCTGTTTATTTCACTCAAGCCGCTCGTCTAGCCGTGGCACTCTCGACCGACAAAGAAAAGGCCGTACGACCTTGGTCGTACGGCTTGATTTTTGATGCTGCAGATATCGTTTAGTATCCGCTAAAATCAAATGCCCCCTAAAATCTTAAGCCCCAAATTATTTCGTAAGTGCAATAATACGGTCAAGTGCAGCGCCAAAGCCTTTCAGCGAAACTTTAAAAGCAACAGGCTGGCTTGGGCTAAGTGCTGTAGCATTGACATTCAAATTAGCTCCAGCCTTCAGAGCTGCTACCTGCTTGGCGTCAAAACTAACGGGTGTAAGGCAACCCTGTGGAAGGCAAGTTGAAAAAGTTAAAGTTGGTCCGGCTGTCTCATCAGTCTTGAGTGTAGCGCCTTTTGCAAGATCAAGGCCGAATGGCATTAAAATGACGCCTTCAACCTTGCCGCCAGCTATATTGCGTAATTCAGCAGTTAAAACGCGCTGTCCCGTTTGCGCGCTACTCTGATCCTGACGGATAGCGCAAACTGTCGCTTCTTTGGTTGATTGGCAGGAAACGGTCCAATCTTCGTAAGTCTCCTGTAAGGTGCTCGCGCCGCCGGGTAGAGGAGCCGAAAAAGCTGGCGCGCAGAAAATTGTAGTTGCGGCGATTGCAGAAATGACCCGACAGCTTGTCTTCATGGAATATTCTCTTTGCATGTATATATTGATAAGAAGTTAGTGTTATTATGCTTTTAATCTAAGCACGAGATAGTTTTATTTACAATAGATTATTAAAATTTTTTTAATTTACTATTTTTTGTTATGTATAAAATAATAAATTAACAGTTGTTGTTAAATGTTATTGTTATTTAACGTAAGTGGAAATACATTAAAAGCGACGAGATATAACTCGCCGCTTTTAATGCATAACTCTTTCTGAGAATTATGAGCCATAGGCCGCTGCTTAAGCCGCCGAACCTATATGCTTCTTACTGAAGTTCAGACCGTTAGCGCGACAGCTTCATGTGACGATTGACGTCCTTATAAAGCAAATAGCGGAACTTGCCCGGTCCACCGGCATAGCAAGCTTGCGGGCAGAAGGCGCGCAGCCACATGAAATCACCGGCTTCTACTTCCACCCAGTCCTGATTGAGCCGATAGACGGCTTTGCCTTCCAGCACATAAAGCCCGTGTTCCATCACATGGGTTTCTGCAAAAGGGATCACACCACCCGGTTCAAATGTAACCACGGTGACATGCATGTCGTGACGCAGATCGTTCGGATCAACAAAGCGCGTTGTTGCCCATGCGCCATTGGTGTCCGGCATAGGCGTTGGTGCAATGTTCTTTTCATTCAGGAAAAGCGGTTCCGGCACATCAAGGCCATCAACATATTCGTAAGCTTTGCGCACCCAATGGAAGCGCGCGACAGCGCCGGAATTGTTGCGAAGCGTCCAGCCGCTCTTTGGCGGCAGATAGGCATAACCACCTTCGCTCAGCACATGATCCTGGCCGTCAAGCGTGACGGTGATTTCACCTTCGACAACAAACAGCACGCCCTGTGCGCCGTCATCGAGTTCCGGGCGGTTGCTGCCGCCGCCGGATTGTACTTCCATGATATATTGCGAGAAAGTCTCGGCAAAACCCGAGAGCGGGCGGGCAATGATCCATAAACGCGTCTTGTCCCAGAAGGGCAGAAAGCTTGTGACGATATCGCTGAATGTGCCTTTCGGAATAACCGCATAGGCTTCGGTGAACATAGCACGATCGGTCAGAATTTGCGTCTGTGGTGGCAGGCCACCGGTCGGTGCGTAATAATTACGGCTCATCGGGAATTCCTAATCAATATAATGTTTCGGGAAGAATATCTTTTAGCCGCAGCAGCGCGATGCGCTCGACCTGTTCACATGCGGTTTCCATCTCCGCTTGTTTCGTGTTTTCAACACGCCGTTTGAAAGCATGGAGAATCTCCTGGGCGTTACGACCCTTGACGGCAATGATGAAAGGAAAGCCGAATTTCTGCGTATAGGCATCGTTGAGTTCGGTGAATGTCTTGCGCTCGTCATCGCTCAAAGCATCAAGACCGGCAGATGCCTGCTCGGAAGTGGATTCCGGTGTCAGGCGCTTCGCCGCCGCAAGCTTTCCTGCAAGATCGGGATGGGCGCGCAATACACCGAGCTTTTCATCGTCTGATGCAGCGCGAAATGCACGCACCAGCACCGTATGAAGGCCGGAAGCAGAATCGGCCAGTTCCGTCAGACCCATGTCATAGGCGCGTTCGGCAATCCATGGCGAATGCTCGAAAATCCCGCCATAGCGTGCAACAAAATCCGCCTTACTGGCCTTGGATGGCACAATATCGACCTGTTTCGGCCTGTGATATTCGTGCCAGTGACGCGCAATATCGACGCGCTTGGCAACCCATACCTTGTCATGGCTCTGCACGTAATCAAGGAAGCGCTCAAGGGCCGCCGCACGGCCCGGGCGACCGACAAGGCGGCAATGCAGACCAACCGACATCATCTTCGGTGCGCCCTCTGCACCCTCGCGATAAAGCACGTCGAATGTGTCTTTGAGGTAGGTGTAGAACTGATCGCCGGAGTTAAAGCCCTGTGGCGTGGCAAAGCGCATATCATTGGCGTCGAGCGTATAGGGTACGATGAGATGCGGACCGTTTGGTCCTTTCACCCAGTAAGGAAGCTCATCGGCATAGGAATCGGCGGAGTAGAGAAAGCCGCCTTCCTCCATCACGAGCTTAAGCGTATTGTCCGAGGGCTTGCCCTGGTAGATACCGAGCGGGCGCGAGCCGGTAATCTCTGTGTGCAGACGCACGGCTTCACGAATATGTTCGCGTTCAACCTCTTCGGGAACATCCTTATATTCCCACCAGCGCAGGCCGTGGCTGGCGATTTCCCAGTCGGCTTCCTTCATGGCGCTGATGGCTTCGGGGTTGCGCTCCATGGCAAGTGTCACGCCATAGACCGTTACCGGCATGTTGCGTCGCGTGAACGCGCGCCACAAGCGCCAGAAGCCGGAGCGGGCGCCATATTCGTAGATCGATTCCATATTGAGATTGCGCTGGCCGTTCCAAGCCTGCGCGCCGACGATTTCCGAAAGCAGGCATTCGGATGCGGGATCACCGTCGAGAATGCAGCTTTCGCCGCCTTCCTCATAGTTGACGACGAACTGCACGGCAATATTGGCCCCGCCGGGCCAGCGTGGATCCGGTGTGTTGCGGCCATAACCAACCAGATTGCGCGGATAACTCATATGGAATTCCCTCGATTTTTGTTTATTTTGCCTATGATAATAAAGATTTATGCGGATCATTCCCCCTCAAAATTTTGAAAGACATCCAACGATTATCATCTTTCCCAAGACAGAACTTCGGTAAATACTCAAAATAGGGAACAAGTGTGGTTGGCAAACATTCACGTTTTGCGAGAAATAAATCACACAAAAACAAGTGCTTGAAATGGTTCTGACGGTAATGTCGGAAGAATCGTGCAGGCGGCAGGAGTATAAATGGGAAGCCAAGCAAGCGGTCAGGGCCGGTTAACGACGCATGTCCTTGATACGGTCAATGGTAAACCAGCGGCAAATCTGCGCATCGAATTGCGCCGGATCGAGAATCAGCAGGCAGAAATCTTGCGCGAAATTCGCACCAATGCGGATGGTCGCTGCGGTGAGCCGTTGCTTGCGGGCGATGCGCTGCATGCTGGTTCATATGAGCTGCTTTTCCATGTCGGTGAGTATTTCGGCAAAAGGGACGGTGTGATCCCGTTTCTGGATGTGGTGCCACTCCGTTTTGGTATTTCCGACGAAAAGGCGCATTATCATGTGCCGCTTCTGGTTTCGCCATTTTCCTATTCAACCTATCGCGGGAGTTGAGCGGTATGGGTCAAGCAGTCAGACATAATATCCGCTTTCTGCTGAACGGCGAGACAGTTGAGCTCGACCGCATTTCACCGACTGAAACCTTGCTCGATTATCTGCGCCTGTCTTGCAAATTGCGCGGCAGCAAGGAAGGCTGCGGTGAAGGGGATTGTGGTGCCTGCACAGTGCTGGTCGGGAAAGTCATTGGTGATGAACTCGTCTATGAAAGTGTGAATGCTTGCATCCGCTTCGTGGGGTCGCTGGATGGTTGTCATGTCGTAACCATCGAGCATCTGCGCGGCTCCGACGGCGGCCTGCATCCGGTGCAAAAGGCGATGATCGATTTTCACGGCTCGCAATGCGGCTTCTGCACCCCGGGCTTCGTCATGTCGCTTTATGGTTTGTGGATGCGCAATCCAAAGCCTGTAGATGCTGAGATCGAAAAGGCGCTGCAAGGCAATCTTTGCCGTTGCACTGGCTATGAAGCGATCATGCGTGCAGCGCGCGCGATTTCCGATTATGGTACGTTGATGGATGATCCGCTTGCTGTTGAGCGCGCGCATGTATTCGCGCGGCTGAAGGCCTTGCGTGATGGTGCGCGGGTTGAGGTCGGGAGTGGCAAAGACCGCCTGGTCGTGCCTGCCAGTCTGGATGATTTTGCCACTGTTTATGCATCCGAAGCCAGGGCGACAATCGTTGCCGGTTCAACCGATGTCGGCCTTTGGGTCACCAAAATGATGCGCGACATTTCGCCGGTCATCTTTATTGGGCATCTCAATGAACTGCGTACAATGCGTGAAGAAGACGGCGTCATCACCATTGGTGCAGGCGTCACCTATACGGAAGCCTTTTCGTTTTTGGCAAAACGTATTCCAGCGCTGGGAAGCCTCATCAACCGCATTGGTGGCGAACAGGTGCGCAATATGGGCACCATCGGCGGCAACATTGCCAATGGGTCGCCGATCGGCGACACACCGCCGCCATTGATCGCGCTTGATGCAAAGCTGACACTGCGCAGAGGTGCAGAACGCCGGACCATTCCTCTGCAAGAATTTTTCATTGCTTACGGCAAGCAGGATCGCCAGCCTGGCGAGTTTGTCGAAGCTGTCCATGTGCCTGTGCCGCTTGAAGGCAGCCAGTTCGCCATTCATAAAATTTCCAAGCGGTTTGAGGAAGATATCACGGCAACGCTCGGTGCCTTTCATCTGAAATTGGATGCGCAAGGCAATGTCGCCTCCATCCGCATCGCCTATGGCGGTATGGCTGCAACGCCAAAACGCGCACTCAATGTGGAAGCAGCGTTGACGGGTAAACCTTGGAATGAGGAGAGCGTTGAAGCTGCGCTTGAATTCTATGGCCTCGACTATCAGCCTCTGACCGATATGCGTGCGACAGCTGAATACCGTCTGCTGGTCGCAAAAAATCTGCTCCGCCGGTTCTATGCTGAAACGCAAGGCGAGAGCGAACCTTTGCGTAAACCAAACGTTGTCGCTGCATAAGGAGGATGACATGAACAAGCATCCTGCAAACGCAATCAAAGCGGCCCGCATCAAGGGTGGCGTCGCGACCGATCAGCGCCATGACTCGGCCCACAAGCATGTGACGGGCGAAGCGGTCTATATCGACGATATCCCGGAACCTGAAGGCACGCTGCATATTGGCGTCGGTTTCTCGACGGTCGCTCACGCCAAGATCATTGCTGCGGACCTGTCTGCCGTGCGCGCTGCTCCCGGTGTCGTCGATGTACTCACTCATAAGGATGTGCCGGGTGAAAATGATGTCTCACCATCGGGGATGCATGACGATCCGATCTTCGCGGTCGATACTGTGCAGTTCCACGGTCAACCGATTTTTGCGGTTGTCGCCCGCACGCGTGATCAGGCGCGTCGAGCCGCACGTCTTGCCAAGGTCGAATACGAAGAAATGCCGGGCCTGTTCTCGATTTCCAATCTCGATGGTTACAAGGACAAGCTGGTTTTCACGCCGCTGACGCTCAATCGTGGTGACGCCCGCAAAGCCATTGATGACGCACCGCGCAAGGTCAAGGCGCGTATGAAAGTCGGCGGGCAGGATCACTTCTATCTCGAAGGGCAAGCTTCGCTGGCAATCCCCGGTGAAGATGACGATGTGACCATCTATTGCTCGACGCAGGGGCCAAGCGAAACGCAGCATCTGGTCGCCCACGCGCTTGGGGTGCCGAGCCATTCGGTGACGGTCGAAGTTAGGCGTATGGGTGGCGGTTTCGGTGGCAAGGAAACACAGGCCAATCAATGGGCAGCGATTGCTGCCATTGCAGCCAAGAAGCACAAGCGCGCTGTTAAAATCCGGCTCGACCGCGATGAGGATATGACCTCGACCGGCAAGCGCCATGATTTTATGATCGACTATGAAATCGGTTTCGACAATGAAGGCAATATCCTCGGTGTCGATTATCTGTTTGCACTGAATGCGGGTTTCTCTGCCGATCTCTCTGGTCCGGTTGGCGACCGCGCGCTGTTTCATTGTGATAACGCCTATTTCTTCCCGGCCGTTCACGCGCAGTCCGCACCGCTTTATACCAACACCGTGTCCAACACCGCATTCCGTGGCTTCGGTGGACCGCAGGGCATGGTCGGCGCCGAGCGCGTGATTGAGGAAGTGGCTTTTGCTGTCGGCAAAGACCCGCTCGAAATCCGCAAACTCAATTTCTACGATGCCATGGGCACTGAAGGCGGCACGCGCAATGTGACGCCCTATCACCAGAAGGTGGAAGACTGCATCATTCAGCGTATCGTTTCCGAGCTTGAGGAAAGCGCTGATTACGCGAAGCGCCGCGAGGCAATCCGCGAATTCAACGCCAAAAGCCGTTACGTCAAACGCGGCATGTCACTGACCCCGGTTAAATTCGGAATTTCTTTCACCAAGACGGAATCCAATCAGGCCGGCGCGCTGGTGCATGTCTATAATGACGGCTCGGTGCATATGAACCATGGCGGCACCGAGATGGGGCAGGGGCTTCATCTGAAAGTAGCGCAGGTTGTGGCTGAAGAATTCCAGATCGATCTTGATCGTGTGAAGATCACCGCAACAACCACCGCGAAAGTGCCTAACACTGCTCCCACGGCAGCATCTTCAGGGGCTGACTTGAATGGGATGGCAGCACTTGATGCGGCGCGTCAGATCAAAAAACGGCTTATTCATTTTGCAGCCCAGCAATATCAGGTGCCGGAAGATCAGGTCGTGTTTCTGCCAAACCGCATCCGCGTCGGCAATCAGGAAGTGAGCTTCAACGATCTGGTTAAACAGGCCTATATCGGCCGCGTGCAGCTCTCCGCATCGGGGCATTACAAGACCCCGAAAATCCACTGGGATCGTGCCAAGGGGAAAGGCCACGCCTTCTATTATTACGCCTATGGTGCGGCCTGCTCGGAAGTTTCCGTTGATACGCTGACCGGCGAATATGTGGTCGAACGCACCGACATTCTTCACGATACGGGGCGCTCGCTCAACCGTGCCATTGATCTTGGCCAGGTGGAAGGCGGTTTCGTGCAGGGCATGGGCTGGTTGACCACGGAAGAGCTCGTCTGGGACGACAAGGGCCGATTACGCACCCACGCACCGTCAACCTACAAGATCCCGCTTGCATCAGATCGTCCGAAGATTTTCAATGTCGCCTTGACCGACTGGTCGGAGGCTTATGAACCGACGATCCACCGCTCCAAGGCGGTTGGTGAACCGCCTCTCCCGCATGGCATGTCGGTTCTCTATGCGCTGTCGGATGCGGTGGCGAGCGTAGCCGATCACAAGATCAGTCCGCGCCTTGATGTGCCAGCAACGCCGGAGCGCGTGCTGATGGCCATTGAGCGGTTACGAAGTCAGAAAGGCTGATGCTATGCTGGGCAGGCGGGACGACATAAGGGCGTTTCTCAACAAGCGGCCCGACAGTGTTTTGATAGAAGTCACTGATGTGAAAGGTTCTGCACCACGCGATGCGGGTGCATGGATGCTGGTCGCACGGGATATGATTTTCCGCACGATTGGCGGTGGCCAGCTCGAATATATGGCCATCGATCAGGCACGCAAAATTTTGGCTGGCGGCAAAGATTCGCCAATGGATGTCCCACTTGGCCCCGAAATCGGCCAGTGCTGTGGTGGGCGCGTTGCTTTAAGTTTCAAGCGTATCAATCGTGGTCTGGCAGAAGAACTGGTCGCCAAAGTCGATGCTGAAATGGCGACACGCCCGCATGTCTATGTTTTTGGCGCGGGTCATGTCGGTGATGCTTTGGCCTACGCGCTGTCGCTGACGCCTGTGCGGGTTATTATGGTCGATACGCGGGAAGCAGAGCTTATGGCAGTGGATGCGCCCGGCGTCGAGACCTGTCTTTCGGCCATGCCGGAGCAGGTTGTGCGTACAGCCCCGCCGGAAAGCGCATTTGTCGTGCTGACCCATGACCATGCGCTAGATTTTCTCATCGTAGCCGAAGCATTACAGCGGCGTGATGCCGTCTATGTGGGGATGATTGGCTCAAAGACAAAGAGAGCCACTTTCAAAAACTGGTTGAAACGCGAAATCGGTAACGCAGACCTGTTAGAAAATCTGGTTTGTCCGGTTGGCGGTGCGATTGTGAAGGACAAGCGGCCGGAAGTCATTGCTGCTTTGGCTACGGCTGAGATTTTGACCGCCGTTCTGGTTTCCAGCACGGTCTTACAACCCGCCTGATTCATTAGATCAAACGGACCTTCTTTTAAGCAAGGGCTTCGCGGATCAAACGCTGGCAGCGCTCCGTCATGAAATCGATGATCAGGCGCACTTTCGGGTCCTGAAACCGCTTGTGCGGATAGATCGCAGCAAGCTGGATTGGTGCCGGCGGTGTGCTTTCAAGAATTGGAACAAGCCTTCCATCGCGGATATATTCCTTCACTTCAAACAGCGGCTTGTTGATAATTCCGCGTCCGCCAAGCGCCCATTGCGTCAATACGTCGCCATCGTCGGAGTCATACGGCCCGGTGACTTCAAACTTGCGCAGACCTTCCGGCGTTTGTAGCGACCAGTAATATTCTTTTGAGCCGGGAAAACGCAGCAGCAGACAATCATGTTGAGCGCCGATTAATTCATCGGGGGATTGCGGTGTACCATGCTTTTCGAGATATGCCGGGGCTGCGCAGATCACGCGTTCGCAGTTTAAAATACCACGCATCCGCAGGTTGGAATTCTCCAAAACACCCAATTTGAAAGCAACATCAACGCTTTCACTCATGATGTCGATCTCGTGGTCAGATAGTCGCAGGCGCACTTCTATGTCCGGATATTTGTCATGGAACTCTGGAATTCCCGATGCAATCAGCCTTCGACCCAGTCCCAGAGGGGCAGTGATGCGAATCGATCCTTTCGGATTTTTGGCCAATTCTGCAACAGCTGCTTCGGCTTCATCGACAGCTTCGAGGATTTTTAAAGCGCCATCATAAAATACGCGGCCATGCTCGGTTGGCGTCAGTTTGCGTGTCGTTCTGTTGAAGAGGCGCACACCGAGATGCTTCTCTAACTCCTTGATTCGATTGCTTGCAACAGCGGGTGACGCGCGCTGGTCGCGCCCTGCCGCAGACAAGTTTCCCAATTCGACAACGCGCACAAAAACGCGCAGATTATCAAGATAAGACATGCGTTCGTTCCACCATTGTATATATTTTTTTGAAAGTGATGGTCTTGATGCGACGTTCACACAGGCGCAAAGCTTTGGCAAATAATAAACAAACAAAATATGGGAACTAAGAATGGGAGTGCCGGATGTATGATCTTGCCGTGGCCTGGGACTGGCTGGGCTTTGCAGCGCGGTGGTTACACGTGGTCACTGCCATTGCGTGGATCGGCTCGTCTTTCTATTTCATCGCCTTAGACCTTGGGCTTCGTCAGCGTCCGGGCTTGCCCGTCGGCGCTTATGGCGAAGAATGGCAGGTTCATGGCGGTGGTTTCTATCACATCCAGAAATATCTGGTTGCCCCTGCGGAGATGCCCGAGCATCTGACATGGTTCAAATGGGAATCCTACGCCACATGGCTGTCGGGCTTTGCCTTGCTCTGCATCGTCTATTATGCGGGGGCCGATCTCTATCTGGTCGATCCCAATGTGCTCGATGTATCGGCACCGACGGCGATCGCTATTTCGATTGCTTCGCTGGCTTTTGGCTGGATTGCCTATAACACCATCTGCAAATTGATGCTTGGCAAGAGCGATACGCTCCTGATGGTCATCCTCTACGCGATTTTGGTGATGATGGCCTGGGGTTATACGCACCTGTTTACGGGTCGCGCTGCTTTCCTGCATCTGGGAGCTTTTACCGCAACGATCATGTCCGCCAACGTGTTCATGGTCATCATTCCGAACCAGAAAATCGTGGTGGCTGATCTCATTGCCGGCCGCAAGCCGGACCCGAAATATGGCAAGATCGCCAAACAGCGCTCAACGCATAACAACTATCTGACGCTGCCGGTTCTGTTCCTGATGCTGTCGAACCACTACCCGCTGGCCTTCGGAACCGAATTTAACTGGATCATTGCTTCGCTGGTGTTCCTGATGGGTGTCACGATCCGCCACTGGTTTAATACCCGCCATGCCCGCAAAGGCAATCCGACATGGACATGGCTTGTGACGGCTATCTTGTTCATCGTCATTATGTGGCTTTCGACTGTGCCGAAAATTCTGACCGGAGAGCCGGAAGAACAAAAGGTTTCATCGCTACAGCAGAGCTTCATCTCGGACCCGCACTTTGAAAAAGTGCGGGATACCGTTCTGGGGCGGTGTGCAATGTGCCACGCCAAGGAGCCCGGCTGGGAGGGTATTATTGCACCGCCCAAGGGCGTAGTGCTTGAAAATGATAGGGAAATCGCGGCCCATGCGCGCGAAATCTATTTGCAGGCTGGTCGTTCCCATGCCATGCCGCCTGCCAATGTCACCGGGGTTAGCAATGAGGAGCGCAAGCTTCTCGCGTCCTGGTATGAATCTGCTACGTCTGGAGCAAAGCAACAATGACCAAATTTCTCATCCGTGGCCGCGTGCTCAGTTTCCGTGATGAACCGCAAAGTCTGGATGATGCTCAATCCTATCGCTATATCGAAGACGGCGCCGTGCTTGTCGAAAATGGCCGTATCGCGCGGCTTGGCGATTATGCGGATGTGAGCGCTGAACTGGGCGAGGATGTGCAAGTTGCGGACCATCGCCCGCATCTCATTCTGCCGGGTTTCATCGATACGCATATCCATTATCCGCAGACGCAGGTTGTCGCGTCCTATGCGGCCAATCTTCTCGAATGGCTAAACACCTATACATTCGTGGCAGAACAAAAATTCGCCGATGAGCAGCACGCGGAATTTATCGCTGAGCGCTTTCTGGACGAACTGATCCGCCATGGCACCACCACGGCCGTCGCCTATTGCTCGGTACACCCGCAGAGCGTCGATGCCTACTTCCGCGCGTCGCAGCATCGCAATATGCGTATGCTTGGTGGTAAGGTGATGATGGATCGCAATGCGCCGCCAGCACTCTGCGACACGGCACAATCAGGCTATGATGACAGCAAGCAGCTGATCGCGCGCTGGAATGGCAAGGATCGCCTTGATTATGTGATCACGCCGCGTTTTGCGATTACATCGACGCCAGAACAGCTCGAAGCCAGTCAGGCGCTGGCTCGCGAACATCCTGAATGCTTCATCCAGACCCATCTTTCTGAAAACCACGAAGAGATTGAGTTCACAAAATCGCTTTACCCGGATGCGCCGGATTATCTTGGCATCTACGAACATTATGGTCTGCTTGGAAGCAAGACGTTGCTTGGCCATTCCATTCACCTTGAAGAACGCGAAGTGAAGGTGATGGCGGAAACAGGCTCGGTTGCAGTTTTCTGCCCGACCTCGAACCTTTTTCTCGGGTCCGGCCTTTTCGACCGCGATCGCCTGAAAGCATCAGGCGTACGTATGGCGGTCGCCACCGATGTGGGCGGCGGCACCAGTTTCTCGATGCTGCGCACGATGGACGAGGGCTACAAGGTTCTGCAATTACGCGGCAACCGCCTTAATCCGTTCCAGTCATTCTATATGATGACGCTCGGCAATGCGCGCGCGCTGTCGATGGAAGACAAGATCGGCACGCTCGATGAGGGCACTGAGGCCGATATTGTGGTGCTGGATTCGTCGGCAACATCGCCGATGCGCCTGCGCATGTCTGCCGGTGCAACGCTTGAGCAGGAACTGTTTCTGTTGCAGACGCTTGGCGACGATCGCGCAATCGTCGAGACCTATGTGGCGGGCAAGCCGTTAAAGGCTGAACTTTCTTAAGAATCTCTGGAGGAGGGAGAGGGAGGACCTGCGGCGGAGAAATCTGCTGCGGGTCTTCTTTTTAGAGCGCATCCCGAAAAGTGTGAGACGGTTTTCGGACAAGAGGCGCTGTCTTAAAGCTCCTCCGGTCGCTTGCCGCCCATGGCGCGTGTCAGCTCATCGGCTGTTGAGCGGATCAATGGGCCGAGTTCATCAAGCTTTTGTCGGGGCAGGCGTACGGCGGGTCCCGAGACAGATATGCCTGCAATCGCTTCGCCATATTCGTTGAAAATGGGCGCTGCGATGCAGCACATGCCGAGGGTATGTTCTTCATCATCAATCGACCAGCCGCGTGTGCGGATTGCCTGAATATCCTTCAGCAATCTGGGCAAGGTGTCGAGCGTGCGTTGCGTGAAATGTTCAAGCGTTTTGCCAGAAAGCATGCGTGCGATCTGCGTATCCGACCACGTGGACAGAACGGCCTTGCCTATGCCGGATGCATGGATCGGTCCGCGCCGTCCCGGACGATAGAAAGCACGCATCGGTGCATGACTTTCAATCTGCGAAATGAACACGACGTCGCCGCCATCCTCAATGCCGATATTTGCGGTTTCGCCGCTCGTTTCCATCAATGATTTAAGATAAGGCCGCGCCAGTGTGCCAAGCTTGCGGAAACGGCGAAAAGCATTGCCAATCTCGAAAGCCTTAACGCCAATGGTCCAGTCGCCGCTTTCCACATCATGCGAAACCATGCCGTGATTGGCGAGCGAGGAGAGAAGCCGGTGCACGGTCGAAGGTGCCATCTGGCTGGCTTCTGCGAGCTCAGTCAGCGTTGAGCCGTCATTTTCGGCAATAAGCGCCAGAAGCTTGAGACTGCGATCCAGAACCTGCACGGATGAGGGCGCTGCATTCTCTGCTGCCTTGCGACCACGTTTTGCTTTTGCCTGTTCCATGAGCCGCCTCCGATTCCCTGTCCGTTCATCATTAGCTTATCGACGTTCTCTTCGGAAGTGAGGCACGATTATCTCCATTTCGTTGAAAATCTTTATTTCCGCATTATGGTATCAATTTCCATTTTTAAAATATAGAGTTTGATTATGGATTAGTTTTCCGTAGGAGGATGCCGTCATGGCCAGAATGCGCGCAGTCGATGCAGCCATACTTGTGCTGGAGAAAGAAGGGATCAATTGCGCCTTCGGTGTGCCGGGTGCTGCGATCAACCCATTTTATTCGGCCATGAAGGTGCGGGGTTCTATCCGTCACATTCTTGCGAGACACGTTGAAGGCGCCTCGCACATGGCCGAAGGCTATACGCGCGCAAAGCAAGGCAATATCGGCCTGTGTATCGGAACGTCCGGCCCCGCTGGTACCGATATGATCACCGGCCTCTACTCGGCATCTGCCGATTCAATCCCAATCCTCTGCGTTACAGGTCAGGCCCCACGCGCGCGCCTCGACAAAGAGGACTTTCAGGCAGTCGATATCGCCAGCATCGCAGCACCAGTGACCAAATGGGCGGTTACGGTTATGGAGCCGGCACTGGTGCCTTTTGTTTTCCAGAAGGCGTTTCATATCATGAGGTCGGGTCGTCCCGGCCCGGTGCTGATCGATCTGCCGATTGATGTCCAGCTCGCCGAAATCGAGTTTGACATCGATACATATCAGCCGATGGAGGCGTATAAGCCCTCAGCAACCCGCGCACAGGCCGAGAAGGCTTTGGCCATGTTGAACGAAGCGGAGCGTCCGCTGATTGTTGCAGGCGGTGGCATTATCAATGCGGGAGCTTCCGATCTTCTGGTTGAATTTGCTGAAATTACCGGCATTCCGGTTATCCCGACGCTGATGGGCTGGGGTGTCATTCCTGATGATCACCGCCTGATGGCGGGCATGTGCGGCCTGCAAACATCCCACCGCTACGGAAATGCTACGCTGCTTGCGTCTGACATGGTGATCGGCATCGGCAATCGCTGGGCGAACCGCCATACCGGCAATGTCGATACCTATAAAAAGGGTCGCAAATTCATCCATGTCGATATTGAACCGACCCAGATCGGTCGTGTTTTTGCGCCTGATTTCGGCATTGTCTCTGATGCTGGCAAAGCTCTTAAACTGCTGCTGGATGTGGCCACCGAATGGAAAACCGCAGGCAGGCTGCGCGACTGGTCCGGCTGGGCGGAAGAATGCGCGGCGCGCAAGAAAACCATGTTGCGCAAGACGCATTTCGATCAGACGCCATTGAAACCACAGCGTGTTTATGAGGAGATGAACAAGGCGTTTGGCCGTGACACCTGTTATGTCACGACGATTGGACTGAGCCAGATTGCCGGTGCGCAATTCCTGCATGTCTATCGCCCGCGCAACTGGATCAATTGCGGTCAGGCAGGTCCCTTGGGCTGGACATTGCCAGCGGCACTGGGCGTGCGCGCCGCCGACCCTGATCGTCCGATTGTTGCGCTGTCCGGCGATTATGATTTTCAGTTCATGATTGAGGAACTGGCGGTCGGCGCGCAGCACAAGCTGCCTTACATTCATGTGGTCGTGAACAATTCCTATCTGGGCCTGATCCGTCAGGCACAGCGCGGCTTTAATATGGATTTCGAGGTCAGTCTTGCTTTCGATAACATCAATGCCTCGGGCGACACCGAAAAGGGCTACGGCGTCGATCATGTGGCAGTTGCCGAAGGCCTCGGCTGCAAGGCGATCCGTGTACGAAGCCAGAACCAGTTTGCCGAGAGTTTTGAACGTGCAAAAGCGCTGATGGAAGAGCATCAGGTGCCGGTTGTTCTGGAATTCATCCTTGAGCGTGTTACCAATATTTCCATGGGAGCCGACATTGATCAGGTGGTCGAGTTCGAGGAACTGGCTGAGCGCGGCGAAGATGCACCGACTGCGATTGCCGTATTGTTAGACTAAATTTAGAGGGAGGCGGAAATGCCAAGATTTGCAGCCAATCTGACTATGCTTTTCAATGAAGTGCCATTCATGGATCGCTTCGCGCTGGCCGCCAAAGCCGGTTTCACAGGGGTTGAATATCTCTTTCCCTATGACTTCAACCGCCATGAGCTGAAAGCAGCGCTTGATCGTCATAATCTGGCACAGGTGCTGCATAATATGCCAGCAGGCAACTGGAGCGCAGGTGAGCGCGGCATTGCGGTTCTGCCGGATCGGATTGACGAATTCCGCCGTGGTGTTGCGGATGCAATTGACTATGCCACAGTGCTCAACTGCTCACAGGTCAATTGTCTCGCGGGGCTTGCGCCGCAGGGCATCGATCCTGATGTGCTGCGCGCAACTTTTGTAAGCAATCTGCGGCTTGCCGCAAGGGAATTGGGCAAGCACGGCATCCGTCTGCTGATCGAGCCGATCAATCATTATGATATGCCGGGCTTCTACCTCAATACGGTTGAACAGGCGGTGTCGATCATTGATGAAGTCGGCAGCAACAACCTGTTCGTTCAATATGACCTTTATCATCAGCAGCGCACGCGCGGCGAACTGATCGCGACTTACGAGCGCTACAAACCGCTGATCGCTCATATCCAGCTTGCCGATAATCCGGGTCGTAACGAACCGGGCACGGGTGAAATCAACTTTTCCTATGTGTTCGAGGCGCTGAAAGCGGCTGGCTACAAGGGCTGGATCGGCTGCGAATACAAGCCAAAGACAACCACTGAGGAAGGTCTTGGCTGGTTCACACAAAAGGACGTCGAGCGGTTAAGCGCATAGGGAGATTTGATATGGCTAAAATTGGCTTTATCGGGCTTGGCATCATGGGCAAGCCAATGGCGCAGCATTTGCTAAATGCGGGCCACCAGCTTTTCACTTCAAAGCACTCAAAGCCGCCGCACAAGGACTTGCTGGATGCAGGATTGAGCGTGCTTGAAACGCCAAAAGCCGTCGCGGCCGAATGCGAGACGATCATTCTCATGTTGCCCGATACGCCGCAGGTAGCGGACGTTCTGTTCAGTGAAAATGGCGTTGCGGAAGGTTTGGGCAAAGGCAAGACGCTCATTGATATGAGCTCGATTTCACCCATCGAAACCAAGGAATTTGCAAAAAAGGTTAGGGAAACGGGTGCGGAATATATCGATGCACCTGTATCGGGCGGCGAAGTCGGCGCGAAAAATGCCAGCCTTTCCATCATGGCAGGCGGTGCGCAGGACGCGTTTGAAAAGGCGCTGCCGCTTTTGAAGCTCATGGGCAAAAACATCACGCTTGTTGGTGATTGCGGTGACGGCCAGACCACCAAAGTCGCCAACCAGATTATCGTTGCGCTCAATATTGAAGCCGTAGCGGAAGCACTGGTTTTCGCTTCCAAAGCGGGCGCTGATCCGTCGAAGGTGCGCGAAGCACTGATGGGTGGGTTCGCGTCATCGCGTATCCTTGAAGTGCATGGCGAGCGGATGATCAAGCGCACCTTCGATCCGGGTTTCCGCATTTCGCTGCATCAGAAGGATTTGAATCTGGCATTGCAGGGCGCAAAGGCTCTCGGCGTTTCGCTGCCAAACACCGCAACCGCTCAGGAACTGTTGAACTCTTGCGCAGCACACGGTGATGACGGCCTGGATCATTCGGGACTGGTTCGCGCGCTGGAGCGTATGGCGAACCATGATGTAGCTTAACTTTTCTGGAGGGGAGAGAGTGGAGCTGGTTATCTGGAGCGAGATGACCGGCTCCATTGCTTTTGTGCATGCAGCACGAAATAGTGCGCGTAAACAAAAACGAACAAATGGGAATCTCATGGCAGCCATCACCGATCCGAAGAAGTTTCTGACCAGTCTTTTCGATGCAGCGGTTGCCGCTGCCGATCCTGAACTGGTGATCCGCGCCAATCTGCCTGCCAAGCCCAAGGGTCGGACGGTCGTGATTGGTGCAGGAAAAGGTTCGGCACAGATGGCGGCCGCTTTTGAACGCGCATGGGCCGAGCGGCATGAGGCTGAGGACGCGCCAATCGAAGGCATTGTCGTCACACGCTATGGCTACGGCACGCCCTGCAAAACCATCGAAATCATTGAAGCCTCGCATCCGGTGCCCGATGATGCGGGGCTTGCGGCTTCAAAACGACTGTTCGACGCCGTTTCGGATCTCACCGGGGATGATCTGGTGGTCGCACTTATTTCCGGCGGAGGCTCGGCCTTGCTGCCATCGCCGCCTGAAGGTCTGACACTGGACGACGAGATTGCTGTCAACAAGGCTTTGCTGGCTTCCGGCGCGCCGATCTCGGCTATGAACGCGGTGCGAAAGCATCTCTCGACCATCAAAGGCGGAAGGCTTTCAGCGGCAGCCCATCCCGCAAGGGTCTTCTCGCTGGTGGTGTCCGATATTCCGGGTGATAATCCAGCCTTTGTCGCATCCGGTCCAACGGTGCCTGATGCAACAACGCGCGATGACGCGCTCAAAATCATTGAACGCTACAAGCTTGAACTGCCGGATGCCGTGCTTGCGCATATCAAAAGCGAAAAAGCCCATGCGCCGAAACCCGACGATGAGATCTTTGCCAATAATGAAATACGCGTGATTGCATCTGCTGCGGTGTCATTGGAAGCAGCCGTCAAAGAAGCCGAGCGCCATGGCGTTGAGGCTGTGATCCTGTCCGACGCAATGGAAGGCGAGGCGCGAGAAGTCGCACATGTTCATGCAGCAATTGCGCGTGAAGTGGCGGATCGTGATCGCCCGTTCAAAAAGCCGGTTGTTTTGCTTTCAGGCGGCGAGACCACCGTCACCATGCGTGGGAAAGGCGGCAAGGGTGGCCGCAACAGCGAGTTTCTGTTGTCTTTTGCGCTCGATATTGATGGCTACAACAATATTCATGCATTGGCGGCTGATACGGATGGTATCGATGGCTCTGAAGACAATGCCGGTGCCTTTGCAGATGGCACCACCGTTTTGCGGCTGCAAAAGGCGGGCGAGGACGGCGCGGCACGACTAAATGCCAATGATGCATGGACAGCATTCGATGCGATTGGTGATCTGTTCATGCCGGGGCCAACAGGCACCAATGTCAACGATCTCCGTGCTATTCTAATAACAGATTAGCGTTCCAGCATGGGGAAGGGGTGTTAAGTTATAACGACTCACAGCCCGCAATCAGGATTCTGTTATAACGATTCATCTTCCTTCGCAGGAGAGCGATCATCATCGATCAGAATCCGGTTGGCCGCACCATCCAGATCGTCATACTGGCCGTTTTTCAAAGACCATAAAAAACCGGCAAGGCCCAGCGCGCCTAAAAACAGCGCGATGGGAATGAGGATAAGAAGGCCGCTCATTTATAAGCTTCCTTCAAAACAACAGCGGGGGCGACAGGGGTCTGCACCTGCTGTTTTTGTTTTCCCGCCCGCAACCGCATCGCATTACTGACCACCACGATGGAAGAGAGCGACATCGAGAGCGCCGCAACAAGCGGCGTTACATAGCCAAACACAGCAATCGGAACGGCAATGATGTTATAACCGATGGAAAGTGCAAAATTCTGCCTGATCAATCTGCCCGCTTCTTTCGAGACGGCAAAGGCCAGCGGCACAGCGGAAAGACTTTCACGCAGGAACACAAAATCGGCAGCGTTGCGGCCAATATCGGCAGCCGTCGCCGGAGCCATCGAAACATGCGAAGCCACAAGGGCGGGCGCGTCGTTGAGCCCGTCGCCAACCATCAACACCTTACGACCTGTGGCGGCCAGTTCCTGCACGAGATGTGACTTGTCGGCAGGCAGCACTTCGCTGCGATAGCTATCGACACCGAGATAACTGGCGAGCCTTTGTACGGCAGGCTTCTTGTCGCCGGAAATGATCTCGAGCTGGAGGCCGTTGCGTTTCAAACTGCCGATGGCAGCAAGCGCGTCTTCACGCGGCTGATCTTCAAACTGGAAGGTTTCAACGAGCTTGCCATTGATGGACAGGCATGTTTCCGGTCCATCAGAAAGCGTGGCATCTGCCTTGCCGTTCGCCCATTCGCGTTTGCCAAGACGATAGATCGTGCCGTTCAGCTCGGCTTCGATACCAAACCCCGTTACTTCCTCGATACGCGTGAAAGCCGTCACAGGCTTTGCACCTGAAAACAGTGCAAGCGCCCGCGATAGGGGATGGCGGGAATAGAGTGACAGCTCAGATGCAATTTCGAGATAATTGGCGTCGATTGTATCGAAACCGATAAGGCGCGGCTGACCGAGTGTCAGCGTGCCGGTTTTGTCGAAGACGGCGGTATCGATCTCTGCCATTCGTTCCATGGCAGAGCCGTCCTTGATCATGATGCCGTTTTCAAACAGGCGACGTGCTGCCACCACTTGCACGATTGGCACCGCAAGCGCCAGTGCGCAGGGACAGGTGATGATGAGCGTGCAGATCGCGATATAGATCGAACGATACCAGTCGCCGCCGGTATAGATCATCCAGCCGACAAAGGCTGCGAAGGCAATGGTGTGTACCATCGGCACATAGAGTTCCGACGCCCTGTCGGCGAGACGGCGATAATAGGCGCGACCGCCTTCGGCCACATCCATCAGGCGCACCATTTCGGCAAGGAAAGAATCCTTTGCTTCTGCGGTTGCACGAATGACGAGCGGGGCGGAGAGGTTCATCGTTCCCGCACGAATATCCGAGCCGGGACCGACAGGAACAGCGTCGCTCTCGCCCGATGCAATCGCGCAATCGAGTTCAGAACGGCCATCCTCTACCCTCGCATCGACGGGCACTCGTTCACCCGCAGCAAGGATGATACGCTGGCCGATACGGATTTCATTGACCGGCACGTAGTTGCGTTCGTCATTGTCGCCGATCACTACCGCACCGCGAGGGCTCAATTGTGCCAGACCATGTACGGCGGAGCGTGCGCGGGCACGCATGAGATAGTCGAGCGTGCGGCCAATCAGCAGAAAGAACAAGAGCGTAACCGAAGCGTCGAAATAGGCGTGCTGCCCATGGTTCATGGTTTCATAAACGCTCATGCCGAAGGCGAGCGAAATGGCGAGCGCAATCGGCACATCCATATTCACGCGGCGGCTGCGAAGGGCATTCCAAGCGGAAACATAGAAAATACGACCCGAATAAATCAATGTCGGCAGCGCGATGAGACCGGAAATCCAATGGAACATGTCGCGGGTAGCGGCATCCGCGCCCGACCAGACCGCAACCGACAACAGCATCACATTGCTGGAAGCAAAAGCTGCAACGCCAAGCGCGATCAGAAGGCGGGTGAAGGTCGGATCCTTGTCCTGCACCATATCGAAAATATGTGCTTCATAACCCAGGCGGCGCAACGGATCGACGACATCGGGCGGTGTCTCGCCATCCTTCCAGCGAATGCTGACGCGGCGGGCCGTAAGGTTGACACGAACGAAAGAAACGCCCGGAATCTTGCCGAGCGTCTCTTCAATGTTCTTGATGCAGAGCCCGCAGTGAACGCCGGGAACCGAAAGGTCGAGCTGGCGCAGACCATCACCAAGGGTGCGGCTGGCGACAAGCATTTCATCGGGCGAAACGGACTGGATGACAGTGGCTATCTGTGCATTTTCAACGCAGCAGCTCATAATATCCTCCCGTCCTTCACGTGAACACGGATAATGTGACGATAGGGGTCTTCGAGACCATAATCGTCTTTGGCATCGGCATTCACTTCCATGATCCACGCCCCCTCATCAAGCGTGAGCGGAGCGCTCAAAAGACCATCTTCGACAACCGAGAGGTTTACCTTGGTGTCATGCGCGTCACCCACGGGGCGCTTGAATTCAACGGTGCCCCCCGTCAAGACAATAGCCTTGCCATCGCGATCAGCAAGACGCCATGAGAATATGCCTTCTTCCAAAGCCGGCTTTGACTGCCAGCCAAGGGCTGCCTGTATCTTGCCGGTCTCGGCCTTGTCGTTGAACTCCTGACTGGCAACATATGTGTTCTTGACGACGAGCCCGCTCCAGCTGCTGACAGCTTTATAGGCCATTGTTATATTGACGGCGATGATGACACCAAAGAAAGCGAGCATGATGCCCAGCATATGCCAGCCGGTGAAGCCATTTGCAGTTTTTGATTTCATGGACATCATCTTTTCTCCCCGGTCATTTCTGGAGCTATGAAGGTTGCCTTATAACGCGCGTGTTCCGCGCCGTCCGCGTCCCGCACTTCGATCTCATAGTCGGAGCGCTGCTCCGTAATGGCATCTTGCGGCAAGCTGACGAAAACGCGCAGCGTTTTCAGCCTGTCGGGTTCAACCGGCACATCATAATTGCCATCAGCATCCATGTTTTCATCCTGCACGGTAAGCGTTGCACCCGGCAGACCTTCGATTGAAAGACGGAAAGTGCGTGGAACCGGGATCATGTTCAGCAGCTTGACCGTATAGCCATTGCGGATTGAACCATCGGATAACAGCACATATTGCGGCGTGCGGTCATGCAGAACATTGATGCCGATGCGCTGGCGCATTGAAAGCGAGATGACCAGTGTCAGGCCGATAAGCGCCCAGACAATGAAGTAGAAAAGAATGCGCGGACGCAGAATCTTTTTCCATGAAAGATGTTCGACCGCAGTCGATAGCTTGTTTGGTGCTTCATAAACCCGTGCCGGATTAATCGGAGCGGTGCCATTGTTGGTGGCCAGCGCCATATTCCAGTCGTAATCCGCAAGTGTCGCATAGGAAATAAGACCGCGTTGTTTTCCGACCTTATCCATCACACTGTCGCAGGCATCGATACAAAGCGCACAGGTGATGCATTCGAGCTGCTGACCATCGCGAATATCGATGCCCATCGGACAGGCGGCGACACAAGCGTTGCAATCCACGCAATCGCCTACGGTTTCCCCCGCGGCAATTGCCTTCTTGGAATGGCGTGAGCGTGGTTCGCCGCGCCAGTCGTTATAGGTCACAGTCAGCGAGTTTTCATCGAGCATCGCGGCCTGAATGCGCGGCCATGGGCACATATAGGTGCAGACCTGCTCGCGCATCAACCCGCCAAAAACATAGGTCGTGGCTGTCAGGATCGCGACGGTAATGTAAGCGACGGGAGCTGCATGTCCGGTCACAAAGTCGACGAGCAGGGTGGGTGCATCGGCAAAATAGAAAATCCACGCGCCGCCCGTCAGCACACCGATCAGCAACCAGATCGCATGCTTGGTTACCCGTTTCCAGATTTTATCAAAGCTCCATGGTGCCTTATCGAGCTTCATACGGGCATTGCGGTCGCCTTCAATGGCGCGCTCGACAACCAGATAAAGATCAACCCATACCGTCTGCGGGCAGGTGTATCCGCACCATGCTCTGCCTGCTGCCGACGTTATCAAAAACAGGCCAAGGCCCGCCATGATGAGCAGACCCGCAACATAATAGAATTCCTGAGGCCAGATTTCTATGAAGAAGAAATAGAAACGGCGATTGGCAAGATCGATCAGAACTGCCTGATCGGGCGCATAAGGCCCACGATCCCAGCGCAGAAATGGCGTCAGATAATAGATCCCCAATGTGATGAACATGATGATCCATTTGAAGCGGCGAAAATTGCCGTGCACACGCTTCGGAAATATCTTCACCCGCGCCGCATACAGCGACTTGCGGATATTGGGGGAATTGACTGCCTGAACGTCTATCCGTTCGACATCGTCTGACATTTGCCTTGCTCCTGAAGCACGATGCCGGACAGACAGAAGCTGGCTTGCCGGGGGATCGCACTTACAATGATTGAGAGCGGGGTGGTTATAAGCCGTCCGTTCTGGTGCATTTCTTATTCAGCTGGCCCCGATGTGCCGTTAAATCGGGACCAGATGGTTCAATTCGCACACATCCCGAAACTGGTCGGCAGTTTCGGGATGTGTTGTGTTGTTATTCACCACCGCCGAGCGAGTGAACGAAGATGGCAAGCTGCTTGACAGTCGCGTCGCCGAGACGAGCTTCCCATGCGGGCATCACGCCATGCTTTGGACGGGCAACCTGCTTTGCAATGGCGTCTTCGCCCGAGCCATAAAACCAGATGGCATCGGTGAGGTTCGGAGCGCCGAATTCCCGCAGGCCCTTGGCATCCGCACCATGGCAGACCGCGCAGTTTTCAGCGAAGACCTGCTTGCCTGCCGGAACCATGTCCGGATTATGTGGCGTGCCGGAGAGGCTGACCACATAGGCAGCGACGTCACGAACCTGTTCCGGTTCAAGTACATCGCCAAAAGCCGGCATTTCGGATATGCGGGTTTCATCATCGGCTGTGTAACGAACGCCATGGCGAATGGTCGTCAGGATGTCATCAACCGAACCACCCCAAAGCCAGTCATCGTCATTGAGGTTGGGATAGCCGGGTGCACCCTGGGCGCCGGTGCCATGACACTGCACACAGTTGACGCGGAAAGCTGCCGCACCGCCTGCAATTGCATACTGGCGCAGGTTTTCATCAGCGATGATCTCATGCACGTCTTTGGCATTGATCTGGTCCATGATGCCCTGACGCTCAGATGCGATCTCGGCATTTTCCTTCCAGAAGTCACCACGGCTTGACCATTCGGTGAGACCCGCTGTCGAGCTTGAGATCAACGGCCATGCCGGATAGGCGATGACATAGGCAATCGCCCAGACAATGGTTGCATAGAAGGTCCACAGCCACCAGCGTGGCATGGGATTGTCGAGTTCCTTGATCCCGTCCCATTCATGGCCGGTGGTTTCTACACCGCTGACTTCATCAATCTGTTTGTCAGTCATTTTTGTCGTCCTTGAATGGAATTTCCTTCGCTTCATCGGCTTTCTTTTTGCTTCCCGGACGGAAAGCAAAAAGCACGACAAAGACAAAGAACAGAGCCATCGCGAGCAGGCCCCAGCTATCGGCGAAAGTGCGCAAGGTGTTATAATCCATGGCTAATTCTCCGTGTTATCGTGCTTTGGGGGACTGGTCGTAGGTCGAGAAGTCAACGAGCGTACCGAGCATCTGGAGATAGGCGACCAACGCATCCATCTCCGAAATGACCTGCGGATTGCCATCGAAGTCGCCAACCTTCGCCTTGGGGTAACGTTCGAGAAGGGCAGTCGTATCGGCATCAGGCTCGGCCTGTGCTTTGAGATCTGCAAGCGCGTTATCGACCATCTCTTGGCTATACGGCACACCAACAGCAACATTGGCTTTGAGATTGGCAGAAATATCACTGACCTTGAGCGGGTTGTTGAGCAGGAATCCGTAATTCGGCATGACCGATTCCGGTACCACGTCACGCGGACGCACCAGATGCTGTACGTGCCACTCGTTGGAATAACGGCCGCCGACACGTGCCAGATCAGGTCCGGTGCGCTTTGAACCCCACTGGAACGAATGGTCATACATGGATTCCGCAGCCAGAGAGTAATGACCGTAACGCTCCACTTCGTCGCGGAACGGACGGATCATCTGGCTGTGGCAGAGATAGCAGCCTTCACGCACATAGATGTCGCGGCCCGCCAGTTCCAGCGGTGAATAGGGACGCATCCCTTCCACCTTCTCGATGGTGTTTTCGAGATAGAACAGCGGTGCGATTTCCACGATGCCGCCGACAGTCACAACAGCCAGCGAGGCGATCAGCAACAGCGTTGCGTTTTTCTCCAGTGTGGAGTGTTTTTTCAGAAAAGACATAAATCACACTCCTTATTCGGCTGGCTGAACAGTTGCGCCAACCACAGGCTGCGCACCGCCCATAGGGGCTTCCTTGCGCAGGTTTCCGCGAATGGTCTGATAGACGTTCCAGGCCATCACCAGTCCACCGGCGAGGTAGAGCACACCGCCCAGTGTACGGATGACGTAGTAAGGGAACATGGCCGCAACGGTTTCGACGAACGAGTAGACGAGGAAGCCCTGGCTGTCATATTCGCGCCACATCAGACCCTGCTGGATGCCGGCAACCCACATGGCGGCGGCGTAGAGCACGATGCCGAGTGTAGCGAGCCAGAAGTGCCAGTTGACCATACGGATCGAATAGAGGCGTTCACGGTTCCACAGCTTTGGTGTCAGGTAGTAGACAGCCGCAAAGGTGATCATGCCGTTCCAGCCAAGCGCACCCGCATGAACGTGACCAATGGTCCAGTCTGTGTAGTGCGAGAGCGAGTTGACAGCCTTGATCGACAGCATTGGACCTTCAAACGTTGCCATGCCGTAGAAGGCGATAGCAGCAACCATCAGACGGATGATCGGATCGGTACGAACCTTGTCCCAGGCGCCCGAGAGCGTCATCAGACCGTTGATCATACCACCCCAAGAAGGCATCCAGAGCATGATCGAGAACACCATGCCGAGCGTCTGTGCCCAATCGGGAACAGCCGTGTAATGCAGGTGGTGCGGACCAGCCCAGATGTAGAGGAAAATGATCGACCAGAAGTGTACGATCGACAGACGGTATGAATAGATCGGGCGGTTTGCCTGCTTCGGCACGAAGTAATACATCATGGCGAGGAACGGCACGGTCAGGAAGAACGCCACAGCGTTATGACCATACCACCACTGCGTCACCGCATCCTGAACGCCTGCGAAAGCCGAATAGCTCTTCACGCCAAGGAACGAAACCGGGATCGCCAGATTGTTGACGATGTGCAACATGGCGATTGTGATAATGAATGACAGATAGAACCAGTTTGCCACATAGATATGCGGTTCTTTGCGCTTGAGCACGGTGCCCAAGAAAACAGCAAGATAGGCAACCCAGACGATCGTCAGCCAGATGTCGACATACCATTCCGGTTCAGCATATTCGCGCGACTGCGTAATGCCGAGCAGATAGCCGGTCGCAGCCATCACGATGAAAAGCTGATAACCCCAGAACACGAACCATGCGAGATCGCCGCCAAACAGGCGTGCGCGACAGGTGCGCTGCACAACATAGAAGGATGATGCAAGCAGGATATTGCCGCCAAATGCAAACACGACCCCGGACGTATGCAATGGACGCAGGCGACCGAAATTGAAATAAGGCTCCAGGTTCAGATCGGGGAAGGCGAGCTGTGCTGCGATTAGCACCCCGACAAGAAAGCCAACAACGCCCCAGAAGACGGTTGCGATGACGCCATAGCGCACTGGCCCGTCCATATATGTCGACTGGTCGACTTTCTTGGACTTCAGGCTGTAATCGGCATTGCGCATCAGCAGAATGGTGAAAATGGCGAGTACGGCGAACAAAATCCACATATGGATTCTGAACAACTCATCATGAGAAAGTCCGGCCAGAAGCACAGCAAAAAGTGCTCCCAGACCAGACAGGACTGTTCCAGCGGCGTAGTTCATGTAATCCCCTCGCAGCACAAGTCAGAAGCTGCCCCGAAAAAGACAACTATAGCGATAGGTGTTCTATCGGCTTTTTGTGCACGAGTGTCATTGATCTAAATCAAACAAGAATTGATTGGGGTGCGACGAATTGGGAGTTCGCGGAAGTCAGGAGGGGGTAGTCTCGGGCACGAGATGGATCAGGACGTCCACCTTGCTGATCTTGTAACCTGCGGGAGGCACAGGCAGCGGACCGATACCGATATCACCAGATGCGATATCGACTATCTGATCCTGATCGCAAATGTAGAAATGCGCATGATCGCCTGTGTCAGTGTCGAAATAGGTGCGCTCGCCGTGAATGCTGATTTTGCGGATGAGTCCTGCATCGGCAAATTGATTAAGCGTGTTGTAAACTGTTGCAACCGATAGTTTTTCCCCAAGCAGCAGAGCTTCTTCATTCAACATACCCGGCGTTATGTGCCGATGCGTTTCGACGAAAAGCAGGGAGCCGAGAGCTATACGCTGACGGGTCGGGCGTAACCCGGCCCGTCTTAAAATTGCTTTGACTGCCAATGCTCGCTGCTTGCCAAAAGAGGGGAGAGACTTTGACAAGAGCTGTGAGGCTTGTGGCCCCGTATGGGGATTGAACAGCATGGACAGTCGCGGCCTTTTTGCTCAAAATCTATGCCTGAAAGAACGCAAATTATATTGACCTTAATTGCAAATCGTTTGCAATTGCATATTACAGCGGGCGCATTTTCCGTCAACCCACAAGATCTAGGGGTTAAATTGAGGCCTGTGCGTGGATAATGACCATCGCCCGCAAGCCGCCTTCCGGGCGATTATGAAGTGCTACCTCACCGCCCATCCGGGTTGCTGCCATCTTCACGATCGCCAGCCCCAATCCGCTGCCGTTTTTGCTTCTGTTTGCACCGCGATAAAAGCGCTCCGTCACATGCTCCATATCTTCAGGCGAAATGCCGGGTCCATCATCCTCGACGGTGAGAACAACGCTATCGCCATCCAGTTGAAGACCGCATCGCACAGACCCGCCTTCAGGCGAATGATTGACGGCGTTCTCAATGAGATTGCGCAAGGCCAGGGTGAAGAGATGCGGATATTGCATTGTGACAAGCGGCAGATTGTTAGGCAATTCGATCTTCACGCCCCGATGGGCTGCAAGCATGCGCATATCGGTTGAAATCGAGACAAGCAGCTGGCACGCGGGCTCTGGTGCGGGTGGCTCGATCTCGTCGCCGGTCTCAAGCGCTGCCAGATCCAGTAACTGATTGACGAGACGACTGGTACGATCAACACCTGCAGCAATATGGCGGACTGCATTCATGCGCATGGCGTCGTCTTTGGCGCCTTCGGCGATTTGCGCCTGTGTTTTCAGGCCCGCAAGCGGTGTTTTCAGTTCATGCGCAGCAAAAATAGCGAAATTGCGCTCACGTTCACGCGCCTCTTCAACCCGATGGAAAAGGTCGTTCAAGGCGGACACTGCGGGCGCGATTTCGGAAGGCAGCCTTTCTTCCGGCAGTGGCTGCAAATCCCGCGCGTCGCGCTTGGACAAGGTACTGGCCAGACTGCTTAGCGGATTAAGGCCCCGTCGCACGCAAAGCCAGATCAGGATGGCAAGAATCGGGAGCAGCAACAGAGCGGGCAGAACCACACCGGCTACCACATTTTGCACAAGCCGCTCGCGTACAGAAAGGCTGTCGGCCACCATGACACGCAAACCAAGCTGCGTGTTTTCAACCGCGAAAACCCGCCAGCGATCGCCTGCAACAACCGTATCCGAAAAGCCATTGGCAACATTGGTCAGTCGGACGCCCGGAGCGCTTTCAGACCGGCCCACCAGTCGGCCGTCAATCGCCCATATCTGACAGAAAAGCTGCCTGTCATAGAGCGGAAAATCGGGCAAAGGCTTGAGTGAAAGTTGTCCGCCATTTCCATTAGGCCCCATTTCGACGCGCCTTTCGGTCAACATCGAGTTGACCATGCGGGCTGCTTCCATCAGTCGGGCATCCAGTACTTTTTCAAGTCGGGATTCTGTACTCACATGAATCCAGATAACGGCAAATACCCAGACGAGACAGGTGACACCGATCAATATGCCTGTCAGGCGGCTGCGAATGGAATTCATGTCTGTGCTCCGCCAAGCCGGTAGCCGACACCGCGCACGGTCTCGATGAAACTGGAGCCAAGTTTGGACCGCAGATGATGAATATGCACCTCAACCGCGTTGCTTTCGACTTCTTCCTGCCAGCCATAAAGCGCTTCTTCAAGCGACGACTTGGAAACGGTCGCCGTCGGGCGCTCCATCAAACTGCGTAGTATTGAAAATTCTCGGCGGGTAAGACGGAGTGGCTCACCCTTGAACTGAGTCGACATTTCAGCAGGATCAAGCTCTACGCCCTGCCATTCAAGCGTGGCACTTGCACGCCCGTTACCGCGCCGGGCAATCGCACGCACACGCGCTGCAAGCTCATGCAGATCGAAGGGTTTGCCAACATAATCATCGGCTCCTGCATCAAGTCCTGCAATGCGCTCGGGCACCTGATCGCGTGCGGTCAGCAAAAGGACCGGGGTTTCATCCCGCGCCTGGCGCATGGATTTCAGGATGTCGAGGCCCGAGCCATCCGGCAACATGAGGTCGAGCACCACTGCGTTGTAGTTCTGCGTTGAAAGGGCAGCTTCCGCGTCGCCACAGTTTGCAACGCCATCCACGGTGAATCCAGCCAATCCCAGCCCCACGGAAAGCCCGTCGAGCAGGATTGCATCATCTTCAACCACCAGAATGCGCATGTGTCTTCCTGTTTCCGCCGTGTTTGGTCTGTAAGCGGCTTCTCGCTTTGCCAGCTTAAGGCTGCCTTAAGGTGACGACAGCATTTGCTTTTTACAACTGAATTCATTTCTTGGAATCAGATTACCCGGAATAACCCGAATGCGCTTTTTCGCAATACTTGCTGCTTTTTTTATATTTGCCCTTTCCCCTGTTCTGGCTGCAAATCCGCTGCCGGTCGATGATGCTTTTCGTTTGAATGTTGCAAAAGATGGCGACAACCGACTCCTGCTGAACTGGCAGATTGCTGAGGGCTATTATCTCTATCGCGATCATATCGAAGCACACGATGCGAAAGGCGTAAAACTCACGGTTGATACGCAACCGGGCATCGCCAAGGACGATCCGAATTTCGGGCGGCTTGAAGTCTATTACACGCGAACAAGTGCCAGTGTTCCGGTGAGCAGCGAACCCATTCGGCTTACCTATCAGGGGTGTCAGGAAGACGGTATCTGTTATCGTCCCGAAACGCGCATGATTGATCCCGTGACGTTAGCCGTCGGTTCGCAGATGGGCAAAGCATTTACGAACGGCGCTGTATTTACAGCCGCATCCGCTCCAGTGACCGGTAGCAAAGCTTTCGCGCTCGCGCCTGAAAAGGGCATGATCGAAAGTCTTCTCGATCAGGGCGGTTCAGCACTGGTGATCGCGGCTTTCCTTGTCTTTGGCGTGTTGCTGGCCTTCACGCCTTGCGTATTTCCAATTTATCCGATTGTTGCGGGAACATTGGCGCGGGAAGGTGAAAAACTGAATGCCAAGCGCGGCTTCGTGCTCTCCAGCACTTATGTGTTCAGTCTTGCACTTGGTTTTGCCGTCATCGGTGCGATTGCAGGCTGGTCGGGCCAGAACCTGCAAATGGTGCTGCAATCCAAATGGATGGCGCTTGCACTGGCTGGCATCTTCACACTGCTTGCTCTTTCAATGTTTGGCCTGTTCCAGCTACAGCTACCATCCTCCTGGGTCAGTGCAATCTCTGCGAAAACCGGCCAAGGCACTGGAAATAAGCGCACCGGGTCCAAACGCTCTGCTGCGATTCTTGGTTTTTCCTCGGTCCTGATTGTCGGTCCTTGTGTCACGGCACCGCTGGCTGGTGCGCTGCTCTACATCGCACAGACGGCTAACGTAGCACTTGGCGCCGGCGCGCTCTTTGCGCTTGGCATCGGTAAAGGCCTGCCGCTAATTGCTGTTGCAACGGCGGGTGCAGGCACCTTGCCACGTGCAGGCGCGTGGATGGAGCTGGTCAAGCAGCTATTCGGTTTTGGTTTCCTCGCCACCGCTATTTTCATGGCCGCACCCTTGCTGCCATCAGGCGTGGATATGGTTCTATGGGCCTTGTTGCTGTTTGGCGTGGCGTGCTTTGCATTTCTCAAAATCCCGGACCGCAACCTTGTTGCTCGCACGCTTGGCACGGCTGCCTTTGTATATGGCGTCATCCTGATGATTGGCGTGTCATCGGGTGGTCGCGATCCGTTGCAACCGCTGGCAGCATTAGCTAATCGTGATGTTAACCATGTTTCAGCCGCGTTGCGATTCGCGCCGGTTGAAACGGTTTCTGCCCTTCAGGAAAAACTGGACGCGGCGCACGGCGATAAGCCGACGCTGGTCTATTTCACGGCAGACTGGTGCGTAAGCTGCTCCACTGTGGAGCGGCGCGTGTTGCCGGATGCAGGCGTCAAGAAAGCGCTTGGTGGATATCAGCTTATCAAGGCGGATGTTTCCGAGCTCAATGCGGGCAATGCCGAGCTTATGGCAAAGCTCAAAGTGGCAGGTCCGCCGACCATGGTTTTCTTCAATAATGCCAGCAAGGAGCCTGAAGGAACACGCTTGGTTGGCGACGTTTCGCCAGCAATGATTGAACACTCGGTCGGGCTTATTCATGCCGGCCAGAAACAAGGTTTTTAGGATTGATCATGGCTCGGGGACATTGGGGACGGGGAAATTGACGACATATCATCAAAGGAAAAAGCCGGCGCGCTTGCTTGTGCGAATGATCGCAATCGGCCTTCTGCCGCTGGCTGTTGCAGCCTGTTCGACCACATCTGAAAGACCCGTGGTTGTTAACATGCCACAGCCGGTTGTGCTCGCACCGGAGCCTGTGGCTGCTGCACCTGTTGTCGAGCCTCTGCCAGAGCCGGAAGTTCAGACAGCGAAGAGCGAATATGAAGTGATGTATGGCGCTGTCACGGATGGCGGCAATCATATTGCAGCGCTCGATCTGAGCAAGATTGCACCGCGCAATCTGCGTAAGCAGGTCGATTATCAGACCAGCCATCCGGTCGGCACCATTATCGTCGATCCCTATAAGCGCTATCTTTATCTCGTGCAGCCCGGCGGCAAGGCCATGCGTTATTCCGTTGGCGTGGGCCGTGCCGGGCTTACATTCAGCGGCGAGGCACAGGTTGCTTACAAGGCGCAATGGCCGCGCTGGACACCAACGCAGAACATGATCAAGCGCAATCCAGATCATTACGCAAAATACGCCAATGGTCTGGAAGGCGGCATTCGCAATCCGCTTGGCGCGCGTGCGCTCTATCTTTATCGCGATGGCAAGGACACGCTCTATCGCATCCACGGCACCAACGAACCCTGGTCAATCGGCAAGGCTGCTTCGTCGGGCTGTATTCGTCTTTTCAATCAGGACATTCTCGACCTTCATAAGCGTGTTTCCCCCGGAAGCCGCGTTGTGGTCCTGAGTAAATCCCAGTCCGGCCAAGGAGAAAGCTGATGATGAACCGCCGCCAGATGCTCGCTACAACCGTAGTCGGTGCCGCAACACTTGCATTTTCTGGCGGTGAGAGCTTCGCCCAGCGCGTACCCAGCGTCGCCGATGTTCTCTATGACAAGGAAATCCCGGTCCTAGGCAATCCCAATGGCGATGTCACGATTGTCGAGTATTTCGACTATCAGTGCCCTTACTGTAAAAAAGGCCATGCCGAGCTGATGCGCGTTGTCGAGAAAGACGGCAATGTGCGTCTGGTGCTCAAAGACTGGATCATTTTCGGTGATAACTCAGCCTATCCGGCGCGTCTGGTGCTGGCAGCCGAAAAGACTGGAAATTACGTCAAAGCTATGGAAGCCATGATGTTGACACCCGGTCGGCTGACCAAGGAGCAGACCGACGCAGCCCTGAAAAAAGCTGGCCTTGACCCAAACAGGCTCGAAGCTGATTACAAAGCGGATGCGGCCCGCATTGACGGCATTCTCGCGCGAAATATGGAGCAGGGCGAGGCTTTCAATTTCAGTGGAACGCCGTCCTTTGTTATCGGCACCCGGCTTTATGGCGGCGTGATGAAGGAGCAAAATCTGATCGACGCAATTAGAGAAGCGCGTAAGTCATAATTTGAAAGCAAGCAGCGGAGTGTTGTTTCTCTTGTCAGGGAATAGCTTTCCTTCATAGTAAGAAGGGAAACGGACATGAACCTGATGACATTGACCCACAGCACAGACGAAAGCCGTTGGCAAAAGGTGCTTTCGCGTGACAAAGCATCTGACGGAGAGTTCGTCTATGCAGTTCGCACGACGGGTATCTATTGTCGCCCGTCATGCCCGTCGCGACGCGGAAAACGTGAGAATGTTCAGTTCTTTGCTGCTTGCGAAGATGCCGAACGGGCAGGCTTTCGCCCCTGTATGCGTTGCAAACCGCATGTTGATGCAACGCTTGAGACACAAAACACTGCGCGTTATGCCGATATGGTCGCGCTTGCTTGTCGCTTTATGGAGAATGCCGAGGAAGTACCTTCACTCGACGATATAGCACGCGCCGCAGGCGCAAGCCCCGCGCATTTCCATCGCATTTTCAAAAGCTTCACAGGTCTTACACCCAAAGCCTATGCAGATTCGCATCGCGCGAACAAAATGCGTGACGTGCTTAAAGATAACAACCGCGTCACCGATGCCATCTATGAAGCGGGCTTTAATTCTTCCAGCCGTTTCTATGAAGCCTCAGATAAAATTCTCGGCATGAAACCAAAAGCTTTTAAGTCAGGCGGCGAAAACGAAACCATCCGCTTTGCCATTGGACAATCCACCCTTGGCGCCGTTCTTGTGGCAATGAGTGGCAAGGGGGTCTGCGCCGTTCTGATGGGCGATGATCCGCAGGAGCTGATTATCGATCTGGAAAAGCGGTTCCCGAAAGCGCATCTCGTCGGTGCCGATCGTGATTTCGAGGATCGCATTGCACAGGTGATTGGCTTTGTTGAAAATCCTGGCATCGGTTTTGACCTGCCGCTTGATCTGAGGGGCACAACTTTCCAGCAACGGGTCTGGCAAGCCTTGCGCGACATTCCGCTTGGCAACACAGTGAGCTATAGCGAACTCGCCAAGAGGATTGGCCTGCCGAAATCGACCCGCGCCGTGGCGCAGGCATGTGGTGCCAACAAGATTGCGGTTGCCGTTCCTTGCCATCGTGTCGTGCGAAATGATGGAGGATTGTCCGGGTATCGCTGGGGCGTTGAACGCAAACGTGAACTGCTCGAAAAAGAAAGTCAGAAATAAGCTTGAAAATCCCTTTTCGCGACTGAAAAGGTGATTATTCCGGTGGCAATCTGATGTTGAGATTATATTTTCAGTGGCGATTTTATGGCGAGAATACGGCGAAACGGCTTGATTGTTCTTTATGTGAGATAGGGGTTGCAACAGTTTGATGGATGGCTTTTGATCGCGGCACAAGATCAAAGGAGTCGATAATGAGCGTGACCATCTACGGTATCAAGGCCTGTGACACGATGAAGAAGGCGCGTAGCTGGCTTGAAGATCATGACATTGATTATGCCTTTCACGACTATAAGAAGGACGGTCTGGATGCCGCAACAATTGATCGCTTCTTGAAAACGATAGAATGGGAAAAGCTGCTCAATCGCGCAGGCACCACCTTTCGCAAACTGCCTGAAGAAGAGCGCCAGAATGTCGATGCTGCCAAAGCTCGCGCGTTGATGCTGGCGCAGCCTTCCATGGTCAAGCGGCCGGTTCTCGATAAGGACGGCAAGCTGACGGTCGGTTTCAAGCCGGACCAGTACGAAGAGTTTTTCAAGGCTTAACTATTTGAAACTCTGCCTTAAATTGTATCTTTGTGTTGATGCTTAACGGGGCAGGCCGTTCATGAATAAGCGAATTGACAGGGTCTTTCAGCAATGGTCGGTCAGTTGGCGCGATGCGCTGATTGCCTCTATTGGTGGAGGCTTGGCTTGGCTTATTTGTCAGTGGCTGCTTGGTCAGCCACGCCCTGTTTTTGCGATGGTTACGGCGGTGATCTGCCTTGCCCCCAATCTCCCCAATCACGGTAAACAGGCGATTGGTGTCGTCGCGGGCGTTACGACCGGCGTGATTGTCGGGGAATTATCGCTGTTCATACCTGATACGATTATGGTGCTGCATATGAGTGTCGTCACCTGCATTGCCATGGTGATTGCGACGACGTTTGGCCTGGCGCCCGCCATCGCTATCCAGTCCGGCGTTTCCGCCATTCTTGTTCTGGCCATGGGGCCACAAGTCGCTGGAATGACACGACTTATTGATGTTCTGGTGGGTGCGGGTGTCGGACTTTTGTTCAGCCAGATTTTGATGACACCCGATCCGGTGAGGCTCATTGATCGCGCCGTAAGGGGATTGGTGGACACGCTCCTGAAGGGCTTGAAACAATCGGCAATAGCGGTGGAAAAACATGATGTTGCCCATGCCCAAAGCGCCATCAACCACTTCACGCAGGCACAGCGCGCGGTCAATGCGCTGGGTGACGGTATTGCACTCGCCCGCTCCAATGCGCGCTGGTCTTTACGTGGACGGCTTGTAGCGCGTGAAGTCAGCGAAATGGCAGGGCGCTATGATCGTCGCGGCATTCGTCTTTATGCATCTGCATTGCTGTTCGGCGAAGCCCTTGGAAATGCTTTGCGCAAAAAAGAAGCCGCGCCGCCGGAGTGGATTGCGCAATCATTGCAAGTGGTTATCCATAATTGCAATCTCAATGAAGGCGAGCTGCCAGAGCGTCTGCTACCCGTGCCAGACGATATTGACTTTAGCTGGCGCGATGCAGCTTTCCGCCTGCAATCGGTCAATGAAATGCTGCTGCATTTCCTGCATTCGGCCCAGCCGGACAGTGTGCCGGTGCATCCGAAAAATGCTGATACAGCAACACCTCTGGCCTAGTTTCTGTAATTCGTCTCATCAGAAAAATTCAATTGTATGCTGATAAGCGAGGCGTATTTTCCACGCCATGAACAAAACACCGCCCCAGCCAGACTCACACAAATACGCCCTCCGCTATGCCCTTGGAGGCTTTTTCGCGATGATTGCGGTGATGGGTATCGGTCGTTTCATCTATACGCCCATTTTACCCGGCATGATGGTGGATGCCGGGTTTAATGCTGCCGATGCAGGCTTCATCGCTTCTTCCAATTATGTTGGCTATCTGTTGGGTGCGATTGTTGCAGGTTATGGCTGGTCAGCGGGGATTGAACGGCCAAGTGTTCTTGCAGGCTTGGTTTCAAGTGCTGCACTTTGTGCATTCATGGCGATGGTCGAAGGCGTTTGGCTCTTCTCGGTCATTCGTTTTGCTGCGGGTTTCGTCAGTGCTGTAACAATGATTCTTGTAACTGCAATCGTACTTAGCCACATCAACGCTGCGGAACGCTCAGGCTTTGGCGCATTGCATTTTGGCGGTGTGGGGGCTGGTATTGCACTCTCAGCAGTGCTTGTAGCCGTTACCCGTTATCTCGGTTTTGACTGGCGAATGGACTGGATCGGGGCAGCGGTTCTGAGCGTGATCCTGGCGGTTCTGGTGGTCGCCCTTGTGAAAGAGGGCCCACTTGGCGGAAATGATGGCAAGCGCGAACCCGCACTGCCAAACAGCTTTGCTTTTAACGCAATTTCAATAGCCTATGGCATTTTTGGCTTCGGCTATGTGATCACTGCAACCTTCATCATCGCGATTGTTCGCGCCAATGAGGGCGGTGGATTGATGGAGGCAGGGGTGTGGGTGCTGACTGGGCTCTGCGCTGCGCCCTCGATATGGTTATGGTCGCCTGCGATCCGCAAATTCGGCCTGTTTTCAGCTTTTGCCATGACAGCTCTCATAGAAGCCGCCGGTGTTGCTGCGAGCGTATTGCTTCCACCTGCATGGGGACCGTTGATTGGAGGCACATTGCTGGGCCTCACTTTCATGGCACTGACTGCATTCGGGCTTCAGGCTGCACGCGTGCTCGCGCCACAATCACCCAAACGCGCACTGGCCCGCATGACCGTTTGTTTCAGCATCGGTCAGATTATCGGTCCGCTTGTGGCGGGTTTCATGGCGCAGCATACCGGCTCCTTTACTGCGCCAAGTCTGATTGCAGCTTTTGCACTGCTGATGACGGCAATCATTGGCTTTGCTGCGGGGCGGGCCGTTAACGCCAAAGCACATTGATGGAAACTCATTTGGCTTTGGTTTGGCTCAAATCGCGATTAGCTTTTTTCAAGGCGTTATGTGTCAGCACCTCAGCGCCTTAATATAAGTTCTGACAAACCTTACAATTATTTAACTGGAACTGAAGATTTACTATCCAATAAATAAGGACCAACATCTTGTATCTGGTTGGCCCCATGTTCGTTTCATTCTTTCCGCGCCCTAAGCTGTTTTTTTCATCTGTGCTTGTCTGGTCGCTGCTTGCCATTTTTGCCTGGTATGACGGCGGTGCGGCGCTCGGAAGTTTTATAGGTCTGCCACCGGCGGCAGCGGATGCTGCGCCGATTATTGGTGCGAGCCTATTCTTGTCTGCACCTTTCCTCTGGTTTTACATCTATTTCACCATTGCTGTGTTCGCGTTTTATGCGTTTTGGGCATGGTTTGCGCCGCATCCGTGGCAGCGATGGTCTGTGCTCGGTTCAGCTCTGATTCTGTTTGCGACCTATTTCAGTGTTCAAGTCAGCGTTGCAGTCAACGCTTGGTATGGCCCGTTTTACGATATGGTGCAGAAGGCGCTGGGAACACCTGGGTCGGTACAGGCGGCTGACTTTTATTGGAGCATGGTCGATTTCGCAGGCATCGCCTTTGTCGGTGTCACTGTTAGTGTCCTAAGCGCGTTTTTCATCAGCCATTATATCTTCCGCTGGCGCACGGCGATGAACGATTTCTACATGAGCCACTGGCCGAAACTACGCTCGGTCGAAGGCGCTGCGCAGCGAGTGCAGGAAGATACAATGCGCTTTTCGACGACCGTTGAACAGCTGGGCGTAAATCTGATCAAGGCCATCATGACGCTGATCGCGTTTCTTCCTGTGCTGTTCTCGTTTTCAGACAAGGTAAGCGAACTGCCGATCATAGGGCTGGTGCCGCATGCACTGGTGTGGGCGGCAATCGTCTGGGCGCTGTTTGGCACGGGCTTTCTGGCGCTGGTCGGCATCAAGCTGCCGGGACTGGAGTTTAACAATCAGCGTGTGGAAGCGGCTTATCGTAAGGAGCTGGTCTATGGCGAGGACCATGCGCACCGCGCCGAGCCACTGACAATGGTAGAACTGTTCTCCAATGTTCGCCAGAATTATTTCCGGCTGTACTTCCACTATGTTTACTTCAATGTGGCCCGTATTTTCTATTTGCAGGCTGACAATATTTTCCCGACGCTGATCCTTGTACCGTCGATTGTCGCAGGAAAACTGACACTGGGGCTGATGAACCAGATTCTCAATGTGTTTGATCAGGTGCGCGGGTCGTTTCAGTATCTCGTCAACTCATGGACGACGATTATTGAACTGTTGTCGATCTACAAGCGCTTGCGTGGCTTTGAGGCTGTCATTTATAATGAACCGCTGCCAAAGCTTGATCAGGAAAATCTTCAAGTGGAGATTTAGTAGAAATATTTCTTCATCGAATATATAGTGTTTATGCCATTTTAGAATGTTAAATTGGTAGTAATTTATAGTGTATACAATAAATTTACTTGCATTAGTTGACAATAAATTCCTTATATGAAATATATTTTTATATAAGGAATTTAATATGTTCATTTCATTCTTTCCAATCCCCCGTGTCTTCTTTCTATCTGCAATTGTTTGGAGTTTTTTTTCTGTTTTAATATGGATTTATTGGGGGGGAGAAATTGGATATATGTTAGGGTTCCATCACTTGAATTCGGCAGAAGTGCCTATCATCAATATTGCACGGTTCTGGACGCAGTCATCTATTTGGCTATATGTATATTCAACTGTTTTCTTATTTTCATTCTTTCTTCTCTGGGCTGTTTTTTGCCCACACCGGTGGCAAAAATGGTCTATTTTGGGCACCGCTTTCATCGTTTTTATTACTTATTTTGGTGTCGTAGCTACCTCTACACTCGTTGAATGGACTGGACCTTATTTGGATTTGGTTCAAAAGGCGTTGTCGACGCACGGAGAAGTTCGTGCATCAGAATTTTATACTCGACTTTTTGATTTTGCGGGCATCGCGTTCGCGTATGTTGCTGCCGACGTTCTGTGTTCCTTTTTTGTAAGCCATTATATTTTCCGATGGCGCACAGCAATGAACGATTACTACATGGAGCATTGGACTACGCTACGGACGGTTGAAGGAGCAGCTCAACGCGTGCAAGAAGACACGATGCGTTTCTCTTCTACGCTGGAGGCTCTCGGTGTTGAGCTTGTAAGGGCTGTAATGTCACTAGCTGTGTTTCTTCCCTTGCTGTCCACCTTAGGCGGAAAGATAACTGAGCTGCCGCTTATAGGAAATGTACCACACGCTTTGGTGTGGGCTGCCTTTATATGGGCGATATTTGGAACCGGCTTTTTGGCTTTGGTTGGGATAAAACTGCCTGGGTTGGAGTTTAATAATCAACGTGTGGAAGCCGCATATCGTAAGGAACTTGTTCTAGGAGAAGATATGTTTGATCGCGCAGGCCCGATAACAGTCCGTGAGTTGTATAAAAATGTTAGACGAAATTATTTTCACATGTATTTACATTATTGTTATTTTAATTTTGCACGAGCAATATTTGGTCAGGCAGATGCATTGTTTCCCGTGATAATTCTCATCCCTTCAATTGTGTCTGGCTTATTGACACTCGGTTTAATGAGCCAAATTCAAAGTGCATTGGATAGTGTGCGATCTTCTACCCAGTATCTCATTAAATCATGGGGAACGATTATTGAGCTTCTTTCAATTTACAAGCGCTTGAATGGTTTTGAAGCCCTTATAAAGTATGACTAATACCCGTTGGCGACGTAGCGGAAACACAATCGTGAGTAGGCGGTGGGTATTCGGAGATTACGATCGTTTCTGGGTGGCGTCGCTTCCCGCAGCCTCGATCGTGTTGAGATAATCATTATAGGTCGTGCATTTGACGTCTGGTTTGTTGCAGACCTCTGAAACAAGCCGCTCCATGGCGCGCCAGTAAGCGCCGTCATTCATCAGTACAAAATGAAAGCCGAGCTGGAGAGGAATACGTTCACCATCATATTGTTTGTCGAAAGCTGCACGAAACGTTTTATAAGTGCGCTCTTCAAATTGAGCCGCCTGTGCCGGAGCTTCCTTGCCCCTGGAATGGCGGACATAAAGGTTGTAATCCATGCCAACAATGGGCCGCTGTGAGGGACCTTCAGGAATAAGCGGCAGTCCGAAAGATGCAAATGAGCCATCGATCTTTGGCGCTTCCGGCCCACGTGTAATGGATGACGCCTGATAGCGGAAACCATTGGCTTTCAAGGCGTCCTGCACAGGTTTGGATGCGGCAAGATAGGGGGCACGGAAGCCATTAATGCCGTTTTGTGCCATTTCCTGCCAGCCTTCTGGTTCGCCCGCAATGCCGTTATTCTTGTAGGCATCGGCAGTGATGCGGCGGAATTCCTTGATTTCCTTGTCCCAGTCGGCAGTCGTCCAGTCGGTGCCGTCAAAATGGCCGCAGCCATGGCTGGCGATTTCATTGCCTTCCAGATGCGCCTGCCAGATATTGTCGAGGCGTGTCACGACTTCATCATGGCTTAGTGCAAAGCCGACATTGGATGCCCCCGCGCGTTTGTGCGGCGGCTCGTAGTCGCGCCGATCTTTCTTTTCCATCAGAAAAACGCAGGACAGGAAGTAAGTGAAATGCGCGTTGTTGTTCTTCGCCAGTTCCCGCGAGCGGGTCCAGAGTTTGTTATCATGCGCACCATCAAACGAAATCAACACATATTGCGGCCTGGGCGTTTCAGCCTGAGCAGCAGATGCGACTAGATTAAGCGAGGTTGCAATGGCAAGGACGGAAGAAAACATACGCATGAATGGGTGAACGCTGGTTTGGGGGAAAGGTTGCCTGTTAAAGCATGTCATGGAAAAGCGGGAGCCGGTTTTACGATGACAACATGCATAAAACAAAAGAGCTAAAGTGAGCGCAGTGGATACGATGAAGCCCGACACGCTTTAGCTGTTGAATAAGGCAAAGCTCGGACACAAATACAGATTGTTCGGGTAAGGTGCAGCTTATTTCGCTCTCGGGTCTTACATATGGCGCGAATTCCGATTAAAAGCGCCAGAACATAGAATTTAAGATCAACGGTTTTAAGAGCGCAGCTTATAAATTGCGCTTCACTCAGAGTGGCAGGTCCATGGCAGACGACAGTTTCATCCGCGAGGTAAACGAGGAACTCCGTTCGGAACGGGCGAAACAGGTTTGGAAAAACTTCGGCCCCATTGTGATCGGTGCGGCTGTTGCAATCGTTATCGGTACGGCGGGTTGGGTTGGTTATCAGCACTGGGCTGAAAGCAAAGCGTCGGCTTCGGGTGACAAGTTCCTCGCAGCGCTTGATCTTGCCGCCGCCGGCAAGAATGATGAAGCCATTGCCGCTCTCGATGATCTTGAAAAGACCGGTTATGGTTCTTATCCGGTTCTGGCACGTCTGCGCTCTGCCTCCGTTCTGGCTGCGAAAGGCGATGTTGCCGCGGCTGTAGCGGCCTTTGACGCGGTTGCTGCCGACAATGCAATTCCGGCACCTATGCGTGACATAGCGCGTCTGCGTGCAGCTTATCTGCTCGTTGATTCCGGTTCTTATGATGATGTTGCAAAGCGTGTTGAAACGCTTTCGGCAGATGGCAATCCAATGCGCTCCAGTGCGCGCGAGACCCTCGGTCTTGCTGCCTGGAAAGCAGAGCGTTTTGATGATGCTGTCAAGCTTTATCAACAGATTGCCAATGATACACTGGCCCCGGCGAATATCCGCCAGCGCGCCAATACAATGCTTGATCTTATGCGTGGGGCTGGCATCACTGTGCCAGAGGCTCAGCAGGGTTAATGCTTAAAGCGGAAAAGTGGGAACCGGTTTTCCGATAACGACAAGCAAAAAATGTTAATGCTTAAAGCGTTTACAATACTAATATAGCGCGAAACGCTTTAAGCGCGCTTTTCTTCGGAGTAATACGAACCTATGGGTTTCACTCTCGCCATCGTCGGGCGTCCCAATGTCGGCAAGTCCACACTTTTCAATCGCCTCGTCGGCCGCAAGCTGGCGCTGGTCGATGACTTGCCGGGCGTTACGCGCGACCGGCGCATCCATGATGCAAAGCTTTATGATCTGAAGTTTCAGGTTATCGACACGGCTGGTCTTGAAGAAGCTGTCAATGACAGTCTGGAAGCGCGTATGCGCGCACAGACCGAGGCCGCTATTCAGGAAGCCGATGCGATCCTGTTTGTGGTCGATGCGAAAGCTGGCATTACGCCGACAGATGCAACATTTGCGGAAGTTGTCCGTCGCTCGAACCGTCCGGTCGTGCTGGTTGCCAACAAGTCGGAAGCGCGTGGCGCTCAGTCGGGCCTTTATGACGCTTTCCAGCTTGGCCTTGGCGAGCCTTGCCCGATTTCTGCGGAACATGGTCAAGGCATGCCTGACCTTCGCGATGCGATCGTCGAACTCTTGGGCGAAGAGCGCGTCTTTGCGGATGAGCGCGAAGAGGAAGAAGCCGACGAGGTCTTTACACCAAAGGCTGTTGGCGAATTGATCGGCGACGATATCGAAGACCCGGATGAAGAAGAAATTCCGGCTTATGATGCGTCGAAGCCGCTGCGTATTGCCATCGTCGGGCGTCCCAATGCGGGCAAGTCGACAATGATCAATACGATGCTCGGTGAAGACCGTCTGCTCACAGGTCCCGAAGCCGGTATCACCCGCGATTCGATTTCCGTTGATTGGGAATGGCGTGGTCGCAAGATCAAGTTGTTCGACACTGCTGGTCTGCGCCGCAAATCGCGCGTTCAGGAAAAGCTTGAGAAGCTATCGGTTGCCGATGGCCTGCGCGCCATTCGCTTTGCTGAAGTGGTGATCATCGTTCTCGACGCAACAATCCCGTTTGAAAAGCAGGATTTGCAGATTGCCGATCTGATTATCCGCGAGGGCCGTGCGCCGATCATCGCGTTTAACAAATGGGATTTGATCGAAGACCGTCAGATGGTTCTGGCCGATCTTCATGAAAAGACGGCACGTCTTCTACCGCAGGTGCGTGGCATCCGCGCTGTGCCGATCTCCGGTGAGCGCGGTCAGGGGCTCGACAAGCTGATGGAAAACCTTGTCAAAACCCATGAGATCTGGAACCGCCGTATCTCGACAGGTCGTCTCAATCGCTGGCTTGCTGGCGTGATTGCGCATCAGCCGCCACCGGCTGTTTCGGGTCGTCGCCTGAAGGTCAAATATATGACGCAGGTGAAAACCCGTCCTCCGGGCTTTGTCGTTTCCTGCTCGCGCCCAGACGCAATGCCACAGTCTTATGTGCGTTATCTGATCAACGGTCTGCGTGAAACATTTGAAATGCCCGGCGTGCCGATCCGCCTGTCGCTGACGACATCGGACAATCCGTTCGCAGGTCGCGCAAAAAAGAAGAAATAAGTAAAAGCCCGGTTATGAAACCGGGCTTTCTCTTTAAGTGCATAGCTTGGTTAGCCAAACAAACCGCCTTCATCAGCATCGACTGTGATCGACAAGGTGACATGACGCGGGCGTGTCAATGCGAACAAGACCGATTCGACAATATCGCGACTGGTAGCCGCTTCCCCCTTTTGTCGATGGGCGGAAGCTTCCCAGTTGTCGTCCAGCGGCGATGCATCTTCAAGATAAGGCGGATGAACGACGATGGAGCGCACGGGCGTTCCAGCAAGCTTTTGCCGCAGGCCGTCAGCAAGTGCAGCCTGTGCGCGTTTTGCTGCATAGAACGGCAGAGAAACCGTCTGTAAAGCTGCATTCGGTAGACCACTGATCGAGCCGATGGTGACAATATCGGGTCGCACCGATGCGTTGAGAAGCGGCAGCAACCCTTGTGTGAACAGAAATGTTCCGGTGACGGCAGCATTGATGACGCCTGCAACTTCCGCCTCTGAATAGTCTTCCTGTCGGTCTTCAAGCCACATTGCGCCATTGTTGATCAGAATGTCGATTGCCGCATGCTTTTTCGCAATGGTGTCGATCGCAGTCGCAACGCTTGCATTATCGGCAAGATCGACCTGCACCGTTTCGACCTTTCGTCCGGTAAGCTCTGCGATATTCTGCGCGGTGATTTCCAGTGCTTCCCGGCTGCGGCCGCAAATCACCACATCGCACCCGGCCTTGGCCAGCGAAAATGCAAGTGCTGCACCCAGACCACGCGCAGCACCGGTTACGACTGCGGTTGCATTTTCCATGCGGCACATGGGGAGCTCCTTCATATTATCTGGTATAGAATTCTGCGTGCCTCTTATTCTACTTTCGTGCCTTGAGAAACTCTAATCGGTCTGCTACTTCGCCGCCTCCTGAAATCCCCCATTCCCAGAGGCAGATTATGACGACAGTTAGCGAGAGCCAGTTCAGCGGTGTCACGATGGGCATCGACTTTGGTACGACAAACACTGTTCTGTCGTTGGCCTCACGTGATGGTTCGACAGCAGTGTTAAGCGTGCCAAAGGATGGTGTGGATATTACCGGCTATCGCTCAATTCTATGCTTCTGGCAAGATCGCGAAACCGGCGAACGCATGTCGGAAAGCGGACCTTGGGCAATGGATGCATTCGTCAACGCGCCGCATTCAACCCGTATGCTGCAATCTTTCAAGACATTTGCGGCTCAAAAGTCCTTCACCGACACACCGGTGTTCGGCAAGCGTTTCAAGTTTGAAGATATTCTGGAGACGTTTCTCCAATCCGTTGCAGCGCGTCTTGGTGATCGTCTGCCTCCAAAGGGTAATCGGGTTGTCATTGGACGACCCGTTATCTTTGCAGGGGCAACCCCGGATGAAGAGCTTGCCATGCAGCGTTATGAAAAAGCTTTCCGCGCTTTTGGCTTCACAGATATTCATTATGTCTACGAGCCGGTGGCAGCGGCATATTTCTATGCGCAGGAACTGAAAACTCAATCAACGGTTCTGGTTGCGGACTTTGGTGGTGGCACGAGCGACTTTTCTATTGTGCGATTTGATGTGGGCGCGAATGGCTTGAGTTTCACGCCTCTCAGTCAGACAGGTCTCGGGATTGCTGGCGATACATTCGATTATCGTATCATCGACAATGCGGTGTCGCCGCTGCTTGGCAAGAATGGGGAATATAAGTCCTTCGGCAAGCGCTTGCCGATACCACGACATTATTATGCGAACTTCGCTCGCTGGAACACGTTATTCCTGATGAACTCCCCGGCAACCATTCGTGCGCTGACCGATCTCGCCAAAAACGCTGTCGATCCTGAACCGTTGGAACATTTCATCAACTTGATCGAGAACGATTATGGTTATGAGATCTATCGCGCCGTCTCCAATCTTAAAGTGCGTTTGTCATCGGAAAGAATTTCCGAGCTTCATTTTAAGGCGGATGATTTCGAAATCAGGGCTGATATTACCCGCAATGATTTTGATAACTGGATTGCCGAAGATGTTGCGAATATCGAGCAGTCTGTCGAGCAAGCGGTGGAAAATGCCGGGCTGACTTTCGATGGCATCGACCGCGTATTTCTGACTGGCGGCACCTCCTTTGTGCCTGCGATCCGTACCGCTTTCGAGAAGCGTTTTCCGGATGCGATGGTCACAAGTTCGAACCAGTTTGATTCGATTGCCAATGGCCTGGCCCTGATTGGCCAGAGTGCAGACATTGAACGATGGACGGTTAAGCGACCAGTGTGATCCAGTTGAGTTTCAACTCAAGAATCGGCCACCGTTCTCGCGAAACAATCTGCGATTTTTTCGTTGGCACCAATGCCCTTGGCCCATTTTACGATATCTGGAATTTCACTTTCATCAGCTATGCCGCCCCAAACATCCTTATATTTTGGAGTCTTCGATGAAAGGTCGAAAAAGAAGTAGCCGGGATCAGCGACCGGTACGTCTGCGTAGACGATAGCCCAATTCTCGTACTGCATGAATGAATTGATTTTGACCGACGCAGATTTGACTTTTTTGCCAAGGCTCGTGGCAATCAGCGCCGCATAATCCGCTTTTTGCTGTTTGGTGATCGTTGTTGTCACTCCACTGCAAGCCGACTTTGTGACGGCAGAGTTTGCTGACCCGATTGTTACACTCAGCAACAGGCCAAAAACCAAAGCAGTTTTAACCGTCCCAGACATGAAATCCCCTCCATGACCAAATGTCTTGGCGAGTTTAGCACGATTTTTTTAAGGTAGGATACTGATTGGCGTGGCGTTCGGCACTTTCGACCAGATTTCGCGCATTTCAGCATTGGTCACGCCGATGCAGCCATCTGTCCAGTCCCAGAGATGATGCACGGGTGCCAGCCAACCCCAGCCGTTGGGCAGGCCGTGGATCATGATATTTCCGCCGGGCGAATGACCGGCCGTATCGGCGGCACTCTGGTCTGCTGCATTCGGATAGGAAACATGCAGGCTCAAATGTGCCATTGAGCGCGGGTTGCGCCAGTCGATGATGTAAGCGCCTTCCGGTGTTTTTTGATCGCCTTCGCGCGTCTTGTGTCCGCCATCGCCATTACCACCAAGCGCAATGCGATATGTGCCAATCACGACGCCATCGCGAAGCAGGGTCAATCGGCGCTCGCCTTTATTGACCTGAATGGCATCAGCTTGTTGTTCGGTGGGAACGGGCTGTGGCGGCTCACCCGAACCGATACGCGCCATGACTTTTGTATAGCCAAACAGAGCAACAGCAATGACGACGATGGCGAAGAGGGTTTTCTTGATCATGTTGCCCGCTTAATTTCGCTCTGTGGCCTGTTCAAGGCAGTCCGTAATGCTTGTTTTACAAACCGGCGTTTCGTGGCGACTATCGGGATTGTCACGCCAATACTTATAGGTGATCCAGAACTCGACATCCTTATAAGCATAGGTCTTGGCCTTTTTATCATTACGGCTGTTTTTCAGCGCCTCCGGCGTAATCACCATATGATATGTGAGCCGTTCGAACGTCCAAGGCTTATCACCTTTCTTATGCTCGAATGCTTCCAGATGATAATAAGGATCGCTGTATGCGGGATCAGGCTTCTGATGAATCGTGGCCCAGCGTGTGATCTTGGGCGTATCAGCAAGAATGACGGTTCGCGGCGCATTTTCAGCGTAAACATATGAAGTCGTAAAGGGGAGGGTCATGAACCATGCGGTTAATGCCTTGCCGATCTTTGTGCGGATCATACCAAACAGCCCAAATATTTTGTTCGCCACATTCAACACGGCGTTTGTACATTTGCCATTGATGGAGCTAAAAAAGCAAATGAAAACAAACCTCCGGAATTAGTATTAATTCAAAATTAATCAATCTTTTCAAAGAGTAAACAAAGTCTCGTTAACGTTCCATCAAGGTTAATACTCCATTATTCGCTATAGTTAAGTAATTGTTGCGAGTGGAGTTAGCGGTGCGTTTTGGTTCCATACAAGCGTTGTTTGGCCGGTCAAAGGCCGCTGCCGAACCGGTATGGCACTATCCGGTTACGGGTTATTGCCCCGAGGATGGTCGCTATTACGCTGTACGCGCGAAACCGCGTCAGGTTGTTCATAAGCCACATCGCCTGGTGCCGCTCATTCTGGCCGCCATTACCTACCTGTTCAACTCAAACGCAATCGCCTTTCAGGATATGGCCAGCCTTGTGCCAGCGGCTGACGTGGCCGGTCATCGCTGGACTGCTTTTGTCGCGAAGGCTCCCGTCGGTTCGCTGCATCAGGCAGAAATGCCTTTTGTGGATGCAACGACAGTGACTGGCAGCATTTCCAGCGGCGGTATTGAAGTTCCGGGTATTGGTCGTGTTGCCCTTTCTGGCGGCAAGAAGACCGCAAAGCTAGGGGTCGACGATCCCAATCCCGATGAAAACCGGATCAATCGCTCCGATAAGACCAACCGCCTTGTTTCTGTGAAGCCGAAGGCGCCGGCACGATCTTTCAATGCAGGCAGCATGTTTGAGAAGATCAGCATGATCACCGCGCCTCGTGAAAAGATTGACGCGCGCATGGCCTTCTCCAAGTCCAGTGTCGAGGGCAAGGAGGTCGAGATCGCGATGGCATTTCACGCGGTCAAACCACCCAAACCCAAACCGAATCTGCCCGTGCAACTGGCAAAGCTCATCAACAATGATCAGCCCGACGTTCTCGCGTTGGGCTATGCGCCTTCCAAGCCGGACTATGGCAAAACCTCTCCCTTTGAGAGCATCTTGACGCCTGAAGCAGATAGCGGCCGCTTCGTGCCGCCGATCAGTGATCAGGACCATGCCTGGGCTGCAACGCCTTTGCCAGCAGAATCATTTGGCACCAAAGAGCAGAAGTGTCTTGCGGAAGCGGTATATTACGAAGCGCGTGGTGAGAGCGTAAAAGGCCAGGTGGCTGTTGCACAGGTCGTGCTCAACCGTGTGCGTAACCCCGCCTATCCAGGAACCATCTGTGGCGTTGTTTATCAGAATCAGAACTGGCTTAACGCATGTCAGTTCTCATTTGCCTGTGACGGGCAGAAGCACCGGGTAACCGAGATTCCACAATGGCGTATGGCGCAGCAGGTTGCGAAGACCGTCACCGCTGGTCAGATATGGCTGCCGGAAGTTGGCTCATCCACGCATTATCACGCGACTTATGTCAGCCCTTTCTGGGCGCCGACCATGAAGAAGATGACAAAGATCGGACTTCATGTGTTTTACCGTACTTATGGCGGCGGCTGGAGCTGATCAAGTTTCTGTCAGATGATATCAATTTCGGACACATTTATTTGTCCGAATGCTCGCTTGAAACGCGAGCACAATGATGAATCTATGGGCTGACCACCGCTCAATTCGATTCCAATTTTTGAGCCGAATTGCTGCGGGATAATCGGCTTTGAGCGGAAAATGAGTCGCACTAATAGCTAACTTATTGTATTTCCAATAGAAAAAACCTTCTGGAGCAACCGCTTGACTGCCTTGACTAGCGGGCGGTGTGTCAATATGTTGCGCGCAACTTGGAAATGGGCTTTTAACGTCCGCGTTTCTTGCAAAAAGGAGCTGCCAATGACGAGCGGCACTGAACCGGGAAAGCTATCCGGCACAAGCAAGAATGCAGGCAGTGAAACTGTTTCCGGGGGGTTGGATCAGCGTTTGAATCGCCTTGAGGCCGAACTGGCCAAAAAAGGTTTACTCAAGCCGCCAGCTTCCGAGGATGAGCGATCGGAGACATCCAGTTCCGTCGCACAGGCCATGAAACTCTCCAGTGAATTCATCGCTGGAATTGTGGTCGGTGCGGTGATCGGTTGGGCTCTTGATCGCTACGCAGGTACATCGCCGTGGGGGTTGATCATCTTTCTCCTTCTGGGCTTTGGTGCTGGCACCCTCAATGTGCTCCGTTCCGCAGGTTATGTTGCTGATCAAGGCAACATTAAGTCTAGCGTGGAAAAGAGCGATAAGGAATAAGTCTTCGCGGACATCACGAAAATGTTCGCGTATAGACATGTGAGAAAAGTGGGCGCTTTGCCCGAGACTGAAACGCCTTAGGGCAGGAACGACAGACGAGGTTAAGTTGGCCAACGATCCGATCCATCAGTTCCAGGTATCCCGGTTGATCCCGATCGACATCGGTGGTGTAGACCTGTCGTTTACCAATGTTTCGGCCTTTATGGTCGCGACTGTCGTGCTTGCATCCGGCTTTCTCTATTTTACGTCTTCGAGCCGCGGACTGATCCCAAGTCGCTTGCAGTCGGTTTCGGAAATGGCCTACGAATTTGTGGCGTCTAGCCTGCGAGATTCGGCTGGTTCAAAGGGTATGAAGTTCTTCCCCTTTGTCTTCTCGCTGTTTATGTTCGTGCTGGTTGCAAACTTCATTGGTCTGTTCCCTTATTTCTACACTGTAACAAGTCAGATCATCGTAACCTTTGCGCTGGCTTTGCTGGTTATCGGTACGGTCATCATTTATGGTTTCTACAAGCATGGTCTGGGCTTTTTGAAGCTGTTCGTGCCAAGCGGCGTTCCAGGTATTATTGTGCCTCTGGTTGTCGCCATTGAAATCATTTCCTTCCTTTCGCGCCCAATCAGCCTCTCTGTTCGTCTCTTTGCGAACATGCTGGCAGGTCACATCACACTCAAGGTTTTCGCAGGCTTCGTTGTCTCGCTGAGCTCGCTTGGTGCACTGGGTGTTGGCGGCGCTATCCTGCCTCTGATCATGACGGTCGCGATCACCGCGCTTGAGTTCCTGGTTGCATTCCTCCAGGCCTACGTCTTCACGGTTCTCACCTGCATGTACATCAACGACGCAGTACATCCGGGTCACTAAAAGCATGTTGCGGAAAAGTGGTTTACCGGTTTTCCGACAACAACATGCGTTATGAAAAGATTTAAAGCGCTTTGCATCAAAACTGTAAGTAATGCGCTTTGAGGTTCTCGCCGGCGGGTTTCCGCCAGAACAGAAATCCGCACTAATTTGCAATCCAGAAGGAGCTTTAACATGGAAGCGGAAGCAGCAAAGTACATCGGCGCCGGTCTCGCCTGTTTCGGTATGGCCGGTACGGCTCTCGGCCTCGGCAACATTTTCGGTAGCTATCTCTCGGGCGCTCTGCGTAACCCATCCGCTGCTGACAGCCAGTTCGGCCGTCTGGTATTCGGTTTCGCAGTGACGGAAGCTCTGGGCATCTTCTCGCTGCTCATCGCGCTTCTGCTCCTCTTCGCTGTTTAATAAACAGTTGCAAGAAACTGGCCTGCCGCGATCTGTATCTTGAAATGCAGCGCGGCTGGCCTTTGCATATGAAGTCTGAGTGAGCATGTTTAGAACCGGAAATTCTTTCCGCTAAGAATATGCTGGATTAAAGGGGAAATCTGGATGTTCGTGTCCACGGCGTTTGCCCAAACCGCCACCGAATCGCAACCGGCACCAGCTGCTGGCGAGCACGGCGCAGCCGATGCTGTGCACACCGAAACCGGGGTCGCGCACGATGCCGGACACGGCAGCGGCGTATTCCCGCCGTTCGATTCCACCCATTACGCATCGCAGCTTCTGTGGCTGGCGATCACTTTCGGTCTTTTCTATCTGTTCCTGTCGCGCGTGGTTCTCCCGCGCATTGGTGGCGTGATCGAAAACCGTCGTGACCGTATTGCACAGGATCTCGAGCAGGCCGCCCGCCTCAAGCAGGATGCTGACAACGCCATTGCTGCTTATGAGCAGGAACTGGCCGCTGCCCGCACCAAGGCTGCTTCGATCGCCGAAGCTGCCCGCGAAAAAGGCAAGGGCGAAGCGAATGCTGAACGTGCCGCTGCTGAAGCTGCACTCGAAGGCAAGCTGGCCGAAGCTGAAGAACGTATCGCAGCGATCAAGGCGAAGGCCATGAGCGATGTCGGTACGATCGCTGAAGAAACCACGTCTGCGATTGTTGAGCAGCTTCTGGGAACCAAGGCCGACAAGGCCGACGTGACCGCAGCAGTCAAAACCGCAAACGCCTGAGGAGACGAAAATGGATTCAACATTTTGGGCGCTTGTTGCGCTTATTCTCTTCATAGCACTGATTGTTTACCTGAAGGTTCCTGGCATGATCGGTCGCTCACTGGATGAGCGTGCTGAAAACATCAAGAAGGAACTTGAAGAAGCTCGCACCCTGCGCGAAGAAGCCCAGCAGCTTCTTGCTGAATATCATCGCAAGCGCAAGGAAGCGGAAAAAGAGGCTGGTGACATTGTCGCCGCTGCTGAACGCGAAGCAAAGGCTCTTCTCGAAGATGCCAAGCGCGCGACCGAAGAATATGTCGTTCGCCGCAACAAGCTTGCTGAGCAGAAGATTGCAACTGCAGAAACCGACGCAATCAACGCGGTCCGTGCTTCAGCTGTTGATTTGGCTATCGCTGCTGCTGGCAAGATCGTCGCCGACAAGGTTGACACCAAAGTTGCAGGCACTCTGTTCAAGGATGCGCTCGGTCAGGTTAAGACCAACCTGAACTAAGTCCAGTCCTTTTAGAGTTTTGAAAACGCCGCCTCAAAAGGGCGGCGTTTTTGTTTTTGCCGGAAGATTTGAATATTTAAGCTTCAATCTTGGGATGGCACATCTTTAACCGAGGTTTTTGGAATGTTGTACAGGAGAGTATTGTAGCAATTTTAGGTTTCTTGAAACGCAGCGGGCACTCCCTGAGAAGACAACGGATGACTGCCTTCCGATGAATTTTCGAAGTTATTATGCAAATGGCAGTCTATGTGGCCTTGCCTACAGGTATGAATATCTCATGGCCGCCAAGGATGCATTTAGCGTGTTTGTTAAAAACGAACGCTGACGAACACGAGCGGCTTAAGTGCGCTATAAGAAGCTGCATTAGCTGGGCGAAAAGCGGCCTTTAATCGGCGCAAATGTGTAGCGATGGATCCCAGCAACCGGCCCTATTGCTTCGATGGCTGCTCGGTGTTTGGCTGTTCCATAGCCCGCATGCACTTCAAAGCCATAGGAAGCGTGGACAGCTCCGCTGCGAGCCATCATACGATCTCGCGTGACTTTGGCGACGATAGAGGCAGCTGCTATGGATATCGAACGCTGATCACCTTTCACCAATGCCGAGCCAGGGCATGACAAGCCGGCCGGGACATCGCGCCCGTCAATCAACGCATGATCGGGACTGAGTGTCAGGCCCAGAAACGACCGCCGCATGGCTTCAAGCGCAGCTTTACGAATGTCGCTCAAATCGATGCTGCGTGCACTGAGGCTTGCAACGGAAACACTCACAGCTTTTGCAAGAATGACTTCGTAAAGCGCTTCACGCTTTGCAGCTTTAAGCCGCTTTGAATCATCAAGCCCTTCAGGCAGATCATCGGGATCAAGCACAACCGTCGCCGCCACGACAGGACCGGCGAGGGGACCACGGCCAGCTTCATCAATGCCTGCTATATGTTTGAGCCCGCGCGCCAGATATTTCTCTTCTTCCGAAAAGTCGGGAGCAAGCGGTATCTCAAAGAGGAGCGGAGAATCAGAATTCAAGCGTTTCATTGGGCGGCAATGTTCGCACTGCTTCTGATTCTCCGCAAGGTCCCTGCCGAGGATGGTGGCGTAAAAGCAGGGGCCTACCGCCCGAAAAAATCAGACGGGGGATATATTCACAACTGTTAGCCCCTACAGAATAGGAGCCGACCAAACACACTAGCTGATGCCGCCTTTGCAGGACCTGCATCATTGCCGCTCAGAGGAGCGATCAATCAAAAAAGCGATAACTGCTTTCCACCCTTTTCAATCGGCTCAAACAGATCATTTCGCAAAGGAACGCGTTTTGAGTTAAAACCAAGATTGCGCGCAGCAATCTCAAAACGGCGGCCAATCTGCCATGCATAGGGACCAGTGCCACGCATGCGTTTCCCCCATTCGGCATCGTAATCCTTCCCGTCGCGCATGGAGCGCACAAGCGACATCACATGACGATAACGATCAGGATAATTGCGCAGCAGCCAGTCTTTGAACAAAGGTGCCACTTCAAGTGGCAGGCGTAACAGAACATAGCCAGCTTCGCGCGCGCCTTGTGCGTAAGCCGCATCAAGAATGCGCTCAATCTCGTGATCATTGATGCCGGGAATGATCGGTCCCATCATAACACTGGTTGGAATGCCCGCTTCGGTGAGTTTGCGAATGGCTTGTAAGCGTAGTGTCGGCGTTGACGCACGCGGTTCCATTGTTCGTGCCAGATTTGCGTCTACAGTTGTGACGGAAAGTGCGACCTTGGCCAGACCTTTTTCGGCCATGCGGCTTAAAATATCGATGTCGCGCACAACCAGAGCAGATTTGGTGACAATACCAACCGGATGATTGGCTGCTTCCAGAACCTCGAGAATTTCGCGCATGATGCGCCACTTTTTCTCGATTGGCTGATAGGGGTCTGTGTTGGTGCCGATAGCGATGGTCTTTGGCTGATAACCGGGCTTGGCGAGCTCGCGTTCAAGCAGGCGCGGTGCGTCTGGCTTGGCAAAAAGCTTTGCCTCAAAATCAAGGCCAGCCGAAAGCCCCATATAGCTGTGTGTCGGACGGGCAAAGCAATAGATGCAGCCGTGCTCGCAACCCCGATAGGGATTAATGGAGCGGTCAAAGCTGATGTCGGGAGAATCGTTGCGTGTGATAATCGTGCGCGGCTTTTCCACCTGAACATCCGTCTTGAAGGCAGGCAAGTCTTCAAGCGTTTCCCAACCATCGTCAAATTCATGACGGGTTGTCGGTTCAAATCGCCCGGTCGGATTGATGCCAGCGCCACGCCCGCGCCTGCGGGAGTGATCAATACGCAGGCCAGCTTCACTGACCAGCGCATTGGCGTGATCTGCGCGTCCTGCTCCGAATGCTGCCTGATCTGCCTGCTGGATGATTTCCATAACCGACTCTTTCGTTTTCGTGATTCATTCTATCGCAGAGAATAGAACAAAGCAAGAACACAAAATATTGAGCCGTTATTTTTGAGCTTCTCCAGAAGCGTATGGGTCGGCGTTCGGGCAATGATGCATTTTAAAACACCGGCGCGATGAAAAGCGCCGGTGCCCTTGTCAAGGTTTGTCAGTTAGTAACGCGGCTGATGCTTTGGTGGCCGTCCCTGATTGTGACCGGGTTTGCCCGGACCGCCGGGACCACCCGGACGCACTGCTGGTGGCCTTCCATGATCCCCTGGGCGACCAGGGCGGTTTGCATTTGGCCTGTCAGGACGTCTCGGACGATGTGTTGCCGGAGGTTTTCCGGGGCGATGTGGCCGATTGTTCCAATGTGGTGGCGGTGGCGGAGGAGGGCGATGCCAGCCATGTTTGTTAGAGCTGAGAATTGCCGCGGCAATCAACGGGATGCCGATCGCAACTGCGGCAGTTCCGAAATTACTGGAATTTCTGGCTGAGCCTTGTGAAAAGGCAAGATAGTTCGATGAAGCCCATCCGAGGCGGCCACCATAATCGACCTGACACCAGTTATAGCCGGTCGTGCAGCCAAGGACATCAATTCCCGCACCGTTCGGGATGGCACCAAGAACCGGATAATTCGTACCGGGCCCGGTGCGGACATTAAGATTGGTTGTCGCTATGGCATTCGCTGCCTGTGCAACGGGTGCTGCAAGCATGGCCGTTGCCAGAACAATCGATGTAAGAGCTACCCTCATCCGCTCACTCCACAAAATGGGTTTGTAACGAAAACGACTAAACCATTTTGCCTGCCGATTTCATACGATATTTTTGGCTTATCATTAATATAGATAGTGGAACTGAATATTTGAGTCCTGAGCTTAAGAAGCCAGCGAAACATGATATGGATAATAATGCTTTCCGTTTTGCTCTTCACAAAAAACTCTGAAAAGGCGCTGGCGCATACATTAGCCGGATTGGTACCTGCCGTTGTCGATGGGCTATTGCGTCGCGTGATTGTCGTGGATCAGGGGTCGCATGACGATACGCGGCTGATGGCCGAGGGGGCAGGTTGCGCCTTTTACGAAAATGTCGACTTGCCAAAGGCATTCGATGACCTTCGAACGGAGTGGCTTCTGATTTTAAAACCCGGGGCTATCCTGCAAGACGGTTGGGAAGATGCCGTTCGGCGGCATATGGAAGGAGGCCAAGCACCCGCGCGCTTTTCATTGCCACAGGAGACTGGCCTTATTGGCAAGCTCTTGGGTGTGAAACCGTCGCTTGATGCGGGGCTTTTGGCACCGGTGTCGGCAATCAGGCCTTTGATCCGGGATAGTGGTATTCCAGCTGTTGCTATAAAGCAGCTCAAACCTGTGCGTCTGTCGCAGAAGATTTTGCCACCAGAAACAACAAAAGGCGGAGCCTGAGTGGCTTCGCCTTTTTGTATTCTACCGGCTGTTGCCGATATTAGTTCTGAAAGCTTGAAGGTGATGCGTCACCAAAGCGATGAGCCGAACCGTCCTGATAGGTCTTCTGACCGATGGAAGCAGTCGCGGTTTTGTCGACCTGCTGCGTTGCAACGGGCGTGCGATCATTTGCATAAAGATCGGCAGGTGTGCCAACATTTGGATTTTCAGCGAATGCAGCACCAGCGCTAAGAGCAACGGCAACAGCAGCAAGAGCAAACTTTTTCATTTTTCTATTCCTTCTTCATCGCCCTTTGGATGGCATCAGTGCTTCCGGGGCACCGGGGTGGCACTTCTGCCATCCACCGGGGAGATAACTGGGAGTGCCGTTCGGAGTAATCCGTCAGGCAGGATTGTTCACTAAGTCAAGCTTAGTTCTGGAAGCTCGATGGGGAAGCATCACCGAAACGATGAGCCGAGCCGTCCATGAGCGAAGACTGACCGATCGAAGCAGTCGCGGTGTGATCAACCTGCTGGGCTGCAACGGGCGTGCGGTCATTTGCATAAAGATCGGCAGGTGTGCCAACATTTGGGTTTTCAGCGAAAGCAGCACCGGCGCTAAGAACAACGGCAACAGTAGCAAGAACAAACTTTTTCATTTTCTATCTCCTTGGTTGTGTGAAGCGGCGATGTGTTCGTCGTTTCGATGACCAAGAAATAGGCCTTTCGATGGGCTGCGCCTAGCCGCCATTTGGTTCACAGATTGTATACATAAAGGTGAACAGTGAAGGGCTGAAACGAGAAATATCTCCCATTTCGGATTTTTAATTCAAGTATATGTGAACAGTATCAAGCGGGGTGCCACGGTTTGCGTTAGCGCATGACGGACTTGGTATGGCTTGAAATTACAAACCAGTCAGGCTTTTGCATCAAAATATGAGAGGCGGCGGTATCGGCGCTTTTTTGATCTTTGAAGATGGCAAAGCAGGTTGCACCGGATCCGGACATTTGCGCGAAAAGCGCACCGTGGCTGCGCAGCAACTCAAGCTTATCGTTGATTTGCGGCGCCAGCCCTAAAGCTGCGGACAGGAGGTCGTTGCGGGTGGTAGCAAGATATTTGCAGATGCTTTCGATATTGCCGCTGACGGGGATTGGGAGCTTTGCATTGTCACGCTTTGTCAACACACGGAAGACGTCGGGCGTGCCAATGGCCGTTCCATCATTGACCAGAAGCAGCGGCAGAGATGGTATTTTGGGTATTGCAGTCAGTTCTTCACCGATGCCACGCGCAACAAGCGGCGCACCAAGGGCAGCACCATGCAGGCACATGGGAAGATCTGCGCCAAGCCTGAGACCGAGTTCAGCCAATGTGTCGAGGTCGAGATCCAGCTGCCATATTTCGTTGAGTGCGAGAAGCGTTGCTGCAGCATCACTTGAACCGCCACCAATGCCTGATGCGACGGGCAAATTCTTCTCAAGGTGAATGGAAACGGGCGCAAGCTTCCGCCCTGTATGCGATCGTAATGCATCCCGCGCTCTGATGACCAGATTGCCGCTATCAAGCGGTATTCCGTCTGCAAAGCGTCCGCCGATGGTGAAATTGTCTTGGCCGGCTATTTCAACTTTGATTTGATCGCCGTAATCGGCGAACACGACCAGCATATCGAGTAAATGATAGCCGTCGTCCCTGCGCCCTGTCACATGCAGCGCGAGATTGATCTTGGCTGGTGCCACACGATGAACAGACGGACGAACCAGAGTGGCAGCCTCAGCAGGATGATGCATTCAAAGGCAAATCAATATCAGTCTTTTTTGACGTAATATTCGCCGGTCTTGGGATCCTGAACCAGAGTGCCATGCGCACGGTTCTGTGCCTCTTTTTCTGCGCGGCGCACGCGCTGGGTCACACGTACCGCTTCGCGCTTAAACGAGCGGTAGCCGTACCAGGCGGCAGCGAGTATCAGCAGCAAAAAGATAAGCTGGGGCATGGCCTCTAATCCTTTAGCATCGGCCAAAAATCGTGATCGATTTTTGGAAAGCACGATGCGTGTTTCAACTAATTAGAGCGACCTTATGCGTTCTAACGCATGCATGGCGCTCCAGGCTTTTGTAATATCCCGAAAGGCATTCGGGATATTGCAGATGAATTCTATGTAGACAGCGCGACACTGATCTACCTGTTTATGCATTATATCATGGTCAAACCATGAATTTCAAAGCCCGTATCGCGCCCAGAGTGCTTTTTCTTCGGCAACCGATAACAAACCATCGCCGAGATTGGCGGCAATAGCAGCAGGATCGAGACCTCCAAGCGCAATTTCGACGCCCGGTGCTTTACGTCCCAGAAACCCGCGTTTGGGTTCGATGAGCTTCAATTTTACCTTGTCGCCATAGGTCTTGCGCAGGAAGCTGCGCATGTCGCCAAGACCATCAACCAGACCCAATTCCTTTCCTTTTGTTCCTGTCCAGAACAGGCCGGTGAAGAGATCTTCGTTATCGGCGAGTTTGCTGCCGCGGCGCTCTTTCACCATGTCGATAAAAGTCGCATGAATTTCAAGTTGAAGCGATTTGAGCCGTTCGATATCGGCTTCTTTTTCAGGTTGGAATGGATCAAGCGTCGCTTTGTTCTGCCCTGCGGTATAAACGCGGCGTTCGACTCCGATTTTTTTGAGAAGTTCCGGGAAACCGAACGAGGCCGAAACAACGCCGATAGAACCAACAATCGAAGAAGGATCGGCGATAATTTCATCACCGGCCAGCGCGATCATATAGCCACCCGATGCAGCAGCATCTTCAACGAACACGAAAACACGCTTCTGATGTTCGTCAGCAAGATCGCGAATCCGGCGATAAATCAGGCGCGATTGCACCGGCGAACCGCCAGGCGAATTGATCGAAATAGCCACCGCAGGCGTTTCCTTGTCGGTAAAGGCCTTCTCGAGGACACCGGAAGCACTTGCGATCGACAGCGACGGGCGCAGCGAAGTGCCACCGCTCATGATGGCGCCGTGCAGGCGCACGACAGGAATTTCAATTTCTTTTTTGCGAAAACGACGCGGAATGAAGCGGCACAAAAACCCGGACAAATTAAACTCCAACTTGAAAAAATCACATTGGAGCGAATGTAGGAAGCAAATGTGTAAACACAAAGAGAAATGCCCGGAATTTCGCTCCGGGCATTGAATATTCTTTATTTTTTTGACTTTGCGAGCATGCGTAACAGGGTGTAGCCGCATATTGCGGACAGGGCTGAACCGGTAAGGACGCCAATTTTTGTCTCGGCCTGCAACAATTCCGACGGATAGGACAGAAGCCCGATGAAGATGCTCATGGTGAAACCGATACCGCAGAGGATCGCGACGCCATAAAGCTGTGCCCAGCTTGCGCCCATCGGCTTTTGCGCAAGCCCCGCTTTGATCGCCAACCATGCGGCACCAAAAACGCCGATCTGCTTGCCGACGAAAAGGCCGAGCATAATGCCAAGCGGCAATGTGTCGAAGATGATCGAAGCTGTCATGCCGCTAAAGGAAATACCGGCATTGGCGAAGCCAAACACGGGTACGATGAAGAAGGCAACCGGCTTGGCCAGCGCATGTTCCAGCGTATGAAGGGGAGAACTCATATCATCCGGTTTCGCTTTGGCGGGTTTAAGCGGGATCATAAGCGCGGCAACAACGCCTGCGACGGTGGCATGCACGCCGGAATTGAATACTAAAAACCATAGAATTGCCGCGCCAATGAGATAAGGCAGCAAGCGGGATATGCCAAGACGGTTCATGATGAACAGAACCGCCGCGGTTGCAAAGGCCGCGCCGAGATAAGGCAAGGAAATTTCGGCGGTATAGAAGATCGCAATGATCACCACGGCTGCCAGATCGTCGAGAATGGCAAGCGTTGCCAGAAAGACTTTGAGACTTGAGGGGACGCGAGATCCGAGCAGCGATAAAACACCAAGCGCAAAAGCAATGTCAGTGGCTGACGGGACAGCCCAGCCGCGCACTTTTTCCGGGTCGCCATAATTGAAGGCGACAAAAATCAGTGCAGGCACGATGACACCACCAGCGGCAGCAATGCCCGGCAGAATGCGATTGGGCCAGCTCGCTAACTGACCGTCGAGAAACTCCCGTTTTATCTCCAGCCCAACCAGCAGGAAGAAGACAGCCATTAATGCATCATTGATCCAGTGCGAAAGACTGAGTGGACCAATATAAAAATGCAGGGCCTCAAAATAGGCTTCGGAAAAAGGTGAGTTTGCAACGATGAGTGCAAGCGCCGCAGCGCCCATCAGTACAATGCCGCCGGCAGATTCGCTGTCCAGAAAACGGCGCATGATGGAGACGGGGCGGGCGGGCTGCGGGCTGGAGGTCATTGTTTTTCTTTTCAGGTTAATTTCGGGGCGTCTACATCGTAGAGCACGAGATTGCGGTCTGTGATGCCAAGTTTTGGCCATTCAGAACGCCACTTCCCTATGTGGTCAGATACGAAGTGTTTGTCCAGTGAAACCCGATCCCGCCAAAGCTCCTTTACATGAATAAGGTTTGGCTCAAGTATATCTTGAGAATAGGTATATTCGATACAACCATCTTCAGTACGGCTTGCTTCAATCATCTTCTGCATGGCAGGCCGCGCTGCATTAAGCTTTTCAGCGGGCAAGCGAATGGTTCCGATGATCAGAAGCATGTCTATCGTCTTCCAGAATATGCTGTTTATTGTTGAACTTGCGCTGGGGGCGCATGAAGCAAAAATTATACTGTTAATCGGTGCTGAGCCTAAAGCAGCGACGTCTGGCCATTATTAATGGCAGTCGCGCGTGCGGTGAAATCATTGCCCTGATCGCCATGCAGGATCAATGGCGGCATAAGCGAAAGCCCTGCACGACTGCCACGGATGCCCGTAATCACGATGCGGATAGCCGCTGCATCGGGGCGGGGCAGGATCGGAATGATCTTCAATCCACCGAAACGACGCTCGAGCGCCTGCAGAATGGGGGCGAGTGAAGCAGGGCGCGCGATGACCGAAACGCCGCCACCGGGCCGCAAAATGGCTGATGCCGTGCGCAGCCATTGGTCGAACATGCCTTCGGGCATGACATGCGCTTCAGCCTTGACGGGATCGGGTGTCGAGCGATCACTCGCCTCGTTGAACGGCGGGTTCATGATGACGTAATCGAAGATGTTATCGATCAGCCCGGCACTGGCCCGCGCTTTGCCCGTCAATGAAACGTCTGCTTCCAGAATTTCGGTGCGCTCACGCAGATCAGCATTCAGAGGATGGTTCACGCTTTTATGCGCGAAATTGAGCATAAAGCCGGAACGCTCGATAAGTGTTACACGTGCTTCTTTACAACGCGCGGCAACAGCCAGACCGGCAGCACCCGCGCCACTGCCAAGATCTGCAAGACGACCTGAGAAGCCGTCGGGCACGCTGCTTGCAAGAATCATCGCATCTACACCGGAGCGATGGCCTTTCATCGCAGGCTGTACGAGATGAAAGGCACCGCGATGAAACACATCCAATGTTTCTTCCACGGTATCCTGCATCCGATTGGCGCCATTATTCGTCATGTTTTTTGAGTTCATGTTCCAGGCCAGCGTCAATCAGATAGCGTCTGGCTTCGTCCAGTCGATCTTCTTCAACAAGAAAACGCCTTGGTATAATGCCGAGCGAACCTTCGAGAATACTCATATTCGTGTCGGCAATGAAGTAAATGATGCCCGCCTCTTTCATGAGAGTCTCGGCAACGGACAACAGGACGGAATCATTTGTGCGCATAAGTTCGATCATTTCAACAATGTGTAATCAATAGACCGCATTGACAACTGCTTCCTTCAATGGTGAACAGGCTCTGAGTAAAAAGCTAGGGCGTTGTGGGGGCTTATAGACGTCTTAAGCATTCTGTTCTGCACAAATAGTGTGGTCGGCAGCTAGGAGTAACGACATTGGGTGTGGTTTTGAATCTTGACGGGAAAGAGAAGCGGGAAGGATCGGTTCAGCCTCTGATCGACCTGACGAAGGCAGACATGGGTCGTGTCAACCAGATGATCCTGTCCCGTGCAGGCTCCGATGTCGAGATGATCCCGGAAGTGGCGAACCATCTCATTTCTTCGGGTGGCAAGCGCCTCCGCCCGATGATGACGCTCGCGACCGCCCGCATGTTTGGTTATGAGGGCGACGGTCATGTCCGTCTCGCGACGTCCGTCGAGTTCATGCATACCGCAACACTTCTGCATGACGATGTCGTCGATGAAAGTGATCTGCGCCGCGGCAAAAGCACGGCGCGCATGATCTGGGGCAACCAGGCGAGCGTTCTGGTCGGTGATTTCCTGCTTGGCCAGGCGTTCAAGATGATGGTTGATGTTGGTTCGCTAGACGCCCTTGATGTTCTTGCAACATCTGCGTCGGTGATCGCTGAAGGCGAAGTGATGCAGCTTGCCGCCGCCAAGAACATGGAAACTTCAGAAGAAGAGTATCTGGCCGTTATCAAGGCCAAGACCGCCGCGTTGTTCTCTGCTGCTGCCGAAGTTGGTCCGATCATTGCTGATGCAAATCCGTCTGATCGTGCTGCCCTTCGCGATTACGGGCTTAATCTTGGCCTCGCATTCCAGCTTGTTGACGATGCGCTTGATTATGGTGGTTCGGCTGCTGATCTTGGCAAGAACACTGGTGATGATTTCCGTGAAGGTAAAATTACGCTGCCGGTGATCCTTAGCTATCGTCGAGGCAATGCCGAAGAACGCGCTTTCTGGAAGCACGCGATTGAAGAAGGCGCAAGTGACGATACGTCGCTGGAAAAAGCCATAGGCTTTATGACAAAGCATGGTGCGATTGCGGAGACGGTTCAGCGCGCGCGTGACTTCGGTGAGATTGCCCGCAATGCCTTGGCACCGTTGCCGGCATCCGCTGAAAAGGATGCGCTGATCGAAGTTATCGACTTCTGCATCAGCCGGGTAAACTAACGCCGTTGTTTAATTTAAAGAAAAGCACCCTTCACGGATGCTTTTGAAAGCATGTCGCCCGAAAGTGGGAACCGGTTTAGGGTTGACGACATGCGGATAAAGAATGAGGAGAAAAGCATCCTTCACGGATGCTTTTCTTGCGCTTGGACCCCAAAAAGGCCATGCTTGCCGTGCCTCTGGACAGAGGGTTTATACGGAATCGGAAAGAGGACTGGGCTTTATGCGGCAGGGATCTAAACGTCGTCCGCTTTACGGATTGCTTCTTCTGGCCTTGGCTGGCGCAGCAATGCCGTTCAATGCGGCAATGGCCAAAACAAGCATAGATCCGGCCCCACAAGTTCGTGCCGGTTCGTTTGCAGGCGCTTATCTCGCTGCGCTCACCGCTGAATCCGATAACAATATTTCTGCGGCTGTCGATTTTTATCGGCAGGCCATGGCTTTTGATCCCGGCAATGATCTCATCAAGCAAAATTTGCTGTTGGCGCTTTTGACGGAAGGCCGCTTCAAAGAAGCATTGCCGATTGCCACAGAATTAAAAGACCAGCCGGAGATTGAACGCTTTGCCCGCGTCGCTTTGGCGATAGATGCGATTTCTAAAAAGCAATATCGCAAGACCGAACCACTGCTGATGCTTTCGGTGCAGTCGGATATGGATGTGTTGGCGACCAGCCTGATGAAGGCCTGGGTCAAGGTTGGACAGGGAAACGCGCAAGAAGCACTCAATGATGTGCTCAATATCAAAGGACCGGAGTGGTATAATCTGTTCCGGACCTATAATGCGGCGATGATCGCAGATGTGGCGGGGCTGAGACAGGACGCGCGTAAGTATTATCAGCAGGCGGTTGACGATCGCGCTGGTGGAAGTGCTGCTCCAGATACGTATGAACGTATCATTATGTCCTATGCCTCGTTCTTGCTGCGTCGTGGCGACAGGGCAGGGGCGATCAAGCTGCTGAAGGATGCAGAAGAGCTTTTGAATGGCCGTATTACGATTACCGCATTGCGTGAAAAACTCGAAGACGGTCAGAGACATCGACGTCTGGTGAATAATGCGCAGCAGGGTGTTGGCGAAGTGCTTTATACGCTTGGCACGGCGATCAACCGTGGCGGTGCGGAAGCTTTTGCCAAGCTGTATCTGCAAATGTCGCTGCCGCTTCGCCCTGATAACGATGCAACGCTTTATCAACTGGGCGATATTTCAGCCAAGCTGCGTCAGCCGGATAAGGCTGTTGAATATTATGGCCGTGTGCCGGAGTGGTCGCCTTACCGGCGCGATGCCGAAATGCAGCGCGCATTGAACCTTGCCGAAAACGAGAAGACCGGCGATGCGATCACGCAGCTCAAGACTTTGTTAAAACGCGACAAGACTGATTTGCGCACCTATCTTGCCCTTGGCGGTGTGTATGCGCAGGGCAAGAATTTCGCGGATGCTGCAAAAATCTATGATGTAGCCGTGCAGCAAATTGAGAAGCCGGAGCGTAAGGATTGGCCGGTTTTCTATCAGCGCGGCATTGCGCATGAGCGACTGAAAGAATGGGATCAGGCCGAGCCGAACTTCAGAAAGGCGCTGGAGCTTTTCCCCAACCAGCCGCAGGTGCTGAATTATCTTGGATATTCATGGGTTGATCGGGGTGAAAATCTCGAAGAAGCTTTGAACATGATCAAGCAGGCTGTCGAGTTGCGTCCACAGGATGGCTATATCGTCGACTCACTGGGTTGGGCTTATTATAAACTTGGCCGTTATCCAGAGGCTGTTGTCGAGCTTGAAAAGGCTGTGAAACTTCGCCCGGAAGACCCAACGATCAATGACCACCTTGGCGATGCCTATTGGCGCACTGGCCGTCAGCTGGAAGCGACATTCCAGTGGAACCATGCCATTGCAGGCAAGCCAGAACCGGAAGAGCTGGTCAAGATCGAGGAAAAGCTGAAAAATGGTCTCGCTCCTGACCCGAACCCTTCGGAGGCTCGGGTTCAGGATAAGAAGCCAGAGCAGACACAGGCGCCTGAAAGCAAAACAGAATAAATTTAAAGCCCGGAAATTTGATCGATTTCCGGGTTTTCTATTTGTATATGCCGACATAGCGCTATTCAGCGATCAAATGTCATGCTTGACCGTGGCAGGCTGACAAATTAGACCGAGCCAATCATTTCAATAACAAGGCCTGACCCCGTGTCCAGTACGTTGCCAGCACATATGCACCCCACCCGTTCCTTTCAGGGTCTCATCCTGACGCTCCATAACTATTGGGCGGAACATGGTTGCGCTATTTTGCAGCCTTACGACATGGAAGTGGGGGCGGGTACGTTCCACCCGGCAACGACATTGCGTTCGCTTGGGCCGAAGCCGTGGAAAGCTGCCTATGTGCAGCCATCGCGCCGCCCGAAGGATGGTCGCTATGGTGAAAATCCAAACCGCTTGCAGCATTATTACCAGTATCAGGTAATCATTAAGCCATCGCCGCCAAACCTTCAGGATCTCTATCTTGGTTCGTTGCGCGCTATCGGCCTTGATCCGACGCTGCATGACGTGCGCTTTGTGGAAGACGACTGGGAAAGCCCGACGCTTGGCGCGTGGGGCCTTGGTTGGGAATGCTGGTGCGACGGCATGGAAGTGTCGCAGTTCACTTATTTTCAGCAGGTTTGCGGCATTGAATGCTCGCCGGTTGCAGGTGAGCTGACCTATGGTCTTGAACGCCTCGCCATGTATGTGCAGGGCGTGGACAATGTCTATGACCTCAACTTCAATGGTCTCGAAGGCGATGAAAAAGTCACCTATGGTGATGTCTTCTTGCAGGCCGAGCAGGAATATTCCCGCTACAATTTCGAAATGGCGAATACAGAAATCCTGCATCAGCATTTTATCGATGCAGAGCGTGAATGCGAAGCGATTTTGAAGGCAGGTGCACCACAAGAGGCGGGGAGTGCCGCAGGCACGACAGGGAATGTACACAAGTGCGTGTTCCCGGCCTATGACCAGTGCATCAAGGCATCGCACGTCTTCAATCTGATGGATGCGCGCGGCGTGATCTCGGTCACGGAACGCCAGAGCTATATTCTGCGCGTTCGCAATCTCGCGCGTCAGTGCGGCGAAGCGTTTTTGTTGACGGATGCCGGTGGTTTTAATCTCAAGCGTGAGGGCGAGTAATATGCCTGATTTGTTGCTCGAACTTTTCTCGGAAGAGATTCCTGCCCGTATGCAGCGCAAGGCTGCGGGTGATTTCAAGAAGATGATCACTGATGGTCTGGTGGAAGCCGGTCTGATCTATGAAGCAGCCACTGCCTATTGGACGCCGCGCCGCCTGACGCTCGATATTCGCGGCCTGACCGTGCGCTCGAAAGACGTGCACGAAGACGTGAAAGGTCCATCTGTTACAGCTCCTGAGCAGGCCATTGCAGGCTTTTTGCGCAAGGCAGGCCTGACCGATGTTTCCCAGGCGCATGTGCACTCCGACCCCAAAAAGGGCGATTTCTATGTTGCTCATCTGACCAAGCCGGGCCGCGCCGCGGAAGAAATCATCGCGGAACTCGTGCCGCAGACGATCCGCAATTTCCCTTGGCCAAAGTCGATGCGCTGGGGTGCGGCCTCGTCAAAACCGGGTGCGCTTCGCTGGGTGCGTCCGCTGCAATCGATCCTCTGCACGTTTGGCCCTGAAACAGAAGAAACGGTTGTCGTCGAGTTTGAAGTTGACGGCATCAAATCGGGCAATGTCACCTATGGGCATCGTTTCTTAAGCGATGGTCAGGCGATCAAGGTGCGGCGTTTTGATGATTATGTTGAAAAGCTCGAAAAGGCTTTCGTGGTGCTTGATGCGGAGCGCCGCAAGGAAATCATCTCGCAGGACGCGCATAATCTTGCCTTCGCCTCCGGTCTGGAACTGGTCGAGGATGCAGGGCTTCTTGAAGAAGTATCCGGCCTTGTCGAATGGCCTGTGGTGCTGATGGGCGAGTTCGAAGAAGAGTTTCTGGCGATTCCGCCGGAAGTCATTCAGCTGACCATCCGCGTAAACCAGAAATGCTTTGTCACCCGCAAGCAGGGCGAAACGGAAGCACTGTCGAACAAGTTCATTCTGGTGTCGAACATTGCGGCACGCGATGGCGGCACGGAAATCGCTTACGGCAACGGCAAGGTCGTGCGTGCACGCCTGTCCGATGCGCTCTATTTCTGGCAGACCGATCAACATGATCTGCCGGACCTCGATAAGCTCGCAGCATCCGGTGAAAAGTTCGGCCTTGATCTCAAGAAGCCGCTCGATCAGCGTATGGCGCGTCTTGATGCGCTGAATGTGACCTTCCACGCCAAGCTTGGCACGCAAGGCGCGCGCGTCGAACGTATCCGCGAATTGGCGGCTGAAATTGCGCCGCTGGTCGGTGCCGATCCAAAGCTTGCAGCGCGTGCGGCAGTTCTGGCTAAGGCCGATCTGACCACGGAAGTTGTCGGCGAATTCCCTGAACTTCAGGGCGCAATGGGCCGCAAATATGCGCTTCTTCAAAGCGAAGATGAATCTGTCGCAGCCGCTCTCGAAGAGCATTACAAGCCGCAAGGCCCGTCTGACTTTGTGCCGAAGAACCCGGTTTCAGTGGCTGTTGCTCTAGCTGACAAGCTCGATACGCTGGTCGGTTTCTGGGCAATTGACGAAAAGCCGACCGGCTCAAAAGACCCGTTTGCTCTGCGCCGTGCAGCCCTTGGCGTGATCCGTCTAGTGCTGTCACAAGATTGGAAGTTCCCGCTCTCGCCACTCCTGCGTTCGGCCTATGCGTCGCTCAAGGAAAGTCAGGTTCAGCGTCAATTGCGCGAGTTTGAAGCAAAACTAGCTGCTGAAAAGTCTGGCGATGTGGATGGTGAACAGGACGTTGATAACGCCTTACGCAATCTTGAAACAAAGACACGCGCGGAAGTGGAAGCCAAAGCCGAACCGCTGCTGGCTGACCTGTTGTCCTTCTTGCATGATCGTTTCAAGGTTCACCTGAAGGAAGATGGTGCACGTCATGACGCGATTGACGCAGTTCTGACTTCTGATGCCGATAATCTTCTGCTGGTTGCCCGTCGCCTTGAAGCGCTTATCGTCTTCATCAATGAAGAAGACGGCAAGAACCTACTGGCTGGCACTAAGCGCGCTGCCAATATTCTGGCTGCGGAAGAGAAGAAGGGCACTAAGGTCGCAAGCACCGTCGATGCGGCTCTGCTGAAACTTGACGAGGAAAAGGCGCTTTATGCGGCGGTGAACCTCGCAGCTCAGGAAGCCGAAGAAGCCATTGCCCGCGAAGATTTCGGTGGTGCGATGCTGGCACTCGCCAAGCTGCGCGGTCCGGTGGATACGTTCTTCGAGAAGGTGCTGGTCAATGACGAGGACGAAAAGGTCCGCGCCAATCGCCTTGCACTGCTTGAACAAATCCGCACTGCCACCAGCAAGGTGGCCGATTTCTCGAAAATCGCCGGATAAAATAAGAAGGTCGCCTCTTAGGCGGCCTTTTTCATAACTCATTCCGATCTTGCATTAACTGCCTTTGAGATACACTTGCTCAAAAGCAAGGCTTTGTGTAGCTAAAGCGGCAGGAGAATGACCTTGGCCGATATTCTGGACTTCGATGACAATGCTGTTTCGCGTGCGGTGGCAGTGCTCACCCGTGGCGGCCTTGTCGCGATTCCGACCGAGACAGTTTATGGTCTTGCTGCGGATGCAGCGCATGGCGAAGGCGTGGCCGGCATTTTCGCCGCCAAGGGTCGCCCGCAGTTCAATCCGCTCATCGCGCATGTTGACAGCATCGCCATGGCGGAGCGCTATGTGACTTTCGATCCGATCTCCCGCAAACTCGCGGAGGCTTTTTGGCCGGGACCGTTGACACTCGTCCTGCCGTTGAAAGCCAAACAGGATACAAAGCGCCCCATTCATCCGCTGGTGACAGCGGGACTTCAGACACTTGCTATCCGTATGCCAACCGGAAAAGTACGTGATGTTATAAAGAATCTCGACAGTCCAGTTGCAGCACCGAGCGCCAATACTTCCGGCCGCATCAGTCCCACATCTGCGAAAGCGGTGGCTGATGATTTGGGCGACAAAATCGACATGATCCTCGATGCCGGTCCGTGTGGCGTGGGTGTCGAATCGACTATTCTTAAGGTTGAAGGCCAACGTGTGCGTCTACTGCGCCCCGGCGGTCTGGCTGCTGAGGAGATTGAAGCCGTTCTTGGTGTAAAACTCGAACGCGCCGAACATAAAGCTGCCATTCAGGCACCGGGCATGATGGAATCGCACTATGCCCCGAACGCTGCCGTGCGGCTTGATGCTGCAAGCGTTAAGGAGAGCGAGGCGTTGTTGGCATTTGGGCCTGAACGCTCGGCCGACGCCGATAAGGCGGTCGCTTTGCTCAATCTCAGTTCGACAGGTGATCTGCGCGAAGCGGCCAGCAATCTGTTTGATTTCATGCGCAAGCTTGATTTAAGCGGCGCACGTACCATCGCTGTTGAACCCATTCCTTTTGATGGTCTTGGTGAGGCCATTAATGATCGTCTTAAACGCGCGGCGGCCCCGCGCTAGTTCCCCAAACAATTAAGAGAAGCACATGCTCGACACCGCCCTGATCGAACGATTTGCAGCCATTGTTGGCGAAAAGAATGCACTGACTGCGCCGGAAGACATTGCGCCCTTCATGATTGAACAGCGCGACCTCTATCAGGGCCGTTCGCCGCTGGTTCTGCGCCCGTCCTCAACGCAGGAAGTCTCAGACATCCTGAAACTCGCCAACGAAACCAAGACCCCGGTCGTGCCGCAGGGCGGCAATACAGGTCTTGTCGGTGGTCAGACGCCGGATCAGAGCAACACCACGATCGTATTGTCGCTTGGCCGTATGAACAAGGTGCGCTCGGTTGATCCGGTTGGCAATCTGGTAACGGTGGAAGCGGGTGTGATCCTGAAAAACCTTCAGGATGAAGCACAAAAAGTCGGGCGCCTGTTCCCGCTGTCGCTGGGTGCCGAAGGCTCCTGCCAGATTGGTGGCAATCTGGGTTCTAACGCTGGCGGCACGGCAGTTCTTGCCTATGGCAATATGCGTGAGCTTTGCCTCGGTCTTGAAGTGGTTTTGCCAAGCGGTGAGATTCTCAACGACCTTCGCTACGTGAAGAAAGACAATACCGGCTACGATCTGAAGGACCTCTTCATTGGTTCCGAAGGTACGCTTGGTGTTATTACTGCCGCCGTTTTGAAGATTTACCCGCAGCCAAAGGGCAAGGGCGTGGCCTATGCCGGTCTGCGCAGCCCGGAAGATGTGCTGCGCCTGTTTCAGCTTGCGACCGAACATGCAGGCCCGTCGCTCACCGGCTTTGAACTGATGCCGCGTGTTGGTGTTGAGTTTACGATTGCCCATGTCGATGGTGTGCGTGATCCCCTTGAAAGCCCGCACGACTGGTATGCGCTCGTCGATATTTCATCGAGCCGTTCAGAAGACGATGCGCGTACGACGCTTGAAACAATCCTGACGGAAGCGTTTGAGAACGACATCATTCAGGATGCCGCCATTGCCGAGAGCGTTGCGCAGGCACAGATGTTCTGGAAAATGCGCGAGGAAATGTCCTGGGCGCAGAAGCCGGAAGGTGGCTCGATCAAGCACGACATTTCGGTTCCTGTCGCGAAAATCCCGGAATTCATTCATGAGGCCAATGCAGCAACGCTCGAAATGATTCCCGGTTCGCGTATTGTTTGCTTTGGACACATCGGCGACGGAAATCTGCATTATAATGTGTCGCAGCCGGTCGGTGCGGACAAGCAGGCTTTCCTTGATCGCTGGCACGACCTTAATCACCGCATTCATACAATTGTTGCTTCTTATACCGGATCTATCTCGGCAGAGCATGGTATCGGCGTGTTGAAGCGCGAAGAACTTGCCTTCTTCAAGCAGGATGTAGCGCTTGAACTGATGCGCCATATTAAGAAATCATTCGACCCGAATGGCATCATGAACCCGGGTAAAGTGCTGTAATTTCAGCAAATATGACGAAATCGAGGCGGGCAGGCAACTGTCCGCCTTTTCATTTATGTAAACGAAAATTAGCAAGCATTACCGAGTTCTTACACCTGGTTGTAAAGCAGTAACCAAATGAAAAAGCAGGGAAAAGTTAACCTAACGCGTTAAGCGCCCCGGTAATATTCATCGCCTATTCTCCAAATCAACAAGAGCGAACATCGCTCACAAAGAGAAGCTGGAATAACTGGCTCTCAATATAACAGGCAGAGATACTAAGAGGCGTCGAAAATGATGAGCAGCGGACTTAAGAAGCCGGAATGGGCAGGTCAGGAACTTCGTTTGGATCCGTTTCACTTGCCACAGGTCGTAACCTACCCCGCAGAAGATTGTGACGCAGATGTAACCTTCACCATCAGCGAGCGTGGCGCGGTTGTCCGCCAGATCCTGCCATCGAGCGGTTTGCCAATGTCGATTGCACTGCCGATCAACGCTTTCGCCGGTGTGACAGCCCGGGCAGTCGAAGACGAGTTTGGCGAAATCACTGTCACGCTGGAACTGATGCATGAAGATCCGCAGCTTTCCGTGCCGCTGCTGGTCGCCCATGATCTGACTGACGTTGCGGCTGACTGGCGCGCATGGGCTGCAACCTTCAACCTGCCAATGATGCTGGTTGAAGAGGATGGCGTTGCACGTCCGCTTTATGAAAGCACCGGCCCGGTTCGCACGTCTGAGCCACAGGCCCGCCGTCAGGGGCAGGAACCACGCCGCCGTCGTCCACGCTTCCTTGCGCGTCGCAAGACCGGCTCGCTGGGTGTTCGCATGGTGATTGAAGGCCGTGAGATTATTGCTCGCAATTAAGAAAATATCACATTCGCGTGTGAACACGGTCTTGTCGAATTTCTATACTATCTAAAGAATAACGCTTCACTCGGCGGCCGTCTGGAAAGATGAAGGACCTTTTCAGATATTTAAAGCTCCGAAGCTGAGGCAACCAACTTGGCTGACCTCCAACAAAGCCACCCGGATGGTAATTCCATCCGGGTATTTTTTTGAAATATTATCGAAATTATTTGATTTTAACGAAGATAAAAAACTATAATAAGTTGTGAATATATAAAAATATATTATAGAATATGGATGGATGTATGAATATATTTAACTTCGATAAATTAATTTCACCGTATATTGTGAAGTTTATTTACTGGATGGGTATGGTTGTTTTATTATTGTTGGCTTTGATTGCTATAATGACAACGCACACATCTTACGGCGATGCATTGACAATTCTGGGTGTAATTTTTGTTTGGTTTCTAAGTTGCCTCTTATGGCGCGTGATTTGTGAAGTCGTTATTTTGCAATTTAATGTTTTCAATCGCCTGACTGAAATTCGGGATCGATTGCCGAGTAATCCAACGACAGGAAAAAAGGCAGGGTAATCCCTGCCTCATTTTTTACGGCTGAGAAAGGCCGTGACAGCTTCGCGTGCTTCGTTCGAAGTCAGGCGCTCGGCAAAATGCTTTGCTTCCCGCGCGATCCTCTCTGAAACGGGTTCAGCGGGAAGCCGCATCAGGCTGCGGGCAATTTGTATGGCCTGTGGAGGTTTGGAGGCGATTTCGTCCGCCGCCTTTAAAACCTCTGTTTCCAGCTGGCCATTTTCAACAAGCTTATAGACTATGCCCGCCTCAAGGGCGGCTTGTGCATCAAATCCATGACCTAACGCCAGAAGAGCGAATGCTTTCTGATGCCCCATAAGCGGCGGTGCAAGCAGGCTGGATGCTGCTTCCGGCACAAGGCCTAGATCAACAAACGGCGTGCGGAACAGTGCATGACTGGTCGCAAAAGTCAGATCGCAATGCAGGTGGATTGTCGTGCCAATACCAATGGCGAGGCCATCGACGCCGGAGATAATCGGCTTCTTTGCGCTTGAGAGCGCACCAAGAAAATCGAGAATGTCATTGCCGAGACTGCCACCGGATGCAGCCGCCATGAAATCCTGCATATCATTGCCGGATGAAAATGCTCCCGGCACACCCAGAAACACATGAACACGCACGCCGTCGTCCGCGTCGCCGTCAACGAGGGCTTTTGCCATCGTGGCGTACATGGCGCGGGTAATCGCGTTCTTTTTATCAGGGCGGTTAAGGCGGATAATTTGCACTGCACCTCTGCGCTCGATCAGAATATGCTTACCCATAATCAAGCCTCCAAGGCCAGTTTTGCAGCCGCAAGACTGGATGCGCCGGTAACAACCGTGTCTTTTAATGAAGATACTTCCGAAAGCATATTTTCGGCATAGAATCGGCAAAGTGCTGCACGTCCGGCATCGTCACTGTTAAGTGCGGCACGTGCCAGATAGCCACCACCAGCGGTCAGTGAGAGCAGGCGCTGATAAGGTGTTGCCCCAGCGAGTGCTTCTTCTGTGCGGCCTTCACTTGCTGCCTTTTGCAACCAGTCTGTTGCTTCACGGGCTTTATTGATTGCAGCCGACAGGAGGGAACCTGTTTCGCCCAGCTCTGGCCGGTTCGAGGTCGTGGCTTTATCGGCATCGTCCTGCAATTCGGCGAAGAAACCTTTGATATGTTTACCATTGTCCAAAGGCAGCTTGCGCATAACAAGGTCAATCGCCTGAATGCCGTTGGTGCCTTCATAAATTGGGGTAATTCTGGCATCGCGAAGCAATTGTGCTGCACCGGTTTCCTCGATAAAGCCCATGCCACCGTGGATTTGCACACCAAGCGAGGCAACATCGACGCCGACATCGGTAGCGAAACTCTTGGCCAAAGGTGTGAGAAGTCCAGCCCGATCCGACCAGAATTGCGCCTCTATACCATCCGTCGCGTGGCTCATGTCAATCGCGTGTGCACAGGAATAGGTGATGGAGCGGGCAACCTGTGTGAGCGCTTTCATGGTAAGCAGCATACGTTGCACATCGGGATGCTCAATGATCGGACTCATGCCAGCCTTTGGATCGGCGCCGATGGCCCGCCCCTGTTTGCGTTCCCTGGCGTAATTCAAAGCCTGCTGATAAGCGGCTTCTGCAACGCCAACGCCCTGAATGCCAACCAGCAGACGCGCATTGTTCATCATGGTGAACATGCAGGCGAGGCCACGATTTTCTTCGCCAATCAAATAGCCCACGGCGCCTGCTTCTTCGCCTTTTACAAAGCCGTCACCATAAATCATTGTGCAGGTGGGGGAGGCGTGAATACCCATCTTGTGCTCAAGGCCGGAGCAGAAAACATCATTGCGGCGGTCGAGGGAACCATCCGCATTGACGAGGAATTTGGGTACGAGAAACAGCGATATGCCTTTGGTTCCGGCAGGGGCATCGGGCAGGCGCGCCAGCACGAGATGCACGATATTATCCGTGAGGTCGTGTTCGCCATAGGTAATAAAAATTTTCTGGCCAAAGATTCTATAGGAGCCATCATCGTTGCGCTCTGCCCGTGTACCTAAAGCGCCAACATCTGATCCGGCCTGCGGCTCAGTCAGGTTCATTGTGCCCATCCATTCGCCGGAGATGAGCTTTTCAAGGTAAATATCTTTGAGTTCTTTGGAGGCGTGTTTTTCCAGTGCTTCGACTGCGCCCATAGTGAGCGTGGGAGCAATGGCAAAAGCCAGCGTGCCGGAGTTCCACATTTCACTGACCGCAACCGACATCATGGTCGGCAAGCCTTGGCCACCATATTCCGGTGTCCCGGTGAGCGAGTTCCAGCCACCTGCAATCCAGTCGGTATAAAGCTCTTTCCAGCCCGGCGCAGTCGTGACAACGCCATCCTTCACACTCGCACCGTGCCGGTCGCCAGAAATGCGCAGTGGCTCGACGCGTTCGGAAGCAAATTTTCCTGCTTCTTCGAGAATGGCTTCGACGAGATCGGCCGAAAGCTCTTCAGGAAAACGGTTATCTTCGATTGCTTTCTCAAGGCCTGCAACCTTCAACAGCGTATGAGAAATTTCGGAAACTGGTGCGCGATACATTTTTCCTCCTGAACCTTTTCCTCAAAAGGTGTTGAACTGCCGTTGAATGGCGGCAACTCGTTCAGCCTTGTGGCTGGGTATGATTAAGAGCTATCGGCTTATTACGTAAACGTCAATATTTAGATGAAGAACTTATTTGATGTTTGATGCTCTATCAGTTTGTCTATTCTCCGCCTTGACCACATTCAAAGCGATCCGGCGAAGACATGCCTTTTTGCATCCGCCACATCCTGCTTTGTGTGCATGATGGCTTGGCTGCTTTGTCTCTTAAATGGATAAATAAAAAGGCCGGGCATGGACCCGACCTTCATAAGTCTCAACAATCAGTGCCAGTACATCCGTGGTCAAAGACTGGAGACAAATTTCTTAGCGCAACTATTGAAGCAGAGTTTTCAAAAACTCAGCTTGAACAGTTATTAGAGCGCACGCAGGTTTTCTGCTGCATTCTTGCCCGAACGACGGTCTGCAACAACTTCAAAGCTGACCTTCTGGCCTTCGTTGAGTGTGCTGAGGCCCGAACGTTCAACAGCCGAGATGTGAACAAACACGTCAACGCCGCCGTCATCAGGCTGAATAAAGCCGAAGCCTTTGGTTGAATTAAAGAATTTTACTGTTCCGTTTGCCATGTTGAATTCCTTTCAAATCGCACGGTTGATATATAATGGACCAAAGCCCATTGCCGAATTTCACGAATTTGAAAGAAGTACCGGGTGGCGAAAAGCACGCCGCAACATTCGAAAACAAAATCGATGCGCCACATATAGGTGGCATTCAGGGCTTTTACAAGGCGCTTTTCTAAAATTAAGAAAAACGCTATCATAAGTACAGATTTTTGCGATAAAAATAACGCTGAGTATCGTAATAGAAAGCATTATCAAATTATGCCTATGTCTAAACTCCGTGAGGGGTCTGATTTCGCTGTAAAGAAATTCATTGTTATTAATGAAATATTCTTCGAATTCATTTAGACAGTAAGCATGTTGAGAGGCGCTGATATATGACGCTCGTTCCGTATTTTCTGACAGTCAATCTTACGGTGTCGTGCGTTTTCATTTTGACATTCGCGTTCGTGTCGATACAGGAACGCAATTATGCGGCGCCGCGGTGGTTCACGGTGGCCTCTGTAGCTGGAGCGCTTGTGGCGATTTTTGGCTACTGGATCCCACTTGCAGAAAATCCGCGCCTTCTGGTTCTGGTTGCTTTTGCTCTTTTAATGGCAGCGTTTTTGGCTGTCATCGTTGGATTGCAGTGCATTTATCGTCAGAACGTGGACTGGCGGCTTCTTGGTGGCTTTTTTGTTGCGGCGATCATCTGCAATTTGCTGACCTATGAACTCCCACGCACATCGCTTCTGCATCGTTTTCTTTACCAGCTTCCGCTTTGCTTGGCCCAATTGCTGATGGTCCGGGTGATTTATCGTTCAGGTATGCCGCGGCTGGTGGACAAGCTGATGCTGGCGCTCGCCGCTTTCAGCTGCATTCATTATTTTTCGAAAGCTTTCCTGATTGCCTGGCCGGGTTCAGATATGCGGCCCGAAGACCAGGTTAATACGTTGCACGTGATTGTGTCGTTGGCCGTTGGTGTCTTTGTGCAGGTGGCGCGCGGCTTGCTTTTATTGCTTAGCACAGTCTCGCACATGCTCGGAGAGGCAAGTGAACAGTCCGAGGTGGATGAGCTTTCACAAATTTATAACCGGCGTGGCTTTGATAGACACGTCTCGCGCGTATTGGCGCGTAAGGGCGCGCGCATTCGCTACTCGGTGATTATGAGCGATCTGGATTTTTTCAAGCGCGTCAACGACACCTATGGTCATGATGGTGGCGACCGGGTGATCGCGGCTTTTGGCAAACTGCTCAGAACACAATTGCCGAAAGCGGCTGTTGCTGCACGCATGGGCGGTGAGGAGTTCGTCGTGTTTATTCCCGACGCTGATATGGCATCGGCGGAAAAGCTGGCGCAAAACTTGCGCGAAGCATTGAGTGAGCTGCGCTTTGAAGAAAAATCACCGCATTGGGGCCCAACTGCCAGTTTTGGCGTGGCTGAACAGGTTGACGACGAAAGTCTTTATGAAACGATGCGCCGCGCAGATGCGGCGCTCTATGATGCGAAAAAGGCCGGACGCAATCGCGTCCATATTGCTTAACCGGTAAAAGTCGCGGCCTTATTGGTCTGAGTGTTCACGTTCTACCGCACGCCACCCGATGTCGGAGCGATAAAAACCTTCCGGCCAATTGACTTGCTTCACCGCATCATAGGCTTTGCTCTGGGCTTCCACTACTGTTGGCGCAATAGCCGTCACATTGAGAACGCGGCCACCATTGGCAATAAGGTTACTGTCTTTTTCTGCTGTCCCGGCGTGGAAAACTTTGAGCCCGTCAATGTTTTCGAGTTTTTCCAGACCACGAATGATGCTGCCTTTTTTCACATTGGCGGGATAGCCTTCTGCCGCCATGACAACGGTGAGCGCCGGCTGGTCTTTCCATTCCAGTGTGACTTGATCAAGCTTACCATCAACAGCGGCGTTGATGAGATCAAGCAGATCACTTTCAAGGCGCATCATCAGCACCTGACATTCGGGATCGCCAAAGCGGGTGTTGTATTCAATGAGCTTCGGGCCGTCCTTGCCGATCATCAGGCCGAGGAACAGCACGCCCGAAAAAGGCGCACCGATTTCCGCCATGCCACGCATTGTTGGTTCGATCAGCTCACGCATGGTGCGTTCGACGATTTCAGGCGTCATCACCGGAGCAGGTGCGTAAGCCCCCATGCCGCCGGTGTTCGGGCCGGTGTCGCCATCGCCAACGCGCTTGTGGTCCTGAGCAGAACCAAGTGGCAGCGCTGTTTTGCCATCACAGATGCAGAAAAAGCTTGCTTCTTCGCCTTCAAGAAATTCTTCAACGACGACTTCCGCACCGGCAGAACCGAAAGCACCTTCAAAACAGGCATCAACGGCATCCAGTGCTTCGGCAAGCGTCATAGCTACGACCACGCCTTTGCCTGCGGCAAGTCCGTCGGCCTTGACGACGATCGGAGCGCCGACTTCACGCACATAGGCCTTGGCTTTCGGGGCATTGTTGAAACGGCCATAGGCACCGGTTGGAATGCCGAAGCGTGCGCAGAGATCTTTGGTGAAACCTTTTGAGCCCTCGAGCTGGGAAGCCAGCTTGGATGGGCCAAAGACGCGGATGTTCTCGGCCTCGAGATCGTCAGCAAGGCCTGCGACGAGTGGAGCTTCCGGACCAACAACGACGAGATCGATTGCGTTCTGTTTGGCAAAAGCAATGACAGCCGCATGATCGGTGATATCAAGGGACACAAGTTCTGCATATTCGGCAATGCCGGGATTGCCGGGCGCGCAATAAAGTTTTGTCAGCTTTTTCGAAGCGGCGAGCTTCCATGCCAATGCGTGTTCGCGGCCACCGGAACCGATCAACAGAACTTTCATGCCTTGCTCCCTGCGCGTGAGATAAGTAAGTGGTTACTGACTTCGGCTCTCTATTGCTCAACGTGCGCGCGGGCAAGGGCAGTGCCGCAATTTTTGAATAAAAAGCGGATAGAGCCGTCATAAGTTTTAAAAGGCAGGCAATTATGCAGCAGTCAAAACCCAATGGTGAACCGAATTCGGGTGTCCAGTCGCGTGATGTGCGCGGACGAGTGAAAGATGCGCCCTCCGGCCATTGGGTTTATCGTGTTTTACCGCCATCAGTCTGGCCTTATGCGCAACTTGCCCGCTGGGACCGTCCCATTGGGTGGCAGCTTCTGTTGTGGCCATGCTTCTGGTCCGTGGCGCTGGTGGCAGGTGCCGGTGCGCAACCGGGCGATGATATTTGGTCGGTGGTGCCATCGATCTGGCATCTGGTTTTGTTTTTCGTGGGTGCCGTTGCAATGCGTGGTGCGGGTTGCACCTATAATGATCTTGCCGATCAGGACATTGACGACAAAGTGGACCGCACACGTTCACGCCCTCTGCCTTCTGGTCAGGTGACCCGCAAACAGGCGAAGATATTTATTGTCTTCCAGGCTCTTGTCGGGCTGGCGGTTGTGCTGCAATTCAACTGGTTTACAGTTGGACTGGGTATTGCTTCACTTCTGATCGTCGCGGCCTATCCTTTCATGAAGCGCATCACCAATCTGCCGCAGCTAGTGCTTGGCCTTGCCTTCTCATGGGGTGCGCTGATGGGATGGGCGGCAGTTGAAGGGGCGCTCGCACTCTCGCCTGTACTGCTTTATATCGGCGCTATCCTTTGGACGATCGGCTATGACACGATCTATGCCCATCAGGACAAGGAAGACGACGCGCTGGTCGGCGTTGGATCAACGGCGCGCTTGTTCGGAAAACACACAAAGACGGCGCTGCTGGTGCTTTATGGGGGCGCAATTGGTTTCTTTGCTGCGGCCTTTGCCGTCGCTCAGGTGCCAATGCCTGCGCTTGCAGGGCTGCTGGCTGCGGGTGTGCATCTCTATCGACAGATCATCGTGCTCGACATTGATAATCCCGATCAGTGCCTGCGCCTTTTCAAGTCGAACAATACTGTCGGATGGCTGATTTTCCTCGGACTTGTGTTGGGCAGCCTGTGGGTGGCGTTAAAGCCAATGGTCTAAAAATAAAAAGGCCGCTGATTTCAGCGGCCTTTTTATTTTACGGATAAAGACGATCCTTGTGCCAGTCACCTTCCGGTGTGTCGCGGGTAAACAACACGCGGTCATGCAGGCGGAAAGGGCGATCATGCCAGAATTCAATGGAAACCGGGCGGATGCGAAAGCCTGACCAGTGTGCCGGGCGAGGAATTTCACCAATCGCGTAACGGGCGGTGTATTCGGCAACGGCTTTTTCCAGTGCAAAGCGGCTTTCGAGCGGGCGGGATTGCTTGGAAGCCCATGCTCCAATGCGGCTGCCACGAGGACGCGATGCATAATAGGCATCCGCTTCCTCTGCACTCACCTTTTCGACGGGGCCGCGCACGCGCACCTGACGGCGCAGCGATTTCCAGTGAAAGCACATTGCAGCTTTTTCGGCAGAAAGAACTTCCCGTCCCTTCGTGCTTTCATAATTTGTGTAGAAAACGAAGCCGTGTTCGTCGAAATCCTTGAGCAGAACCATCCGCACATTTGGCAGACCGTCCGGGTCAACTGTGGCGAGTGCAACGGCATTCGGGTCGTTCACTTCGCTTTTGGTGGCGTCATTCAGCCATTCTGCAAAGAGCTTGAATGGTTCGGAACTCTGGGTGAAGTCGTCGCTGATTTCTGTCATTTTCTGCTATTTCAAACGTCAGTCGGAATTGTTGAGCGCAAACTTCGTTCATATCGCGCATTTTGTCCATGGCTTTGGTCAGGTGCGAGGATTTTCTTCGTTGTTCTTTGATAGCGATTTGTTTACCTTGCCTGCGAACGACTTGTTAACTCCATATCCCGCATATTCATTACATCTTTAGGGTGTATTTAAGGGAAGACCGTTGGCCGCTGGACTTGCTCGCCGCGTAAAACATGATGTGAACTTTAATCGAAGCATGGCTGTGATCCGCCGTGTGGCGTTTGCTGCCGTCATGGTTTCTCTCGCAGGTTGTGCGATGGGCGGGGTGAGTATCGACAAGGCGGTTCCTGATTCCTCGACAATCACTGGTTCGATCAAGTCAGTCGAAAAAGACGAAACTGACAATGGCAAGCGCTCCGATCAGTCCACGATCAAGAGCATCGTATCAGCGCTCAACTTCACGCAATGGGGTAAAAAGCCCGTGCCTTGGGCCAATCCGGATACGGGTAGTCAGGGTGCAATCACAACGATTGCCGAAACCAAATCCAACGACACGCTTTGTCGCCAGTTCGAAACATCGCGGGAAGCTTTTGATGGTGTCTCCATCTATCGTGGTGAAACCTGCATGCAGCGCGGCGGCGAGTGGACGTTAACTTCATTCGCGCCGCTTTAGAGCGCGTTTTGATCTGACTGAATCAAATTGCAGCTCAGAATATTAACGGTTCCAGAACCTGGTTTTATCAACCTCCCGAAAGCCGTTTCACACTTTTCGGGATGTCCTTGGCGCTTTTTTGCATTCTCTCTGCTATAAGTCTGGAAGTTTTCAAGCTTAGTACTCATATTACGGCAAAGTGAGTCTAACGACTGATTATTCAGTCATTTTCCCGATGAGGACTATATGCGCGATCCCTATAGCGTGTTGGGCGTCGCCAAAACGGCGAAGCCCGAAGAAATAAAGTCGGCTTTTCGCAAGCTGGCTAAAAAATATCATCCCGACCAGAACAAGGATGATCCCAAGGCACAGGAGCGCTTTTCAGAAATCAATCAGGCCTATGAAATTGTCGGTGACAAGGACAAGCGCGGCCAGTTTGATCGTGGAGAAATCGATGCCGAAGGCAAGCCGGTCTTTCAGGGCTTTGGCGGGCAGGGCGGCTTTGACGGTCATGCCGGTTTCGGTGGCGGTGCTGATCCATTTGCGGGCTTTCGTCAGCGTGGCGGTGGCCAGCAGGGCGGTTTCGGTGGTGCGGAAGATATTCTCAACGATATATTCGGTGGAGCCTTTGGCGGCGGTCGCGGTGGAGCACGTCAGCGTGGCCCGGTGAAAGGCAGCGATTTGGCTGCTTCGATCAATATCACACTCGAGCAGGCAGCCGGAGCTGACAAGGTTGAAGCTGTTTTTCCAAATGGCAAGCATCTGAAAATCAAGCTGCCGCAGTTTGTTGAAGACGGTCAAACGATCAGGCTTAAAGGTCAAGGTGAGCACGTCATTGGTGGTACGCCCGGGGACGCACTGGTAACGATCCATTTCAAGCCGAGCGCGCGCTTCCGTCTGGAGGGGCGCGATGTACATGTCGACTTGCCGGTCGATCTCGCAGATGCTGCCCTTGGCGGCAAAGCGGAAGTGGAAACGCTGAACGGCCGTATCGCGGTCAAAGTGCCTGCATGGTCGAGTTCCGACAAGGTGCTGCGTCTGAAGGGTAAGGGGCTACCGCTCAAGGCCGGTGGCCACGGCGATCTTTACGTCCATGTCCGCATTATGCTGCCCGAAGGTGGCGATAAAGAGCTGGAAGAGTTTCTCAAGAAACGCAGAGGCGGCTAGGCTCAGGCCCCCTAATTTGACGGAAATGGTATGAGATCATCCGTTTGGATACGATGAAAAAAAGCGCAGGAAATGTGGTGCATTTTCGAGCCTTTTTGACAAAGTAGCCGAGCAGACGGGGCGCATCCTCCGGACACCGAAATGATCAGGCGATCTGGTTTGTGAAGACGCTGAGACGGGAAACAATCCCGTTCTTCGCGTCTTCCCCTGCATATCTGGTCATTTCAGGCGCTATTTCTATTAAATACTCGGTCCTGACTCTAAATAAGTTTAGTTCTGCTCAACTGTAACCGGATCGCTGCACTTAACGGCGTTCCGTCATTTACATTCTATAATACCCGGCTTTTTATGCGCAATTGCTTGAAGCCTTCGCAAGGCTGTGCGATAGGGCATCTAGTTGTTTATATTCTATGAGGACCCTTAATGACCGCAAAGTCAGGTTTGTTGCAGGGCAAGCGCGGATTGATTCTGGGCGTAGCCAACAACCGTTCTATCGCCTGGGGCATTGCCAAGGCTGCTCGTGAAGCTGGTGCTGAACTTGCATTCACCTATCAGGGTGATGCGCTGAAGAAGCGTGTCGAACCGCTGGCTGAAGAACTGGATGCTTTCATTGCGGGCCATTGCGATGTTGCTGACGGTGCGAGCATTGATGCCGTTTTTGAAGCGCTGGAAAAGAAGTGGGGCAAGCTTGACTTCGTTGTTCACGCGATTGGTTTCTCCGATAAGGATGAACTGACCGGTCGTTACGTTGACACGTCAGAGGCCAATTTCCAGAACACCATGCTGATTTCGGTTTATTCGCTGACTGCGATTTCGCGTCGTGCGGAAAAGCTGATGAATGACGGTGGTTCAATTCTGACGCTGACCTATTATGGTGCTGAAAAAGTTATGCCGAATTACAACGTCATGGGCGTTGCAAAGGCAGCTCTTGAAGCAAGCGTGAAATATCTCGCTGTTGATCTTGGACCGCAGAACATTCGCGTCAATGCGATTTCGGCTGGCCCGATCAAGACGCTGGCCGCATCTGGCATTGGTGACTTCCGCTATATTCTCAAGTGGAACGAATATAATGCACCTCTGCGCCGCACGGTCACGATTGATGAAGTGGGCGATGTCGGCCTTTACTTCCTTTCCGATCTGTCGCGCTCGGTGACAGGTGAAGTCCATCATGCTGACAGCGGCTATCATGTCATCGGCATGAAGGCGGTTGACGCGCCGGATATTTCAGTCGTCAAAGACTGAGTTGAGCATTCTGAAATCCCGAAAAGTTGACCGACTTTTCGGGATTTTTCTTTATCCTTCCGCCATGGAAGGGGTTATCAAAACTATGACTGTTGGCAAAAAGAGGCAGGGTTTTGGCACGGGAAATAATCTACTTTTCGCGTCACGGTGAGACGGACTGGAATGTAGCGCAGCGCATTCAGGGGCAGTTGGATATTGATATCAATGCCCATGGTCGTACGCAGGCAGACCGCAATGGCGATATGCTGAAGTCGCTGATCGGGGATGGCGCCGGTTACGATTTTGTTGCAAGCCCTCTGCGACGCACGCGTGAAACCATGGAGCGCATTCGTCTGCGCATGGGCCTTGATCCTTATGATTTCCGCACTGACCCGCAATTGATGGAAGTGAATTTCGGCGATTGGCAGGGCTTCATGATGGAAGACATTGCCAAAGAACGCGAAGACCTTCTTGAAGCGCGTGCCAAAGACAAATGGAATTTCATACCGCCTGGTGAGACAGCCGAAAGCTATATGCGCCTTTCTCAGCGTATCGGCCGCTGGGTAGAAGCTGTTGAATGGCCAACCGTCTGCGTGACGCATGGCGGCTGCATTCGTACGCTATTCTACCTTTATGGTGATATGGATGGCCACGATGCGGCCCACCTTTCTATCCCCCAAGATAAGATCCTGAAGTTCGAAAGCGGCAAGCTTGAGTGGGTGTGAGTTGGCTCAGTCCTTTTCTTCAAGCCAATCCGGTCTGTGATTCTGCTGGCCTGTCTTTTGGCTTGATGCCAGCCTGTGCCAATGTGCGGTCGAGGAGTTGCTCGTAGATAGGCTTGCCGCCAATCCATTGGGCCACGAGGTTGGCCGTGAGACAGGTAGCAATCAGCGGCATTGTCATGCCATAGGCTGCAGTCAACTCTAGCGTCAGAACAACTCCCACCACAGGCGCACGCACGGATGCGGTGAACAGTCCGCCCATTGCGGCAATCGCAAAAGCCAGAGGCGCGGCATCTATTGTACTCGGCAGAGCCAGTTCCAACAGGCCTGAAAAAGCAAGGCCGACACAGGTTGCAAGTGTCAGCATGGGCGCAAAAATCCCACCCGGAACACCGCTAGAATAGCTGCCAATCATCGTGAAAAAGCGCGCACAAGCCAGAAGAAGCAAAAGGACGAGTGCGGTTTTCTGATGGGCAAGTTCCATGATGATATGCTCACCGCCGGTAACAGAATAGGGCAGCACAATGAACAGCGCCCCAATGCAAAGACCAATGAGAGCCGGATAAAGATATGGCACGCGTTGCTGCATACGGGCGGCAAAATTGACCGCCCACATGATGCCGCCATTGAGCGCCACACCGATGAAACCGAGCGCGCAGCCGAGCACGACGAAAGCGGGCAGATATTCCAGCGATGCTTTAACGTCCGGCATCGATAAATCAGGAGCGGTGCCGCCGATAATCTGGGTCATGACCGTAGCAAGCAGAGCGGCTGCAATAACACCCATATAGGTGCGGAATGTATAGGGAAACTGCTTGTGCGTTTCTTCAATGATGAACAGAACGCCTGCGAGTGGTGCATTAAAAGCGCAGGCGAGACCCGCGGCTGCACCGGCGGCAAGTATACCACGCCTTTCTGTCTCGCTGACTTTGAAAAAATCTGTAACGGCCGCACCCAGCGATGCACCGATATGGATCGTTGGACCTTCGCGCCCAAGCACCAGCCCGGAGGAGATCGAGGTAATACCCATCAGAAATTTGACAGGCAGTACACGCTTCCAGCGGACTTCACGCAATCCTTCCATCGCACCTTCGATTTCCTGAACGCCGCTGCCACCCGCTTCCGGCGCCACGCGTCGCACGACAAAAACCGACAGCACCGTGCAGCACATGGTGATGATCGCTGCGGCCACAATGAGATTGTTTCCGACGAAATATTCACCGAGCCTCTGGGGCCATGTCATCAGGGTGTCGATAATCAAATGAAAATAAGATCCGACTGTTCCGGTGAAGATTCCGGTTAAAGCTGCAAAGAACACATAGCGTGCTTGCGCCCAGCGATTGCCTGGTCTGTCGAGCAGCTTGATCGGATCATCCATCTGAGACTTCCCCCGGAAATAAACGCAGGCAAGCCAGATTTCTCCCTGCTCAAGCCTCTAATGCAAAGAACCAGACTCGCCCTGGAAAGTCCAGAATCGACATGAACATGACGCTAGATTTGCCAATTGGCAAAAATATGATATCTTTCTGCCACAAGAAGGGTGCGCCATGGAACTTCATCCCATCAGCATAACGCCTGCGGGCAATCTGTCGAAGGTCATTACCGATGAAGAAGCCGGCGCGCTGGCTCGCACCACCGTCAACTTATTGAAGGCATGGAAGCTCTCCGATACGGAAGCCTGCACATTGTTAGGCGAGATGTCGCCGCGCACATGGGCACGCTGGAAAGACGGGAGTATAGGCCGGATCGACCGTGATTTACGGATGCGCATGGCGCATCTGATGGGCATTCACAAAGGTTTGCGCTATATGTTCCGTGATCCTGCGCGGGGCTATGCATGGATCAGAAAGCCAAACGCTTCATTCGGCGGATTGTCGGCTTTGGATCTCATGTTGCGCGGTGAAATCTCTGATCTTGCAGCGCTGCGCGAATGGCTGAACGCGGAGCGTGGCGCATGGTGAGCGGACTGGCTCAGAAAAGATATGTTCACTGGTCGCAGACGTTTCGCATCATCCGCTCCATCCATCCTCCGATCGACTTGTTTGAAGATATTGCGGACCCGCGTGACTGGGAGGCACTAGCTTCGGTCGAGGAAAAGACAAACCCGCGCATTCGCTTCGAGATCGGCGATCTTGGCAAGGTGCCGGCTGAGCGGCGGGTTTCCGGGCAAGGCGCAACCTACGTGATGGCACCTTTCGTGCATTGCTCAACCACCCGTCCGGGGCGCTTCAGTGACGGCAGTTACGGTATTTATTATGCCGCTGATCGCGAAGCTGTGGCCGTGGCCGAAACCATCCATCATCATGAAAAATTCATGCGTGCAACTGATGAAGAACCGGGTTGGACGTCGGATTTTCGGGTGCTGATTGGAAGCATCAAGCAAGAGCTGGACGATGTGAGCAAAGTACCCGGTGTGCTTGATCCGGTTGACTATACGGCGTCACATATCGAGGGAAGAGAGTTGCGTGGGGCGGGAAGCCATGGACTTCTCTGGCCGAGTGTGCGGATGCGCGGCGGACTTTGCATCGGGATTTTTTGGCCAAATGTTATAACGATTCCTGTTCAGGGGCGGCATTATAGCTATCACTGGAACGGAGCCCGTGTCGATTTTGTCCGCCAATACGACACGGGCGAAGTTCTCGCAGTGACTTGATACTCAAGGGGCCTCCTGAATGTCGGTTACAAAGCGGGTGTTGTCGGCTTCATCATAGAGAATGATCACCTTCATGCCCTTGGTGATGGCCGAATAATCAAACTCGCCAGGCAATTTGTAGGTCTTGCCATCATCCAGTGTAATTGTTTCCTTATCCTGGTTGATGCCGGTGATCTTTCCTTCAACATCATCGGCCATGGCGACTGTCGAAAAGAGCGAGGCAATGATGAAGAGCAGTCCCACGATGTATTGCATGGGTGTCATCCTCCTTCTGGGTGCCGGGTCGTCGGCTGACTGATTCGACACGAATTGCATTTTCCGCGATTGTTCCCTTGAACGTTGCATCAACTGTATGGGTTGAAACTGAAGGGCGCAACTTGATTGTGGGCGTATTTTAGCCGATGGAATGTGTCAAAAAGAATGCGTTATGTGGATGATCTGATGGATTTTTGCGGGCGCGAAGTGACTATCTCCAGCAATAATTTGACCGTTGCTCAAAAGGCCAATAAAACCGCCCCATATCTTGCCGGAAAAGGCGCCCCGTAATCAGGCTTAGCTCATGTCTCATAACAGTTTCGGTCATCTGTTCCGCGTAACAACCTGGGGTGAAAGCCACGGAATTGCGCTTGGTTGCGTTGTGGACGGCTGCCCTCCGGGTATCACCTTTACCGAAGCCGAAATTCAGTCTTATCTCGACAAGCGCAAGCCCGGCCAGTCGAAATACACCACCCAGCGCCGTGAGCCAGATCAGGTTCGTGTGTTGTCAGGTGTGCTTCTGGGTGATGATGGCGTCACCATGACCACCACTGGCACGCCGATTTCCATGATGATCGAAAACACCGATCAGCGCTCCAAGGACTACGGTGATATTGCCAAGCAATATCGCCCGGGCCACGCCGATTATGCCTATGACGTCAAATATGGCATTCGCGATTATCGCGGAGGTGGGCGTTCTTCGGCGCGTGAAACCGCGGCACGTGTAGCGGCTGGTGCCATTGCGCGCAAAGTTGTCCCCGGTCTGCAGGTGCGTGGTGCGCTTGTCTCGATGGGTGTCCATGACATTGAGCGCGCGCGCTGGGACTGGAATGAAGTCGATAACAATCCATTCTTTACGCCAGACGCCGGTTCCGTTGAAGTTTTTGCGGACTATCTGGATGGCATCCGTAAGAATGGCTCTTCCATTGGCGCGATTATTGAAGTCGTGGCCGAAGGTGTGCCTGCGGGTATTGGTGCGCCAATCTATGGCAAGCTCGATCAGGATATTGCAAGCTATCTCATGTCAATCAACGCTGTGAAGGGCGTTGAAATTGGCAATGGCTTTGAAGCTGCTCGCCTGACTGGTGAAGAAAATGCCGACGAAATGCGCATTGGCAATGACGGTCAGCCGATGTTCCTGTCCAATCAGGCAGGCGGCGTTCTGGGTGGGATTGCAACCGGTGCGCCTGTGGTGGCGCGCTTTGCAGTCAAGCCCACATCGTCGATCCTGACACCGCGCAAGTCCATTGATAAGGACGGCAAGGAAGTGGATGTTATGACCAAGGGGCGGCATGATCCTTGCGTGGGTATCCGCGCTGTGCCGATTGGCGAAGCGATGGTCGCTTGTGCAATTGCCGATCATTATCTGCGCCATCGTGGACAGACGGGTCGGATTTAAAACATTCAGAGGTGGTTTCAGGGACCAAGGGCCGGTTCTGAGCATGTCGCGGAAAAGGGGAAACCGGTTTCCGCAACATGCGTGAAAGCAAGACACTGAAGCTGTGGTACAACCATTGAGGCTGAAATGAGCTATAATCAGAAACAGGTCGTTGATGCGCTGCGCGCTTTCGAGCGTGGCGAAATTGTTGTCGTGATGGATGATGACGGACGTGAGAACGAAGGCGATCTTATCGTTGCCGCCGTTCACTGCACGCCGGAAAAAATGGCCTTCATCGTTCGGTACACATCTGGCATCGTCTGCACGCCAATGACGCGGGACGAAGCCAAGCGTCTTAATCTGGCGCCAATGGTGGCAGAAAATGAGTCCGCTCACACAACGGCTTTCACCGTCACTGTTGATTACCGCCACGGCACCACGACCGGCATTTCGGCTGAAGATCGCACGCTCACAGTGCGCAATCTCGCAAACCCCAACGCCGGTGCTTCGGATTTCGTGCGTCCTGGCCATATTTTCCCGCTGATTGCGCGTGAAGGCGGCGTGCTGATGCGCTCCGGTCACACAGAAGCGGCTGTTGATCTTTGCAAGCTCGCAAACCTGCCGCCGATTGGTGTGATCTGCGAACTGATCAATGATGACGGTACGGTCATGCGTGGCCCTGATGTGACGGCGTTTGCTGAAAAGCACGCGCTGCATCGCGTAACCGTGGCCGACCTCATTGCCTATCGTCAGCGCAAGGAAACGCTGGTCAAGCGTATTGGCGACGCAAATATAGACACCTGCGCCGGTCCCGCTCATGCCTATACCTACGAATTGCCATGGGAGCCGATGCAGCATGTAGCTGTTGTATTTGGTGATATTCGGGCTGGCGAAAATGTACCTGTTCGCCTGCACCGTGAAGATGTGCTGAGCGATGTTTTCGGTAAAGGCGGCAACAACCTCGACGAGATCATGAAGCGCATGAGCAAGGAAGGCCGCGGCGTTCTTGTTTATCTGCGTGAAGGTTCTGTCGGCGTTCGTGCCGATCACCGTGATGCGCGTGCGCGCGAAGCTCTGCTTGGCGAACACGAAGCCCATGCAGAAGCTGTTGCGCGCGAGGAAGAATGGCGGCAGATCGGTCTTGGTGCACAGATACTCAAGGATCTCGGCATTACATCGATCGTGCTGCTGGCATCGCGTGAGCGACACTATGTTGGTCTTGACGGCTTCGGTATCGATATTGTGCGTACGGAAATCATCTGACACTGTGCTGTCGGCTAAAGATGCTACAGGAGCACAATGACAACTCGGCTTTACTGGCATCCTACCTATCTAGACCATATCGTGCCGCCCGGACATCCCGAGCGGCCCGACCGCATTCGCGCGCTGATGAGCGAACTCGAAGGACCAGATTTTTACCGTCTTGATCGGGTAAAGGCTGAGATGGCGTCGGAAGATGCCATACTGCTTGTGCATCCTGAGAGCTATATCGATGAAATCCGCCGTCAAATTCCTGACGCTATTGATGATGAGGAAGCGCCGCAGCCGATCAACAAGCTCGGTGTTGATACCTATGTAAGCCCCAAAAGCTGGGAGGCAGCACTGCTGGCAGTTGGTGCCGCCACCGCTGCGGTTGATGATGTGTTTTCAGGGCTGGCGGATAATGTTTTTGTGGCTTCACGCCCACCCGGTCATCATGCCGAGCTTGCAACCCCCATGGGCTTTTGCCTGTTTAACAATGTTGCGATCGCAGCACGTCACGCGCAGCGCAATCACGGTGCGGAGCGTATAGCGATTGTCGATTGGGACGTACATCACGGCAATGGCACGCAGGATATTTTCAAGGATGACCCGAGCGTTCTGTTCTGCTCGACACACCAGTTTCCGCTTTTTCCCGGCACAGGCCGGAAAGATGAGGTGGGTGTCGGCAATATCGTCAATGCACCACTTTCGCCCAATACCGGCAGCCGAGAATTTCGTGAGGCATTGAATAGTCGCGTCCTGCCTGCTTTGGATGACTTCCAGCCGGATTTGATTCTTATTTCCGCTGGTTTCGATGCACATTTTCGCGATCCCCTTTCCGAGATTAATCTCGATGAAGCGGATTTCGACTGGGCAACGGGTAAGCTTATGGAACGCGCTGAACGGTTCTGCAATCACCGGCTGGTGAGCGTACTTGAAGGTGGATATGATCTTGAGGGCTTGTCGCAGTCCGCGTCTTCTCATATTACGCGGCTGTTGAAAGGATAAACCATGGTAACCGAACCGTCCAACGCCGACATTGCAGTTATGAGCTTCGAGGATGCCTTGAAGCAGCTTGAGAAGATCGTCGATGATCTTGAGCGGGGCGATGTGCCGCTGGAAGAGTCAATCCGTATTTATGAGCGCGGCGAAGCCTTGAAGAAGCATTGCGATACGCTGCTCAAATCTGCGGAAGACAAGGTCGAGAAAATCCGTGTTGGCCGCGATGGTCAGCCAGCGAGCACTGAGCCGCTCGACGCTGAATAAGCTCATCCAACAAGCCCATGAGAATAATAACGGCTCTTTGTGAGCCGCTATCTGTTTGCGTCCCTGCGACCTGACTGGAGGTCTTAAGATCGCAGTGACCGCAATCTTGTCGGATGATCAGGATCAGAACGAGCGCTGGAAGCGCACCATACCCTGTATGGCATCCTTGCCCTTGAGTACGGAACGATCATCATTCCACTTGGTATAGGAGATTTCTGGCGTTACAGTGAAGCCCGGTACGAGCGTATAGGCGACATTCATCGTACCTGCAAAACGACCAGCTTCTTCGTAAGCGGCCTGAATGTTGAAGGCGGCCTTCTTGTTGATCTTGTACTTCGCGCCACCCCATACAGCCCAATCACCACCCCAGGTGCCATAGAAGCTGTCAATCTGACGAACGCCAGCAATGTAGTGATCGTCGTTCGACTTGTAAGCGCCCTGCGCCCAGACCGAGAGCTGGTCGGTGACGTTGACGTCGAGGCGAACCTTACCCATCCACTCTTCATTGAGGGCGTCGTAAGCTGCAACACCGGCGATTGAACCCCAATCCTGAGCGAGCTTCAAGCCACCAACAACATATGGCATGTAGTCGTCAATCAGAACAGACTTGTTAAAGTCGCTGTTTGCAGCCTGACCCTGTTCCAGAGCGATGATGGCCGAGAAGCCGTTGCCGCCCTTGAAGGTGTAGCTGATGGCGTTGGTACGGGTGCCACCAGCCAGAATAACGTCGTCATTGATGACGTCTCCAAGGTAGCCGGTGAAGGTCACAAATGCCGATTCATCAAGACCAAGACGAAGACCGCCAAGCTGGATATAGGCATAGCGAAGCTCACCGCTCGCACCGCTCACGCCATTGTTCCAGTCAAAACGGGCATCGGCATAGGTCTTGAGCGTGCCCAGATCAGTTTCGCTTGCAGTGGACAAGCTAAGCTCAAAACGCGACGTCATGTCGTAGGTGTCGCGCTCGCGCTTAGCCAGGGTCTTTGCGTAAACGTCATCACCGCCCGTGATGTCGTAACGAATGTAACCATGGATGCGAAGGCAGGTTTCAGTGCCTGGAATGTAGAAGTAACCCGCGCCGTAGGCATCGCAAACGCGAACATACTCTACGGCTTCCGGCTCTGGTGCAACAATCGCATCAGCAGCCTGTGCAGCGGAGGCGAACGAAAATACTGCAGCTGAAGCGCAGAGAAAATGCTTAACCCTCATAATTGTCTCCGTAAGTGAGGTGTGATGGAAGCGCTTATAAAGGTAGTAAAAAAACAAACAATACCAATTAGTTGTCAGATCAGTGAGGTTTTAATGATTATGCAACACTGCTTAGAGGAAATAAAAAAAGTATAGTATTTAGGTATTGACTGTTGTTAATGCGCTACAGAATTAAATTCTGAGGAAATTAGTCTGTCAGTTCCTAATGGAGTATATGTTTGAGATGCGCAGCATAAGGCGCAAGTGCGCCGCTGAGCATATAGGGACCGAGCCCCCACACCAATGTCCAGCCCGCGGCACCGACAATATTGGCGGCCATAAAATGCAGAGGTGGCATTTTCATAGACCCGGCAATGATGCCGTTTAATTGGCGTAGCAACACGACAAAGCGTGCTGTCGCAACAACATAGATGCCCTTTGTTTCAAACATTTTTTCAAAATGTTCCAGCCGTTCCGGCGTGAGTTTAACGCGATGACCATATTTCAAGATCAATGCACGACCGCCATAACGCCCGATGATGTAGCCGGTACAGTCTCCAAGGACTGCACCGATAAAGACGGCAATCAGTACATGCTCAATGTGCAAAGTGCCGTGTAGAGCAAGCAAAGAACATGCGATCAGGGCACTTTCACCGGGAAGCGGCGCACCAAACGATTCAAAATACACGATAACAAATATCGCAAAGGCGCCATAAGCTGCGATGTAATGATCGATGAAACCCATCCGCTGTCGACGCTTTCTTGAATAAAGTAATAAAAAGGCTCCGGTGCGTGCCGGAGCCTATAATATTATAGGGTGTTTTTTAGCCGATGGAACGCTTGCCTGTGATCTTGTGATAGGCCCACAGGACAATGATCGATCCGATAATAGCAATAATCAGGCTTATCGGATCGAAAGCACCTGTGACGCCGCGACCAAAAACAGCCGAAGAAAGAACGCCGCCAACGATGGCCCCGACAATGCCTAATGCAATGTCGAAGAACACCCCCTGGCCGCTTTTATTGACGATTTTACTGCCGATGAAGCCGGCAATCAGCCCTAGGATAATCCAGCTTATAACAGACATCTAATATCTCCGATCACGAAAATAAGATTAAGCATCAAGCATTTAGAAAATTTTCACAATAGTTTGTCTTTGGCAAGTTATAATGCTTGTCAAAGGTGAAAACTTATTTCACCTTAACTTATCGTGTGTGAGAAAACCACAGCGACCAACAGGGAGTATCGTGTGATGGGAAGTTATGACGACAATTCCAAGAACTCGCCGATCCCCGGCGGCAGCCTTGCCAAGCCGGTTCTGATAGCGCTCGGCGCGCTTTTGGTCGGTAAGATGCTGAAAGGCCACAGCGACGAGCCTGAAAAACCTGCCTCGATTCCAGATCAATCTGCGCCACAACAGGCGGATAGCGGAGGCGGCTTGCTAGGCGGGATTCTGGGTGGTCTTGGTGGTTTGCTTGGAGGCACTTTGGCCAGCGGCGGTGCAGCATCCGCTCCGGCGGCTCCCGGTCCGCTTGGCGGCGGCCTTGGGGGGCTTCTTGATCAGCTCAAGCAGGCAGGTCTGGGCGATAAGGTGGATTCCTGGGTTGGGCAGGGTACCAATCATCAAATTGAGCCCGGCCAGCTCGGGGATGCGCTCGGGAGTAAAACACTGAGCGAAATTGCAGCGCATGCGGGTATCGACCAGCAGGAACTGCTCGATCAGTTGTCACAGGTACTGCCCGGTCTGGTAGACAAGCTGACGACCAATGGACAGGTGCCAGACACGAACGAATTGTCGCGCCTGTTGCACAATCGCTGAGAGGGCTGTATTTTTAAACATATCGCGCACCGGCAAGCCGTTTGCTGGTGCGTTTTATTTGGTGGTTGCTCAATGAGTTTTTTCCCCTGTCCTGACCCGGTTCTTGGCGACAAGACGTCCGTAGACGCGATCGAAACGCTGGTCATTCCGCGTACGAGCGATATTGGCGGGCTTGAAGTACGCCGTGCTTTGCCCACTGTGCGCAGGCGTTTGGTGGGACCATTCATCTTCTTCGATCGGATGGGGCCGGCAGTATTGAAGGATGGCGATGCGCTTGACGTCCGCCCGCATCCACATATTGGCCTGTCTACCGTGACCTATCTTTTTGATGGCCATATCCGGCATCGCGACAGTCTTGGCACTGAAATGGTGATCCGTCCGGGGGACGTAAACCTCATGACGGCTGGCCGTGGCATCGTGCATTCAGAGCGATCTCCTGAAGAAGAGCGCAACGGTCCCTTGTCAATTTCCGGTGTGCAGACATGGCTGGCGCTGCCAGAGCAATTTGAAGAAATCGATCCGGATTTCTATCACACAAATTCCCCTGATTTGCCGTTGATGGAAGACCGCGAATTTAAGGGACGCTTGATCATCGGCTCTATGCATGGCGTTTCTTCGCCGGTGATCCAGCACGCAGAAACACTTTATGCCGATATTGACGTGTTGCCCGGTGGCCGGTTCCATATCCCGCCAACAACGGAAGAGCGCGCGATTTATACGCTGCGTGGCAATGTTGGCATTGGTGGTGAAGTGTTCCCGCCTGATCGCTTGCTGGCATTCCGCCCGGGTGACGATATTGTGGTGCATGCTGGACCTGACGGCGCGCATTTCATGCTGTTTGGCGGCGCGGCGCTCGGTTCAAAACGTTACGTCTGGTGGAATTTCGTTTCGTCTTCCAAAGAACGTATTGAACAGGCTAAGGAAGAATGGCGTACGGGTCGCTTCGATATTGTTCCGGGCGACGAGGAAGAATTCATACCTTTGCCAGAATAAGCGCTCATAGGACAACATGCCTCGCGGGGCACAATGTGATCTTTGGTCCGCTTGATCTGCTTAGGACGCTGCTATACCGACAAACCCAAATCGAACCAGAAACAGGTTGTTTTAATGTCCCGACCCATAACCCCGCTGCTCGACAAGGCTCCGACGCCGGAAGCTCTTCGCGCATTGCCGGAACAGGATTTGCCGAAGCTGGCTGAAGAATTGCGCGCCGAACTGGTAGACGCGGTCTCCACCACTGGCGGGCATCTTGGAGCGGGACTTGGTGTGGTGGAACTGACCATCGCGCTGCATCATGTTTTTGATACGCCACATGACCGTATCATCTGGGATGTGGGCCATCAGGCCTATCCGCACAAAATCCTGACCGGGCGCCGTGACCGTATCCGCACGTTACGTCAGGAAAACGGTCTGTCCGGTTTCACCAAGCGTGCTGAAAGCGAATATGATCCGTTTGGCGCGGCGCATTCCTCGACCTCGATTTCGGCGGGTCTTGGCATGGCTGTGGCGAGCGATCTTTCTGGCGAAAAACGCAATGTGATCGCGGTTATCGGCGATGGCTCCATGTCAGCCGGTATGGCCTATGAGGCGATGAACAATGCCGGTGCGCTCGATGCACGGCTGATCGTTATTCTTAATGATAATGATATGTCGATTGCGCCGCCCACGGGTGCCATGAGCGCTTATCTGGCGCGGCTTGTGTCAGGAAAAACCTACCGCAGCGTGCGTGAAGCAGCCAAGCAGGTGGCCAAGAAGCTGCCAAAGTTCTTGCAGGATAAAGCCCGCAAATCGGAAGAATTCACCCGTGCTTTTTTCACGGGAGGCACCCTCTTTGAGGAACTGGGCTTCTATTATGTCGGCCCGATTGACGGTCATAACCTCGACCATCTGCTGCCGGTCCTCAAAAACGTGCGCGACACGCAGGAAGGTCCGGTTCTGCTCCATGTGGTAACGCAGAAGGGCAAGGGTTATGCGCCTGCCGAAGCCGCCGCCGATAAATATCACGGCGTCAACAAGTTCGACGTCATCACCGGCAAGCAGGCGAAGCCGCCAGCAAATGCGCCGAGCTACACCAAGATTTTCGGCACAAGCCTGATTGAAGAAGCACGGTACGACGACAAGATCGTTGCAGTGACGGCTGCGATGCCAACCGGCACAGGTCTTGATCTTTTTGGTGAAGTCTTCCCAAAGCGTACATTCGATGTCGGTATTGCCGAACAGCACGCTGTCACTTTTGCCGCTGGTCTGGCCTCCGAAGGCTATAAGCCTTTCTGTGCGATCTATTCGACTTTCCTTCAGCGCGGCTATGATCAGGTCGTGCATGACGTGTCGATCCAGAATCTGCCTGTGCGTTTTCCCATCGACCGCGCTGGTCTGGTGGGGGCCGATGGTCCAACCCATGCCGGTTCGTTCGATACCGGCTTCCTTGCAGCGCTGCCCGGCTTTGTGGTGATGGCGGCATCCGATGAAGCTGAACTGCGTCATATGGTGCGCACCGCTGCGGACTATGATGAAGGCCCGATTTCCTTCCGCTATCCGCGTGGTGATGGTGTCGGCGTCGAATTGCCTGAACGGGGATCGGTTCTTGAAATCGGCAAGGGCCGTATCGTGCGGGAAGGTACCAAAGTGGCACTTCTCTCCTTCGGCACGCGTTTGCAGGAATGCCTGAGCGCTGCTGATGAGCTTGCTGCGGCAGGTCTTTCCACAACGGTTGCCGATGCACGTTTTGCCAAGCCGCTCGATCATGATCTGATCCGCCGTCTGGCGCGTGAGCATGAAGTGCTCCTCACCATTGAAGAAGGTGCGGCTGGTGGCTTTGCCGCCCATGTCCTGCAATTCCTTGCGACCGACGGTCTTCTGGATCGCGGTCTCAAGGTACGTGTGCTGACCTTGCCGGATATCTATCAGGACCACGCCAAGCCGGAAGTTATGTATGCCAATGCCGGTCTGGACCGTGCTGGTATTGTGCACACTGTCTTTGCGGCATTGGGCCGTGAAGAAATCGCGACACCATTCCGCGCCTGATTGATGAGTGAACCATTGACGGATAACCGCCCGCGTCTGGATCAGTTGCTGGTTGATCGCGGACTGTTCGCCACGCGTTCGCGTGCACGGGATGCAATCCAGCGCGGCACGGTGAAGGTTGACGGCAAACCCGTCACCAAGCCGGGGCAGAATGTTCTTCGCACAGCAGAACTAAGCGTTGACGATCCCGCAAGCGCCTATGTTTCGCGCGCAGCACTTAAGCTGATCGCCGCACTTGATCATTTCAGTCTCGATGTGAAGGGCGTGACCGCGCTTGATATTGGCGCATCGACCGGCGGTTTTACACAGGTGCTGTTGGAGCGTGGCGCAAGCCATGTCATTGCAATCGATGTCGGCCATGACCAGTTGCACGCGACTTTGCGAAACGATCCGCGCGTGACCAACAAGGAAGGGGTGAATGCGCGTGCGCTCGATACCATACACCTTGATGGCCGCAATATTGGTTGCGTTGTTTCGGATGTGAGTTTCATTTCATTGAAACTCGCTCTGCCCCCGGCATTGGCCTTGGCGCAAAAAGATGCTATCTGCGCGCTTCTCGTAAAGCCGCAGTTTGAAGCCGGGCGCGAAGCCATTGGCAAAGGCGGTATTCTGCGTGACCCGAAAGACGGCGAACGCATTGCGGAAGAATTGAAATCATGGCTTGAGACGCAGCCCGGTTGGCGTGCGCTCGGCCTTTGCCCGTCCCCCATCGAGGGGGGCTATGGCAACCGTGAGTATCTCTTGGCAGGAAAGAAAGACCAATGACGACCCAGGTAACAATCCGCTCGATGGGTGCGGGCGGCGATGGCGTTGCTAATCTTCCTGATGGCCAACTTTTTGTGCCTTTCACTCTGCCTGGCGAAGTGGCCAATGTGGCGCGTGACAAAAACCGTGCTGCGGTGATTGCGCTGCTTGAAACTTCTGATGAACGGCAGGACCCATCTTGCCAGCATTTTGAAGATTGCGGCGGCTGCGCTTTACAGCATTGGCAGGATGAACCTTATCGCGCATGGAAGCGCGAACTTGTGGTCTCTGCACTCAAGGGCAGGGGTCTTGAGGTGCAAGTGGATGCGCTGGTTGCTTGCAAGCCGCAATCGCGCCGCCGCGCCGTCTTTGCTGCACGCAAGACGGAAAAAGGTGTATTGCTTGGCTTCAACCGTCATCAAAGCCACGAAATTATCGATATTGTCGAATGTGCGGTGACAGTTCCTGAAATCATTATGCGGCTCGATGATCTGCGCGAAGTGGGGGCACTGATAGCGCCCGGTTCCAAGCCGTTCAAACTGGCGGCAACGGTTACGGCCTCCGGGCTTGATCTGGCGGCAAGCGGCTGTGGCAAGCTCACCGACGATCAGCGCCGTGCACTGACCGCGCTTGTGATGAAAAAGGGCTTTGCTCGCCTGTCGCATGAAGGCGAAATTATCGTTGAGCCGAAAAAGCCGATTATTCATTTCGGCAAGGTAGCTGTTCCGGTCCCGCCGGGCTGCTTCCTTCAGGCAACGGCTGAAGCCGAAGAAGCAATGGTGTCGCTGGTTGAAGCACATCTTGGCAAAGCCAAGCGTGTTGCGGATCTGTTTTGTGGTGTCGGTACATTCGCACTGCGAATTGCAGAAAAGAGCGCGGTCCATGCCATTGAAAACGATGCGCCGGCACTGGCAGCGCTTGATCGCGGTATCCGCCATGTGCAGGGCTTGAAGCCCGTAACCGTTGAACGCCGTGATCTGTTCCGTCGCCCGTTAATGCCGAAGGAATTGCTGCCTTACAATGCCGTTGTGTTTGATCCACCGCGTGCGGGCGCAGAAGAACAGGCACTGGAGCTGGCTAAATCCAAGGTGGAGAAGGTTGTGGCGGTTTCGTGCAACCCGGTGACGCTGGCGCGAGATCTCGCCATTCTGGTGAAGGGCGGCTATCGCATCACCCGCGTCACGCCGATCGACCAGTTCCTATGGTCGCCCCATGTTGAAGCGGTAGCGACACTGGTGAAGAAATAAAGCGGCCTCCCGCCTCACATTCGGAGTCGTGATGTCTGTAATTGTTACTGACTGGCCGCTGTTTTTGAGGCTCATCTGCCCACGCAATGTTGCGGTAAAATTCGACATTGCTAAAAGATAGAGGACTGAATCGATAAAGATTATCCATTCAGTTTTTTTCATTTCATGGCTTTGTGCCATGTCCATATCGCGTTTTGTTTCAATAAGGCCCATAGGCTGCAAGACGTATCACCGGCGCGGTTCTTCCTCCCAATCGTGAACAGCGCCCTGCGATAGACGATAAAAAATGACTGATAAAACGACATTGCCGGATTTGAACGGCATTCTACCTTCCCGCGCAATTAAAATCAAAAAACACGGATTAGCCCATCGGTTGCTCTATCCGTTTCTCAGCATCGTCTTCATTTTTGCAAGTATTGGCGTTGCCGTTGCATGGTTCCCGGGTCTCTACAAAGATCATCTGATTATGAACGATCCGGTTGTTCTGGAAGATGCTTCTGTAAATGACGGGCAGTGCCGCTCGAAGAAGATGACCGTGAATTGTAAGGCGGTTATTGTTTATGACTATGATGGTGAGCGCCGCGTTAAGCCGGTTGAATTCTCGTTTGTAAGCCTGTCGAGCGGTGATTACGAAACAGATGTTGTGATGCAGCGTTCCGATCCCGAAAATGTTACGCTGACACTTGCTATAGACGAATTCTGGAACCGTCTGGCGTTTGATCTCGGCCTGTTTGCAATCATGCTCGCCATGGCCGTTTTGTTTCTGGTTCGCTTCATCCGGATCATGGGCAGCGCATCGGCGATGAAGTCGACTGCTGCTTTGCGCTTTGCATGGGCGAAAATTACGGCCAGCAAGAAGCATCTGGGCGCAACGAATGTCACTTATAACCCACTTGATGCGACGCATAAGAAAAAGAACATCGTTTCGCGGTTCTCGAAAAATGAAGCACCGTTTATGCGTTATGTCGAAGCAGAAGACGAAACTTATGGCATTGTAGCCATCCATCCGCAGGCATCTTTGCCGGTCCTGCTTGATGAGAATTTCGAGCGTCTTGAACTGAGCAGCGTAGAGCGTGAAACTGCATTAAAAGGAGTGAACGCAAAGATCGCGGGCTGATAAAAAAGGGCGGAAATTCCGCCCTTTTGCTTATCTCAACGCCCAATCAACTGCCGCCTCCGCATGTAAACGTGTTGTGTCAAACACTGGTACCGGACTGTCCTGCGGGCCGATCAGCAACATGATTTCCGTACAACCGAGGATAACGGCTTCCGCTCCGCGCTCGACCAGACGCGTGATGACAGCGCGGTATTTTTCGCGCGATTCATCGCTTACTTTGCCAACCACAAGCTCCTGATAGATGATGTCATGGACGGTTTTACGATCGGCATCGTCAGGCGTGAGAACTTGCAGCCCATATTTGGAACTCAGACGGCCTTTATAAAAATCCTGTTCCATCGTGAAGGCGGTGCCGAGCAGTCCGACTGTTGAGAAACCAGCGGCCTCGATCTTTTCTGCTGTCGGATCAGCAATATGCACGAGCGGAATTGACGTGGCGCTTTCAATATCAGTCGCCATTTTATGCATGGTATTGGTGCAGATCAGGATGAAGTCCGCGCCGCCTTTTTCAAGGTTTTGCGCGGCTTCAATCATCAGCGTCGTCAGCTCATCCCATTTGCCCTGGTGCTGGAGATGTTCGATTTCTGCAAAATCCATCGACCACATCAGGCTTTTGGCAGAATGCGTGCCACCAAGCCGCGCACGCACTTCCCGGTTGATGATCCGATAATATTCCTGCGAGCTTTCCCAACTCATACCGCCGATCAGTCCAATGGTCTTCATCAAGCCCTCCCGGATGTAGTTAAGGGCGGATCGCTCCGCCCTTGTTGTTCAATCATGCATAATGGTTCAGTGCGGTGATTACATCTTTTCGATGATCTTTGGATCGCCTTCATGTGCGCGGCCATTGGCAGCGAGGATTGCAGGCACGATGTCTTTCGCCTGATCAATCACCAGCGGCTTCACCTGATGGGCGGTGTGCAGGAAGCCTTCGTTTGTCATATGCTCAAGCAAAGTGAGCATCGGCTGCCAGAAATTGTTGATATTGGCGAAGACCATAGGCTTGCGGTGCTTGCCAAGCTGCGCCCACGTCATCATTTCCACGATTTCTTCAACCGTGCCAATGCCGCCGGGAAGTGTGACGAAAGCGTCAGACTTCTGGAACATAAGATGTTTGCGCTCGTGCATGTCGCCAACCACGATCAATTCGGTCAGCTCCTGCGCTTTTTCAAGGCTTGCTTCCTTGTCGAGCAGAAAGGTCGGAATGATGCCGGTGACTTCGCCGCCAGCTTCCATCACGCCTTGCGCGACAGCGCCCATAATGCCGCGCGTGCCGCCGCCATAGACAAGGCGGATGCCATGTTCGGCAAGCGAACGACCGAGCGTCAGGCCCGCTTCACGATAGATGGGGTTCAGGCCCGTTGAAGAGCCGCAATAAACACAAATGGATCGAATCTCAGACATGATTTCTTGTGCGCCTTTGGCGTTTGAGCGTCAAGCTTCGGCTGGACTTTTAAGGTGATAGCTATAACTCTGGGGAGGTAAAACTTTGACAGGGAGTCGGTGGAATGAAGAATTGGGCTTTGTTGGCAGGCCTTTCGCTTATAGCATCAGGGGCAGTATCTGGAGCAATGGCTGGAGACATTACCATCCCTCTGCCGGATGATGTTGAAGTGACGGAAAACTCTGTTCTCTACAAATGCGGCGATCAGAATATTTCGGCCACCTATTATAACGCAGGCGAGAATTCGCTTGTGCAGCTTGAAATGGAAAACAACACCGTGATTGCGGCCAATGTTCTTGCAGGTTCCGGTGCCAAATATGCGGGCGGCGTTTATATCTGGTGGAGCAAGGGTGACGGCGCCGACCTCTATAATTTGATGGATGATCCCGATCAGGAAAAGCCAATAAGCTGCACGGAAGAATGATTCCTTCCACTCCATAAAGCGCAGTTCGGCTCAACTTCTTGTGAGGTGTTGAAAAAAGCGATAAACCCATTCGTTAATGTACTCATATGGGTTTCGGGCCGAAATGCAAAATAACAGATATGGAATTATCGGCATCGTGCTCCTCCTCCTTCTAGGCGGCGGCGCATATTATTGGAATTCGCTTAAAAGTCAGGGCGTTGCTCCCGGTTCGGACATAACCGCAAAGGCACCTGAAACCAGTAGCGCGTCTAAGCCAGTTGAAGCTGAGGCGCCTGCGGCATCGCAGCAACCGGAAAAGACCGCTGAGGTTGAGCTGCAACAAGCCACCACACAGCCTGACATTGGACAGGGGCAGCAGGTATCTCCGCCTGCAAAAACACCCGTCTTCGATATTCTGCGTGTTGAAGCCGATGGTTCTGTCGTGATTGCCGGTCAGGCTGCGGCGAATGCCGCCGTTGAGATTATATCCGGCTCAAAAGTTCTTGGCACAGCCAAAGCCGGTGAGAATGGCGATTTTGCGATTGTTCTTGATCAGCCGCTTTCGCCGGGCGATCATCAGCTTGTACTGCGCGCGGGCGGTGAGGGCGGCAATGTTGCAACCTCTGCGCAGACAGCAATTGTGTCTGTACCTGACAATAGCCACGGACAGGTGCTCGCACTTGTTGAAGAGCCAGGACAAGCCAGCCGCCTGATCACCACACCGCAAGCGCCTGTTGAACAAGCGGCTGCTTCGTCTGATGCACCATCAACCAGCGCGACACAAGAGGTTAAGCCGGCCTCCGATGCACCTATAGCGATTGAGGCTGTTGAAATTGAGGGCAACACCGTGTTTGTGGCAGGCAACGCAAAAGGCCATAAAGATGGCAACAGCGTTGTCGTCAATGCCAATGATACATTGCTTGGCGCAAGTCCTGTGTCGCCGGAAGGCCGTTTTCTGGTACAAAGTCAGAAACCGCTGGCCGTTGGAGATTATATCATCCGTGCTGATCTTCTGGATCGCTCAGGCCGTGTGATTGCTACTGCACGTGTCCCTTTCCGTCGCGAAGCTGGCGATAATGTTTCGGCAGTTGCAACGGGGTCGGGCGCGCAGACTGCAAGTGCACAGGATGCTGAAGGCGGGACACCTTTGCAGAAGGTGGATGGCTCGGTGATTATCCGCAAAGGTGACAATCTCTGGACGATTTCCAAGCGCACTTATGGCAATGGTTTGCGTTATACTACGATCTATCTCGCCAATCGCGACCAGATTCGTAATCCTGATCTGATCCTGCCTGGGCAGGTTTTTGTTATGCCGCAGCAGCCGCTTGGCGATGATGAAGTGCAACGCCGCCTGCAAGATTCCGCAAACTGATAGCAACGCACCATTTTCATTTCGTGAACGCAGTGTCCTTTAGAAAGGGCGCTGCGTAATATTGCGATTTCCGGTGTAATCGTATATCGTCGATTTACGATGAAAATATCCTTGGAAATGATGTCCACTGTTTTGCCGGGCGTAGATGATGACCTTGCGGCGCGTATTTACGCAGCGCTCGGTCACCCTGTTCGCATTCACATTCTCCGGCAGCTGATCCTCGAAGATGCGTGCTGCTGCAAAGACATTGTCGGTCGTCTCGATCTCGCTCAATCCACTGTGTCGCAGCATCTCAAAGTTCTCGTTCAGGCTGGCCTTATCGACTACCGGCCCGACCGTCAGACTTCGCGCTATAGCGTCAACTGGCAGCAACTGTCCCTTATTCGTTCGCATCTCGCAGCCTTCAATAATGGCTGTTGCGAAAAAATTGTCTGATCTGAAAGAAGCCCCATGAGTTCCCCCAAAACTGTTTCTGCCGACTCCGGCGAAACGCTCAAGACTTTGCGAAATCTCTGGCCCTATATGTGGCCGTCTGAGCGCCCCGATCTGCGCATGCGCGTGGTTTGGGCGACGTTCTACCTGGTGATTTCCAAGATTGTACTGATCCTCGTTCCCTACTTCTTTAAATGGGTGACGAATGCGCTCAACGGTCAATTGGATGCGCCGGGTTACATTCCGCTCATTCTCACTGGCGCAGTCATGCTGGTGCTGGCCTATAATGCGGCCAAGATTATTCAGGCGGGCCTCAATCAGCTGCGCGATGCACTGTTTGCCAGTGTGGGCCAATATGCGGTGCGCCAACTTGCCTATAAGACCTTTGTGCATATGCACCAGCTTTCACTGCGCTTCCATCTTGAGCGGCGCACGGGAGGTCTTTCGCGCGTAATTGAACGCGGTACCAAGGGTATCGAAACGATCGTCCGTTTCACAATCCTCAATACATTGCCAACTATTCTGGAATTCGCGCTGACGGCAGTAATTTTTGCCTTTGCCTACGGCTTTTCCTATCTGCTCGTCGTGGCTTTGACGGTCATCGCCTATACGTGGTTCACGATCAAGGCGAGCGACTGGCGCATTAATATTCGCCGAGAAATGAATGACTCAGACACCGATGCCAACACCAAGGCGATCGACTCGCTGCTCAACTTTGAGACGGTTAAATATTTCGGCAATGAGACCATGGAAGCCAAACGCTTCGACGCGTCGATGGCACGCTATGAAGACGCGGCTACCAAGACATGGACCTCGCTCGGCTGGCTGAACTTTGGTCAGGCGGTGATCTTCGGCGTGGGTATGGCGATTGTTATGGTCATGTCCGCACGTGAAGTGCAGGCTGGTACGCAGTCGCTCGGTGACTTTGTCTTCATCAATGCCATGCTGATGCAGCTTTCTATTCCGCTCAATTTCATCGGCTTCATCTATCGCGAGATCCGTCAGGGCCTCACTGATATCGAGCAGATGTTTGACCTTCTCGATGTTCAGCAGGAAGTGCAGGATAAGCCAAATGCTGCGCCACTCCATGTCGATAAGGGTGCGATCCGCTTCAACGATGTGCATTTTGCCTACGATGCCAATCGTCCAATCCTGAAAGGCGTGAGCTTTGAAGTGCCTGCGGGCAAGACGGTGGCGATTGTGGGTCCGTCGGGCGCAGGTAAATCCACCATCTCGCGGCTTTTGTTCCGCTTTTATGATGTGCAGTCGGGTTCTGTCACGATTGACGGGCAGGACGTGCGCGATGTCACGCAGGAAAGCTTGCGCAAGGTGATCGGTATGGTCCCGCAGGACACGGTGCTGTTTAACGATACGATTGCCTATAATATCCGTTATGGCCGTACTGATGCGACCGACAGTGAAGTCGAAAAAGCTGCCGAAATGGCGCAGATTTCCGGCTTCATCAAGCATCTGCCAGAAGGTTATCAGGCGATGGTCGGCGAGCGTGGTCTCAAGCTTTCCGGTGGCGAAAAGCAGCGCGTAGCCATTGCCCGCACGATCCTGAAAGCGCCGCCGATCCTGATCCTTGATGAGGCGACATCGGCGCTTGATACCGCGACAGAACAGGAAATCCAGTCGGCACTTGATATTGTCAGCCGGGGCCGCACGACGCTGGTGATCGCACACCGCCTTTCCACCGTCATCGGTGCAGATGAAATCATTGTGCTGAAAGATGGTCTGATCGCCGAGCGTGGCACGCATCGCGATCTGCTGATGCAGAATGGTCTCTATGCTTCGATGTGGAGCCGCCAGCGTGAAGCGGATGAGGCGGAGGAACGTCTGCGTCAGGTCCGCGAAAGCGATGATATGGGCGTTGTCACACGCGGCGCACCTGCCGCGGAGTGAGTTCATTCCTCTTTGCAGAAGTCGAGTATTCAGGCATTGTCAGTCCCGGCGGGGGCTGACAATGCTAAAGATATTTTGTCAAAAAACATTTTGGAAAAAGACGCTATGGTGGACTTGGAAGGTCTACGAATTTTTATGCGTTACGATTGTAACTATCCTCAGCTTGCGCATTTTGTTTTTGCTCGCTGTCTATTTGACCGACAGTTTTATCTTGCCCAATGGCATGATCGTGAAACGTGAATTTTACGGTTCAATACGACAGAGTCAGAGTAACCTCTATGCATCTGACGGTAAAACGCGTCTTGCAACTCGAATTTCAAGCATGTGCTTTAATGACCGCTATATTAAGGTTCGTAGCTCTGGTGTTCTCAAATTGATCGATGGGGAAACGAACAGACTTATTCCGCTTTCCGACCATGAAGCCCGGAGGAAGGTCGATCCCTCGGGATCATTGAACGATGACTGCAATGGTTATTACAAAGACTGGGTGTCTCCAAATTTTCTATATGTGACGAACAGAGATCGCCGGGTGCCACGTTGTGATCGACGCAATTTCGATAATCCCAATTTGAAAAATCTTGAATGGTTTGAAAAGCGCCGTTGTCGTTCACGCTGATGAAATACAACTTTCGAGCCTGATAGAAACAAATTTTTGAATAAGTTATCCCCTTAGGATCTATCGCCGTTACCCTCTCAGGAATTGTAATTTGAGAGGGCTCATGAACACACATTTATCGAAGATCGATAAGAGCAGACAGCGGTTGAATGAATTAAGCCGTCGGCAAGCTTTCAGTCACTACATCAAACATGGCAATGTTCCTCGTGTTTGGAACGAAATTATGGATGCTTCACACACCGAAGAAAAGTTTCTTCGGTATCTGACTCGTTATCATCAAGCAGTGTCACACAAAGCGAATGTTGGTGCTGAGGAGCAGAGCACCACACATTATATTTGGCGTACAAAGCGTGATGGTCGCGTGCGCAGCGAACATGCTGCCAATGACGGCAAATTATTCTCATGGAAAGAACGGCCTGTTACTGGCCATCCCGGTGAAAAGTATAATTGCCGCTTTAACGGGGAGGTAAAAATGTAAAGTGCTGTGCTTTTAATTAGTGGCGAAAGTACATTCTAATTCACAGATGACTTGAAATATCCTTTGGACATGGAAAACTTTATCGGAATGGAATTTGAGTTGGGTGGGACGCCTTACGAAATTACAGGTGAGTGGACAGCAAATTTCGTTGCGCGCGTTTTTACGGACGAGTCGAAAAGCCAGTATTTTCATAAGGGGGGCAAATGATCAGATTTTCGCTGTGGCTGGTGTGGAGCGTCTATAAGATCGCCTGTGTTTTTGTGATCTCCATGGTGATCCTCTTTGCGCTCTTTATCATTTTCGCGCGCTATACAAATTACTGACCATAAGGCGCGATGGGATCACGCGCCCTGACAGCCGTGAATAATTTGCGAAATCAATTTGGATTTCGGACAGGATGGGGTAAAAACGGGCAAACTTAAAGGAAAACCGATGAGCCTGTCTGATACTATTCGCAACACTTTCGTGCCGATCCATCGTGAAGGCTATCCGTTTATCGCGGCGTTTTTCGTCGTTTCGCTCATTCTGGGCTGGCTGTGGGAGCCGTTGTTCTGGGTCGGTCTGGTGCTGACCATCTGGTGCATCTATTTCTACCGTGACCCTGAACGCGTGACGCCGATTGCCGATGATCTCGTGATCAGCCCGGCCGATGGCAAGGTTTCATTCGTCGGCCTTGCTGTGCCGCCCGCAGAACTGGACCTTGGTGCAGAGCCGCTGATGCGGGTTTCCGTGTTCATGAACGTATTTTCGGTTCACATCAACCGTGCGCCTGTGCGGGGTAAGATCGAAAAGATTTTCCACCGTCCGGGTAAGTTCCTCAACGCGGAACTTGATAAGGCCAGCACTGATAATGAACGCAATTCAGTGTTGATTGACAGCGCAAATGGCAAGATCGGTGTTGTGCAGATTGCGGGTCTGGTTGCACGCCGCATTGTTTGCTGGTCGCGCGAAAGCGATAATCTCTCTGTCGGTGAACGCTTCGGGCTAATCCGCTTCGGTTCGCGCGTTGATGTCTATCTGCCAGCCGGGGCTTCGGTTCGCGTTGCTGTGGGGCAAACGGCTGTGGCCGGTGAGACCGTTCTTGCAGAGTTTGGCAGCGAACGCGCAGAACCTGTGGTGCGGATCGCCTGAGCTGATGGAAACACCATTCCCACCCTTTGAGCCGAATGGCCGCGCGGATTCATCACGCGGCCCAAGACTATCGCAGATTCCACTGCGCATTGTTGTTCCGAATGTCATCACTGTTCTTGCCATATGTGCGGGGCTGACTGGCATTCGTTTGGCGTTTGAGCACCGTTTCGAACTCGCAGTCGCGATGGTGCTCGTTGCAGCATTTCTCGATGGTGTCGACGGCCGTGTTGCGCGCATGATGAAAGGTTCGTCAAAGTTTGGCGAGCAGATGGATTCTCTCGCTGATATCGTAAACTTCGGCGTTGCTCCCGCACTGGTGCTGTATGTCTACGTGCTCGACCAGGCGCGCTCGTTTGGCTGGATTGCGGCGCTTCTCTATGCCATCGCCTGCTGCCTGCGCTTGGCGCGCTTCAATGTGATGCTGGAAGACCCAAACCGCCCGCCATGGCAGAGTAACTACTTTATCGGCGTTCCCGCACCGGCGGGTGCCATGCTGGTATTGTTGCCCGTCTATTTGGGTTTCCTTGGTCTTACGCCGACAAGGGGACTGGCCTTCGCAGTTGCAATATTTACGGTAGCTATTGCGTTTTTGCTTGTTAGCCGCCTGCCGGTCTACAATGGCAAATCTGCGGGAAGCCTCATTCGCCGCGATTTTGTGATGCCATTGATTTTGCTCGTGGTTATTTATGTGGCCTTCCTGATGAGCTTCACATGGTACACGCTGACGCTGACGGCACTGGCCTATTTGGCCTTTTTGCCACTCAGCTTGGTGGCATGGAATCGTCGCGAAGCCGCAGACCGCAATGCTGTTTTCCCAGGCGAGTCGTCAGAAGAAGCCTGACGGTAAGTTTTGGAGAATAAAATTTGCGCGCTCCTGAACCGTTGATTTCGGCAGGAGCGCGATTTCATATCCAAGCTGCTGATATGTCTGCTCCATCGCTTCAAATGTGCGTTTCGCTTCATCGAAGTCCTGCTTGCGCTCAGTGTCCTGACCAAAAATCTCTGCCCATGGCGGAGCAAGAAACACCGTTCTATTATATTGAATCGTGTGGACTGCTTGGAGAATATGTTCAGGCACCGGCAATCCACAAAGTGTGAGATAGCCTATAACATCAGGCACGCCTCGATCAAAGAACACCGGTCCTTCGTTGTTGCCGGCAAGATCGTAAGAGCGCATCTCCCATGAAAGCATTAGCTCCGCAAACAAGGCGCGATCGGCCCATGGCAGGGCGTTTCCGCCGATCTTTACCTGCTGTTGAATAATGGCACGGCCTGCCTCAACACTGCGTGCAAAGCCTTGCTTCTCGAGAGCGTCGACGAGTGTGCTTTTGCCTGATCCGGGTCCGCCACTGATAATGATGAAGCGCTGATAGTCGTGAGACATTGGTCCTCCAGTAAAATGGGAGTGTGCGCGTGCATAAGCGCGCGAAGGAGCGGTCTTGTCTGGTGAAGGGGGGAAGGTCCGCTTTAAAATGGGCCGGAAAGGTCGGCAGGAGCGGAATATTTAGAAAGGATAAGTCCGGCCTTGGCTTCGCGCAAGGCCGGATCGAAAAAATCAAGAAGGCATATGATAATCGAGGAACCGGTCCTGACGAACATCAAACAGCTTACCCGTTACCTCAAGGGCCGGATCGGCGAGCTTGACGATCTTTTCAGCAACCGACTGTGGTGTGGGCAGGGTTTCAGGATCTTCACCTGGCATAGCTTTCGCACGCATTGCCGTGCGGGTTGCCCCCGGATTGACCAGATTGACTTTCAGCTTCATCTGCTTTGTTTCTTCGGCCCAGCTGCGCCCCATCACTTCGACCGCGGCTTTTGAAGCCGCATAAGGCGCCCAGAAAGCGCGGCAGCTATGCGCAACACCTGAAGAAAGCAGAATCGCACGTCCCGCATCCGATGCGCGCAACAGCGGATCTGTGGAGCGGATCAGGCGCCATACGCTTTTGACGTTCACATTCATGACCTGTTCGAAAACTTTGGCTTCAACATGGCCGATGGGGGAAATCGTACCTAGAATACCTGCATTCGCGACCAGAACGTCGAGTTTGCCCCAGCGCTCATGAATGGAACCACCGAGGCGATCAATCGCCTCCATGTCAGTGATGTCGAGTGGCACAAGCGTCGTGCTTCCACCATTCTTGCGAATATCGTCGTCGAGTTCTTCCAGACCGCCAACAGTGCGTGCGACTGCAATCACATGTGCGCCGCGCTTTGCCAGTTCGAGCGAAAGAAAATATCCAATTCCGCGTGAAGCGCCCGTTACCAAAGCCACCCGGCCAGTAAGGTCGATACTCATTTTACCCCCAGTTTGGTCTAATAAATAAAAACAGGCGGCCTCGCGAGCCGCCTGCATGAAGACAGTCGATCACCCGTTGGAGGCGAGAAGCGACAAGGTGTGGACGTTGCTTTCGCCTTCCTGATCGAGAAGTCGGGTCGGATATTCACCCGTAAAATAGTGATCGGTGAAGGCCGGGGCCTTCGGATCACGTGGCTCACCGCCAACGGCCTTGTAAAGTCCGTCGATGGTGAGAAACTCAAGCGAATCCGCACCGATATAGCGGCACATCGCTTCCAGACTATCATACTGGTTTGCCAGCAGTTTATCGCCATCTGGCGTGTCGATACCGTAGAAATCCGGGTGAAAAATCATCGGGCTCGCGACGCGAATATGGACTTCCTTGGCGCCTGCATCACGGATCATCTGAACGATCTTGACCGAAGTGGTGCCACGCACAATGGAATCATCCACCAGAACGACGCGCTTGCCTTCGATCATCGCACGATTGGCAGAATGCTTGAGCTTCACGCCAAGCGCGCGGATCTGCTGGGTTGGCTCAATGAAGGTACGGCCGACATAGTGATTGCGGATGATGCCATATTCAAACGGAATGCCGCTTGCCTGTGCGAAGCCGAGCGCCGCAGGTGTGCCGCCGTCCGGCACCGGCACAACAACGTCGGCCTCGATTGGCGATTCCTTCGCCAGTTCCATGCCCATGTTCTTGCGCGAAACATAAACACTGCGTCCGCCCACGACAGAGTCAGGACGCGCAAAATAGACATATTCGAACAGGCAGAGCCGTTCCGGCTGGGGATTTTCAGCCTTGATGCAATCAGTGGTAATGGAGCCATCTTTCTGTATCTCGCAGATGATGACTTCGCCGTTCTCGACGTCGCGAACATATTTCGCGCCGATAATATCGAGAGCGCAGGTTTCCGAACAGAAGATCGGCTTGCCGTCCAGATCACCCATGACGAGTGGGCGAATACCGACCGGATCGCGCGCAGCAATGAGCTTGGTGCGGGTCAGTGCCAGCATGGCATATCCGCCTTCAACCTGACGGATCGCATCAACAAAGCGATCACTCGACGAAGCCTGACGCGAACGGGCAATCATGTGCAGGACAACTTCGGTGTCCGAGGTTGCCTGAAAGATTGCGCCAGATGCAATCAGCTGCTTGCGCAGTGTAATGCCATTGGTGAAGTTACCGTTGTGAGCAATCGCGATGCCACCAACTTCCAGCTCTGCGAAAAGCGGCTGCACATTACGCAGGATCGTTTCGCCGGTTGTGGAATAGCGAACATGCCCGATGGCACGGTCGCCGGGTAGCCGGTTGAGTGTTGACGCTTCCGTAAAGTGATCGCCCACCAGTCCCATATGGCGTTCCGAATGGAAGCGGCGGTTGTGATAGGAAACGATACCGGCGGCTTCTTGTCCACGGGGCTGTAACGCATGCAGACCAAACGCTGTCAGCGCTGCTGCGTCCTCATGGCCGAGAATACCAAATACACCACACTCTTCATGCAACGTGTCATCGTCCAGCATAAAGGAAGTTTCGTCATGCGATTGTTGGGACATGGTCCGCAAGACCTTTCGATTGCGGTTATTAAAAGCAACATTTACAGCAAAAGACCTCATTTTAAAAGCGATCCCTTGCATGATGTGCGTTTGAGCCGCTGATATAGGATAGGACTTTGGCTAAAAACAGATGAAACCGGCAGCGTTGCGCATACCGGTTTCAAAAATGGTGGTTCAAGATCAGTTTGCAGCCGGTGTGTCGTCCGGTACGGGCTGCTCGGTCGTTGTTCCGGCTGGTGTCTGTGTACCCTGACCCGGTTTGAACTGTTTGATGGCGGCTTCTGGATCAGCTGGGAGAAGTTCAACGAGCTGCTGGCCAAAGGAGTCGAGCATCGGCTTGGACTTCGCATTTGTGACCCATGCAGGTTGGTCTGCAGGCACCAGCCAGTTGAAGAACAGCATTGCTACGACAACAAGCAGAACACCACGTGCCGCACCAAACAGGAAGCCGAGCGTGCGATCAAGTGCACCGATACGGCTATCGATGATGAAGTCAGCGATCTTCATCGTGATCAGCGAAACAACGATCAGTACCACCAGAAAAACTGCGCCGGCGGCTGCGATTTTGGCGATCGTCTCGTTGTTTATGTATGGCTGCAAATAGGGCAGCACCGGCTGGTAAAAGAGATAGGCTGCGGCGGCGGCCGCTGCCCATGAAACCAGTGAAAGCACTTCGCGTGAGAAACCGCGAACCATAGCAAGTACGGCCGAAACCAACGTTATTCCGAGTAGAATTCCATCAAGTAGCGTAACCGGCATTCTGGGCTGTCCTTATTTATGCGCAGCGTTTTTCACCTGCGGGGCAGTCAAACCTGATTGAGTATAACATTGGAAAGTTGACGAAATCTTCCGCTGCTAAGTCTCATTAAATTCAATGGTCTGCAATCTCATGATTGCAGATGAATGCTATTTTTTACCCGGGCCTGATGCAGCGATACGCGCGACCAGATCAGGGAGTGCCGTCGTTTCCATGAGGCCGAAGTTGCGATCTTTCCACAGATCGCTGCTTCCACCGGGAACGACTGCCTGCCTGAAACCGAGCTTTTCAGCTTCCTTCAGTCTCTGTACTGCATGAGAAACCGCACGAACAGCACCAGAAAGGCTGATTTCGCCGAAATAAACACTATCTGCGGGCAGGGCAATACCTGCAATGGACGAAACAAGCGCCGCAGCCACTGCGATGTCAGCCGCAGGCTCACTGATCCGATAACCCCCAGCAACATTGAGGTAGACATCATGCTGGCCAAAGCGCACACCACAATGTGATTCGAGAACGGCCAGGATCATCGCAAGGCGGCTTCCATCCCAACCAACAACAGCGCGGCGCGGTGTGCCGAGCGAAGAAGGGGAGACGAGAGCTTGTATTTCCACCAGAACCGGGCGTGTTCCTTCCATCCCCGCAAAAACAGCAGCACCCGGCGATTTCGCATTTCGCTCGCCCAGAAACAGCTCAGATGGGTTGGAGACTTCGCGTAATCCGCCATCCGACATTTCAAACACACCGATTTCGTCGGTCGGTCCGAAACGGTTTTTGACCGTGCGAAGGATGCGATACTGATGCCCGCCTTCGCCCTCAAAATAGAGAACGCCATCGACCATATGTTCAACGACGCGCGGGCCAGCAATCTGGCCTTCTTTGGTAACGTGGCCAACAAGAACAACGGCAGCACCCGTCTGCTTGGCATAGCGGATCATTGCCTGAGCGGATGAGCGCACTTGGGTGACTGTTCCCGGGGCAGAATCTGCCATATCCGTCCAGAGTGTCTGGATCGAATCAATGATGACGAGATCGGGCCGCTTGCCATCGGAAACGGTCGCAAGAATATCTTCGACATTGGTTTCAGCGGCCAGTTCCACGGAAGAAGATGCCACACCAAGACGTTGCGCCCGAAGACGTATCTGCGCGACGGCTTCTTCGCCTGATACATAGACGATGCGGTGCCCGCGATTGGCAAGCGCTGCTGCTGCCTGTGTCAGAAGCGTTGACTTGCCGATGCCGGGATCGCCGCCAATCAGGATGGCAGAACCACGCACGAAGCCACCGCCGGTAACGCGATCAAGTTCGCTGATGCCGGAAATGATGCGCGGCGCATCTTCGATTTCGCCTGAAAGTGAAGTGAGAGCAACAGCGCGGCCCTTACGCTTGGAAAGCATGGAGCCGGGGCCAGACCCGATGCCGCTGTTGGTGCCTTCTTCGACGAGTGTATTCCACTCGCCGCAGGAGTCGCACTTACCCGCCCAGCGCGTGTGAACTGCACCGCAATTCTGGCAGATGAACTGAACGCGTGCTTTAGCCATCAGGCATGCCCGCTGAGATAGGGAAAACTATTCATACTGCTCCGGCAGATAGGAACCTTCGGCCAAATCTGCAAATCGTGTGAATTCGGACTGGAAGGCGAGCTTTACGGTGCCAGTCGGTCCGTGACGCTGCTTGGCAATGATAACGTCGGCGGTGCCACGCACTTTTTCAAAATGCTGCTTCCACTCTTCATATTTCGGATCAAACTCGTCGCGTGGTTCGAGATTCTTGACGTAATATTCTTCACGGAACACGAAAAGAACCACGTCGGCGTCCTGCTCGATCGAACCCGATTCACGAAGATCGGAGAGTTGTGGGCGCTTGTCATCACGGCTTTCCACCTGACGCGAGAGCTGCGACAATGCGATGATCGGAACATTGAGCTCCTTGCCAAGCGCCTTCAGTCCTGTGGTGATTTCAGTGATTTCCTGCACGCGGTTCTGTGCCGATGCCTTGGACGAACCGGTCATCAGCTGAACGTAGTCGATCACCAGAACGTCAAGGCCGCGCTGGCGTTTCAGACGACGTGCGCGAGCTGCGAGCTGTGCAATGGAGATGCCACCGGTCTGATCGATATAAAGCGGAATCTTCTGCATCACCTGTGAGCAGGCCACCAGCTTCTCGAAATCTGTTTCAGTGATGTCGCCGCGACGGATTTTCGAGGAAGACACTTCCGTCTGCTCGGAAATGATACGGGTTGCGAGCTGCTCCGCCGACATTTCAAGCGAGAAGAAACCGACAACGCCGCCATTTTTGGCCTTCATCGTGCCATCGGCCTGCTGCTCGGCTTCATAGGCATTGGCGATGTTAAACGCGATGTTGGTCGCAAGCGAAGTCTTGCCCATACCCGGACGACCCGCAAGGATGATCAGGTCGGAAGGCTGCAAACCGCCCATCTTGCTATCAAGCGTATGAATGCCCGTGGATACACCCGACAAATGGCCGTCGCGCATGAAAGCGGCATTGGCCATGTCAACAGCTGTTGTGACTGCATCCTTGAAGGCCTGAAAACCGCCGTCATAGCGGCCCGTTTCTGCAAGTTCGAACAGACGGCGCTCGGCGTCTTCGATCTGTTCTTGTGGAGCATTATCAACTGGCGCGTCATAGGCGATATTGACCATATCTTCGCCAATGCCGATCAAGGCCCGTCGCGTTGCTAGATCATAGATCGCGCGGCCATAGTCTTCGGCATTGATGATGGTCACGGCTTCCGTTGCAAGACGTGCAACATACTGGAATACAGTCAGGTCGCCGATCTTGCCCTCATTGGGCAGGAAGGTCTTCATCGTTACCGGGTTGGCCATTTTGCCGACGCGGATGAGATCGGTTGCGATCTCATAGATCCGGCGATGCAAAGGCTCAAAGAAATGCGTTGGTTTCAGAAAGTCTGAAACGCGATAAAAGGCGTCATTGTTGATGAGAATAGCACCCAAAAGCGCTTGCTCTGCTTCAATATTGTGGGGCGCTTCACGATAAAGCGCGTCTTTTTGATCGCGCGCATCGTCGAGTTTGCGTACCGCCGCTTCCGCCATAGATCTGATATCCTGTTCCTGATCGTTCCAACCAAACCTGATGAGACGTTAAACGCAACACGGTCTCAAGGTGATTCCTGCTGGAGGAGTGAAACTATACCATGATTCACAGGTGTCCACAGTTCATGCTTCAACCTTTTACACTCGGATTTGACGAATTAATTCAGGCCTCGGCCTTCTTTTTTGAAGCCGATATTTCGCTGTTTGCGCCTTTTGGCGCACTGTCGAGCCGCTTTAAACGCTTTTCCTCAGCCTCAATATAATTGCGTGTAAGCGGCACAGCGTCCTGCTTGTGCGCAATCTGGATGTGGAAGACCATCATGTTCTGCCAGCGGAAGGCACTTTCAGATGCTGCCAGATAAAACTCCCACATCCGGCAGAAGCGTTCGTCATAGAGTGCCTTGGCTTCCTCACGCCGGGCCATGAAGGCAAGCCGCCATTCCTTGAGTGTTTCTGCATAATGAAGCCGCAGAATTTCAATGTCAGTCACATAGAGCCCGGCCTTCTCGATATGCGGAAGCACTTCAGAGAGGGCAGGGATATAGCCACCGGGGAAAATATATTTGCGGATGAATGGATTGGTTGCACCCGGACCGTCGGCGCGGCCGATCGCATGAAGAAGGAAGACCCCGTCCGGCTTCAAAAGGCGTGCAGCGTGCTGAAAATACTCTGCAAAGTGACCAACGCCCACATGTTCAAACATACCGACTGAAACAAGCCGGTCAAACTGATCATCAATATTGCGATAATCAGTCAGTTGGAAATTTGCGCGGTCCGCAAGCCCTTCTTCGACGGCACGTTTATTCGCAATGGCGTGTTGTTCTTCAGAGAGCGTAACGCCTGTGACGTTGGCCTTGAGATAACGGGCCAGATAAAGCCCCATCCCGCCCCAGCCGCAACCGATATCCAGTACATCATCGCCCTCTTTGATGAGGAGTTTCGCTGCTATATGACGTTTCTTCGCGAGCTGTGCCTCGGCGAGCGATGCATTGGGGGTTTCGAAATAGGCGCAGGAATATTGCTTGTCGGGATCAAGAAACAGGTCGTAGAGCGCCCCTGAAAGATCATAATGGCTTTTGACGTTGCTCGATGACCGAGCCAGATTATTCATCTGCTGGAAGCGGCGAAACAACACGCGGACCTTACCAGCGGCTTTCATCCAAGGTTCGGTCGCAGCTGTTGGTCCGGTATTCTCGAAGACGATTTTCAAAAGTGTATAAATGTCACCTTCCAGAAAATCGATCTCACCATCCATGAAGCATTCAGCAAGCTTGAGCTCCGGGTCGAGTGCTACGGCACGTTCAGCATGAAGCGTATTGAAGCGTATATGAACGCCTTCGCCGGTCTTATCTCCATAATGAAAAATACTCCCGCCAGAATCAGTGACTGTGAGGTCGCCGATTTTGATCATATGCGAAAGAACAGTACGCAGCATTCTATGCATCAGCCCCATCCCCTTTTTAGAGACTTGAAGCAAGTGCAACGCCCGTGCGGTTGCATGGCAGGCGGCCTGTTGCCTAAATTAAAGCCGCGCTGTCATCAGATTTCAGGCAATTCCCCTCGGTCAATTGGCCTAAGGCTCTCGCCTGAGCAAACGCGAACGTTTCCGTCAGCACCCTCTTCAATCCAACACTAATGTGAAGAATAGGCGAAATTTCTGATCTGAAAAGAGTAAATGCCCGACGGAAGCCGCCGGGCATCTTCATTTAAAGTTTACCACCATGGGAATGCCCGCAATATGAGAAGGCATCCGAGGTAAGTAAAGGCTCATTAAGCCTGATCTTCACCTTCTTCGTCTTCGTCGAAGATTTCTTCAGAAAGTGGAGCTTCTTCGATGCCGTAGATTGCTTCGATCGAAGTCAGGTCTTCACCCTTTGCCTGACGTTCGGCTTCTTCAGTCGAACGAGCGATGTTTACAGAAACCGTAACTTCCACTTCAGGATGCAGGGAAATAACGATTTCATGGATGCCGATTGCCTTGATAGGCTGCTTCAGTTCAACCTGATTGCGGTGCAGGTTAAAGCCGTTTTCAGTGACGATTTCAGCGATATCGCGAGTCGAAACCGAACCGTAGAGCTGGCCGGTTTCACCAGCCGAGCGAACAACGATGAAGGATTCGCCGTTGAGCTTTTCAGCAACTGCTTCAGCTTCGTTCTTGCGTTCAAGGTTCTGAGCTTCGAGCTGTGCACGCTGGCCTTCGAACTTCTTGCGGTTGGCTTCGTTGGCGCGAAGAGCCTTGCCCTGTGGCAGAAGGAAGTTACGGGCAAAGCCGTCCTTGACCTTTACAGTGTCGCCCATCTGACCGAGGCGAGCGATGCGTTCCAGAAGAATAACGTCCATTTGAGTTTCCTTTCGAGATTGAAATTTGAATTTATTGTTTGTCAGTATTTGGAATTTTCGAGATTGGCGCCCCGCGCGATGTATCGAAAAGTCCAAAAACCATGAAGACGAAAAGCACGAATGCGAAGAGAATAATCGCAATGTAAACCAGCCAGAGCGCAACCGGACGCCAAGGCTTGCCACGAGTGCGCTGATGGAAAGTCGCAAGGCCGGCAATCATGAAACCAAAGCTCAATGCGCCAACAACCACTGCCGCTATGAGCCCGGCTGCGCCGGGCAAAAATGCAATAGCGAGAGCAACGGCAAAAACCAGAAGCGCCGGACGCGGCATACGCATTGTTGCGGGCCAGTCATCACGCGGGCGGCGCAAACGACCTGAAAGGGCTGTGAGACGCAGAGCGAGATAAAGATTGCCGACCAGAATAGCGAGACAGGTTGCAGGCTGGATCGCAGGCAGCGCTACAATCAGGAGGGCGCTGACACTCTGGCGCATTTCATCGCTGGCGGTAAATTGCGGATCGGCTGCGGCAAGACTGTCGATCAGCGTATTGGCAAGTTCACGAGCCATTTCTGGTCCGAAACCCACGATGAAGCCAATGATAATGAAACTTGCGGCAACCATCAGTGCCAGGCGGAAAACGATGTCCGACAGCGGATACCAGACCATGATATCCTTCGGTCCGCCAAGCTCGGAGGCCGGACGGGCAAGACCGGAAAGATAGGCGCCGATTGCAGCAGGCGCATAACTTGTCAGCGCCATAAGAACCGCTGCCATCGGAGTTGCGACGACACCGATTGCAATGGTGGCGCAAGCAGCAGCGATAAGCCCCGCGCTCGAACCCCAGCCAAGAGCGGCTACAAAAATCGGCAATGGTGTCAGGAAATAGAGAACCACCGCCATGCCCGACTGGGCGATGACGCCAGACGACATCAATGCCGAGGCAAGCCCCGCCAATATGCCGACTCCAATGATGGTTCCATTGAATTTCATAAATTCGCTGTCCTGCTCCGGCTTTCCCGGTTTTGCAGTTAGAGGCGGCGTTTCCACGCGATAGCCCCAACTTGGGATTTTGAGTGCTCCGGTTACGCCCATCGTATCCGGGAAGAAACATGGGAGGCGAAGAATCGCCTCCCAAAAAGTCTTACTTTACAACGTAAGGCAGCAGGCCGAGGAAACGTGCACGCTTGATCGCCTGAGCGAGTTCGCGCTGCTTCTTCTGGCTGACAGCCGTAATACGGGAAGGAACGATCTTGCCGCGTTCCGAAATGTAACGCTGCAGGAGCTTGATGTCCTTGTAGTCGATCTTAGGCGCATTTGGACCTGTGAATGGGCAGGTCTTGCGACGACGATGGAAAGGACGACGGGTTGGGATCTGATTGATATCAACCATGATTATGCTCCTTCGCCAGCTTCGTTGTCACGTGGGCGACGTGGGCCGCGATCACCACGATCACCACGGTCAAAACCGCCTTCGCGTGGACGACGTGGGCCACGGTCGTCACCATCGCGTTCACGACGATCGTCGCGGCGCGAAAGCATAGCCGACTGGCCTTCTTCGTGTTCTTCAACGCGAATGGTCATGAAACGAAGAACGTCTTCGTTGATGCGCATCTGGCGTTCCATTTCAGCAACAGCTGCTGCTGGTGCGTCAATGTTTACGAGCGTGTAATAGGCCTTGCGATTCTTCTTGATACGATAGGTGAGGGGACGAAGACCCCAGTTTTCTACCTTACCAACCTTGCCGCCATTAGCTTCGAGGACACCCTTGTACTGTTCGACGAGTGCGTCGACCTGCTGCTGGGAAATGTCCTGGCGGGCAAGAAGCACATGTTCATAAAGAGCCATTGGCTTTGCCTTTCTTCTGTTGCATCACGCTGGCACTAACGGCTAAGCCTCTGCGACTTCTCTTAGAACCGGAGAACCGGGAAGAAAGGACGCTTGGGTAAAGACAATCGAGAGCGGAGACACGGGAGATTGAAGCACTTTAGGCCGCAACGAGCAAAACAACATAAGTAAGCATTTACTTGTATCTTTTTGCACGATCCTCCGTTCAGCCCCCAGCTAATGCCAGCAACGAACGGGCGCTCATTACGTGCTTTTCCCCGGATTTGCAAGCGTTGAGACCCTCAAAAATCCACAAATACTTGACTTTTCAACCCATGCTGGGGCACATCGCGTGAAATTGTTATATAAAAGAGGCATTCATGGCGGTAGCATTTACCTTTCCCGGACAGGGCAGCCAGGCAGTCGGCATGGGCAAGGCTTTGGCAGAACAGTTCGCTGAAGCACGCGCTGTTTTCGAGGAAGTGGACGCAGCGCTGGGCGAAAAGCTCTCCGCAACCATGTTTGAAGGTCCAGAAGACGTTCTGACGCTGACAGCCAATGCGCAGCCGGCTCTGATGGCTGTTTCTATTGCTGCACTGCGTGTCATGGAAGCACAAGGCTTCTCTTTGAAAGACAAGGTTGCTTATGTGGCCGGTCATTCGCTCGGCGAATATTCGGCACTTTGCGCTGCCGGAACTTTCTCGCTGGCCGATACTGCGCGTCTTCTGCGCATTCGCGGCAATGCCATGCAAAAGGCTGTTCCGGTTGGTGCAGGCGCTATGGCCGCTATTATCGGGCTTGAGCACGGCGATGTTGAATCCATCTGTGCGGAAGCTAAAGCCTCGGGCTCGGTTCAGATCGCTAACGATAATGGCGGTGGTCAGCTTGTCATTTCCGGCTCAAAGGCTGCGGTAGAATTGGCCGCTTCGCTTGCCTCCGAAAAAGGTGCCAAGCGTGCAATCATGCTGCCTGTCTCTGCACCGTTTCATTCGACACTGATGGCTCCCGCCGCTGACGCAATGCGTGAAGCGCTGGCTCAGGTTGATAAGCATAATCCGGTTGTGCCGCTGATTGCCAATGTGCGTGCAGCGCCTGTGACGGATGCCAATGAAATTGCTGATCTTCTGGTTGAGCAGGTCACGGGTCAGGTGCGCTGGCGCGAGACTGTTGAATGGTTTGCCGCCAATGGCGTGACAACACTTTATGAAGTAGGATCGGGCAAGGTCTTGACCGGGCTTGCGCGTCGTATCTCAAAGGATGTGACCGGTGTTACTGTTGGTTCGGCCGAAGAAATAGCTGCGGCGCTCGCTGCATTGAATAGCTGAAGGATCTGGAATGTTTGATCTGACTGGCCGCAAGGCTCTCGTAACCGGGGCGACCGGTGGTTTGGGTGAAGCGATTGCTCGCGCTCTTCATGCGCAGGGCGCCATCGTTGGCTTGCATGGCACCCGCGAAGAAAAACTCAAAGAACTGGCTGCTGAACTTGGCGAACGCACATTCATTTTCCCGGCCAATCTGTCTGATCGTGAAGCCGTCAAGGCGCTCGGCCAGAAGGCCGAGGAAGAGATGGGCGGTATCGACATTCTCGTCAACAATGCTGGCATTACCCGCGATGGTCTTTTTGTGCGCATGAGCGACGAAGACTGGGATGCGGTGCTCAATGTCAATCTGACATCTGTATTCAACCTGACGCGTGAGCTGACCCATCCGATGATGCGCCGCCGCAAGGGTCGTATCATCAACATTACATCGATTGTTGGGGTGACTGGCAATCCAGGACAGGCCAATTACTGCGCTTCCAAGGCGGGTCTGATCGGCTTCTCCAAGTCGCTGGCGCAGGAAATTGCAAGCCGGAATGTTACGGTGAATTGCATTGCTCCGGGCTTCATCGAATCGGCCATGACCGACAAGCTCAATGAGAAGCAGAAAGATGCAATCATGAGCAACATTCCAATGAAGCGCATGGGTGTTGGCAGCGAGATTGCTGCTGCTGTGGTTTACCTTGCCAGTGATGAAGCTGCTTATGTTACGGGCCAGACGCTGCACATCAATGGCGGCATGGCAATGATTTAAACGCTCTTTCACAGCGCTTAAATCAGAATTATACGGTATAAAAAGTCTTAAAGTCGGGTGGTGGAAACCAAAATGCGCTTTGCCTTGCTCGAGAAGCATGGTAATGCGCCCGACGAGAGTTTCGGCGTTTCGTTCGCGGAATGCCGTTATCCTGTTCCGCAAGGAATATCCACAGGATGGCTGTCAGGCGATTAAACTCGAAACTTGGCAGGCATCTTATAACTTGATTACAATCATGCATGCCGCTAACCAAGGCAGAGCAAGTTAACAACAGGTCGAGGTTCCGACATGAGCGATACCGCAGAGCGCGTCAAGAAAATCGTTGTTGAGCATCTGGGTGTAGATGCAGACAAGGTCACCGAAGGCGCAAGCTTCATTGATGATCTTGGTGCAGACAGCCTCGACACCGTCGAGCTGGTTATGGCTTTCGAAGAAGAATTCGGCGTTGAAATTCCTGACGACGCTGCAGAAACGATCCTCACGGTCGGCGACGCTGTGAAGTTCATCGATAAGGCTTCTGCCTAATCTGAGCTACAAGGGCTGGGATTCTTTTGAATCCCGGCCCTGCTTGTCTTTTGTTTGAGGGCATTGGACGATTATTATCGGTTTGGCGACATAGCCATCTGCATATGGCAGTCCGGTAACGAGATTGAGCATCGACCGTATGAGGCGCTTTCGCCTGCGGGATAGCTCCAAAGCAACCTATCAAATTTAAGGGGTGAATATGAGGCGTGTCGTCATCACCGGTCTTGGTCTGGTGTCTCCGCTTGCAAGCGGTGTCGAAGAGACCTGGAAGCGTCTTATTGCCGGTGAAAGCGGTGCTCGCCGCATCACGGAATTTGAAGTTGATGATCTGGCCTGCCAGATCGCCTGCCGCATTCCTGTTGGCGACGGCACAAATGGCACCTTCAATCCCGACCTCCATATGGAGCCTAAGGAACAGCGCAAGGTTGATCCGTTCATCGTCTATGCGGTCGGCGCTGCCGATCAGGCACTGGATGATGCCAACTGGCATCCGACAAGCGATGAAGATCAGGTGCGCACCGGCGTTCTGATTGGTTCCGGCATTGGCGGCATCGAAGGCATTGTTGAAGCTGGCTACACGCTGCGCGACAAAGGCCCCCGCCGCATTTCGCCTTTCTTTATTCCTGGCCGTCTGATCAATCTGGCTTCCGGCCACGTCTCGATCAAGCACGGGCTTCGCGGGCCGAACCATTCGGTTGTCACTGCCTGCGCAACTGGCACGCATGCCATTGGTGATGCTGCACGTCTGATCGCTTTTGGTGATGCGGATGTTATGGTTGCCGGTGGTACGGAATCGCCGGTCAGTCGCATTTCGCTGGCAGGTTTTGCTGCTTGCAAGGCGTTGTCCACCAAGCGCAACGATGACCCAACCGCAGCGTCCCGTCCTTACGACGAAGACCGTGATGGTTTCGTTATGGGTGAGGGTGCCGGCGTCGTGGTTCTTGAAGAGCTGGAGCATGCTCTTGCACGCGGTGCAAAGATTTATGCTGAAGTCGTGGGCTATGGCCTGTCGGGCGATGCTTACCACATCACAGCTCCAACTGAGAGCGGCGAAGGCGCAGAGCGCTGCATGGTTGCCGCGCTGAAGCGTGCGGACATTACGCCTGACCAGATCGACTACATCAATGCACATGGCACTTCGACCATGGCTGATACAATCGAATTGGGCGCAGTTGAACGTGTCGTCGGTGACGCGGCCTCGAAGATTTCCATGTCTTCGACAAAATCCGCAATCGGCCATCTGCTTGGTGCTGCTGGCGCTGCAGAAGCAATCTTCTCGACGCTTGCAATTCGCGACAATGTGGCTCCTCCAACGCTTAATCTGGACAATCCTGCGGTCGAGACGAAGATTGATCTGGTTCCGCACAAAGCACGCGAACGCAAGATTGATGTGGCCTTGTCAAACTCGTTCGGCTTTGGTGGCACCAACGCTTCGCTGATTTTGCGCCGTTATTCGTAAAATATCGGGCGTTGAAAATTGAGCTTGTTTAAAAAACGCGGGGATTTCTCCGCGTTTTTGTCAAAATATGACCCAATGTCATGTTTAAAATTGCCAATTATGTTTAGTGTTGCTCTGTGCATTGCAATTCATTTGGCAATTGATTTGAATGCCGTTTCACGCTGAGCAGATCAAAAGAGTTTAGATACGGCGATTTGAAAAAAGTCAGATCGGAACGTGCTCTAAAGACGAGGTAGTCGAGTGACGTCAGAGGAAAAGGCGGGAAGCAATTCCGTCCAACAGCCGCCGCAGGATAACACACCATCGTCTGCGGTGCCGGAACAAGCCGTATCTGCCAAGCCTTTTGTGCCAAAATCCGCCTCAGAAGTGTTGCGTCCGGAGCCGGGCACGCCGCCGCCGCGCAAGCGTTCGCGTCATGCCCGCAGCCAGATTGTCGTCTTCATGAACTTCATGCTGTCGTTGATCGTGCTGATTTTGCTGGGTGCTTCGGCGCTGTTCTATTTCGGCAAGCTCCAATTTGACTCGGCAGGTCCATTGACTGCGGAAACAACTTTCCTTGTGAAACGTGGTGCTGGCGTCTCGGAAGTTTCCAACAGCCTCGAAAATCGCGAGATTGTCAGCGATGCACGTATTTTCCGCTATGGTATGCGCGCCTATGGCCATGAGAACGATCTGAAGGCTGGCGAATATGCGATCCCAGCTGGCGCAACCATGCGCGATGTGATGAATATTCTCATCAGCGGCAAGTCGATCATGTATCCGTTGACGATCCCCGAAGGTCTGACCGTTAAGCAGGTATTCGACCGTATTTCTTCCGACCCTATTCTTGTCGGCGACATGCCAAAGGAAATGCCTGCTGAAGGCGGGTTGTTTACTGATACGCTCAATTTCACACGCGGCACGACGCGCGAAGAAATCATCAATCGTATGGTGACTTCGCAGCAGAAGTTGATTGACGAAACATGGGCAAAGCGCCGTCCTGATCTGCCGGTCAAGGACAAGAACGAATTCGTGACGCTTGCTTCGATCGTCGAGAAAGAAACAGGCATTGCATCGGAGCGTCCGCATGTGGCTTCGGTTTTCGTCAATCGCCTGAACAAGGGTATGCGTATTCAGTCTGATCCGACCATTATCTATGGTTTGTTCGGCGGTGCGGGTAAGCCTTCGGACCGCCCGATTTTCAAGTCGGACATTGAGAAGCCAACGCCATACAACACCTATGTGATTAACGGCCTGCCGCCGACACCGATTGCCAACCCGGGTCGCGCAGCGCTCGAAGCCGTTGCCAATCCGCTTGATACTGAAGACCTCTATTTCGTTGCTGATGGCACTGGCGGGCACGTTTTTGCCAAGACGTTGGCTGAACACAATGCCAATGTGCGCAAATGGCGTGCTGTTGAACAGCAAAAGAACCAGGCACAGCAGCAAAACACCGCCCAGTGATGGGCGGTTTTATTTCGCTTGAAGGATAAGAATATGGCGCTCCAGAGTATGACAGGGTTTGCGCGCCATGCGATACAGTACGGTGCTGCAAATAATGAAGCGCGTATCGTGTGGGAAGTCCGCTCGGTCAACGGTAAGGGACTTGATTTGCGCTTGCGCCTGCCGCAGGGTTTGGAAGGCGCGGAGCACGCGATACGCTCGCTTCAGGCGCGCTATTTCTCGCGCGGAAACTTTCAAGCCAGTCTTAGCGTCGAACGCACAGAGGTACAGGGTGGTTTTGCCATTAATCAGGCGATGCTTGATGAAGTGCTGAAACTGGGGGCTGAGCTACAGGCCCGTCATGGTTTGGCGCCTGCAAGCGTTGACGGTATTCTTTCGCTGCGCGGTATCATCGATCAGGCGCAACTGGGCGAAGACGACAATGCTCGTGCCGGCCTTGAGGCCGCAGTTGTTGCAGCCTTTGAAGGTGCATTAAAGGCGATTTCAGAAGCCCGTACGCATGAAGGGCAGTCGCTTTTCGCTATTTTGTCCAGCCACGTCGATACGATTGAGCATCTGACGCTGGAAGCGCGCAACGATCCATCGCGCAGCATCGATGCTATTCGCGCGAGGCTTGGCAGCCAGGTCGCACTTCTGATGGAAACCGGACGTGATCTCGATGAGGCGCGGCTTTATCAGGAAGCAGCATTTCTTGCGACCAAGGCGGATATTCAGGAAGAGCTGGATCGGCTGGAGACCCATGTGGCATCAGCCCGCAAGCTGCTTGCTGATGGTGGCCCAATCGGACGCAAGCTTGACTTTCTTTCGCAGGAATTTAATCGCGAAGCCAATACGCTGTGCTCGAAGTCGAATGCAGCGTCGATCACGGCAATCGGCCTTGAGCTGAAAGCAGTGGTCGATCAGTTTCGCGAACAGGTACAGAATCTGGAGTAACGGAAAATGGCCATATCTTCGGTCGAAAATGGCATTGCACGCCGCGGCCTCATGGTGGTGATTTCATCACCATCCGGCGCTGGAAAATCCACAATCGCCCGGCAATTGCTCAGCGATACGGATATGAACCTTTCGCTTTCTGTTTCCGTAACCACCCGTGAACGCCGACCAAGTGAAATTGAAGGTGTTCATTACCATTTCATCACCAAACGCGAGTTTGAGCGCCGTCGCGACAATGACGAGCTGATCGAATGGGCGGAAGTGCACGGCAATTTTTATGGCACGCTGCGCCAGACGGCCGAAGAAGCGCTGGCCGATGGCAAAGATATGCTGTTCGATATCGACTGGCAGGGTGCTGAGCAGTTGCAAGCCAAAATGCCTGCGGATGTCGTGTCGATCTTCATCTTGCCGCCAACCATGCGCGAATTGCAGAATCGTCTCAACCGCCGCGCGGAAGACACCGCAGATGTCATCGAAACCCGTTTGCAGAATGCGCGTTTTGAAATTCAGAAATGGGCGAAATACGATTATATCGTCGTCAATGAAGACCTTCAGCGTTCGTATGCGGGCATTAAGGGCATCATCATTGCAGAGCGCCTGCGCCGTGATCGCCGTCCGGGTCTCTTTGAATTCGTCGAAGGTCTTCTGGAGGAAAATCCAGAAATCTGACGCATTTCAAAGCGCGGGGAGGGCGTTGCGTGAAACCAGTTGTTGTGGTTACGGGAGGCGGCAGAGGCATTGGCGCTGCTATCGCAGTTCTCTTTGCGCAAGAAGGCTATAACGTCTGCATAAGCTATGTGAACGATGTAGACGCAGCCTTCGCAACCGTTAAGGCGTGTGAAAGCTTTGGTACGAAAGCAATAGCTGTGCGCAGTGATGTGGCAAACCGGGAAGATGTCGCGGATTTATTTACTACCTGTGACGGGGAGCTTGGCGCGCCGCAATGCCTCATCAACAATGCAGGTGTGATTGGGCAAGCCACGCGGATAGAGGGGCTTGAAGCAGAAGCACTCGAGCAGACCTTTAAAACAAATGTCTTTGGGCTGCTTTATTGTATCCAGGAGGCTACACGCCGCATGTCTACGGCGCATGGCGGCGTCGGCGGCACGATCATCAATATTTCGTCGGTAGCAGCGGTTCTCGGAAGCCCCGGTGAGTATGTGCATTACGCTGCATCGAAAGGGGCCGTTGAAACCATTTCAATCGGCGCTGGCAAGGAATTGGCTTCCGAAGGTATCCGCGTCAATGCCATACGCGTTGGCACGACAAACACGTCCATTCATGCATTGAGCGGCAATCCTGATCGTCCTGCAAAAATCGCCGCGATGACCCCAATGGGTCGTATCGCCGAACCGGAAGACATTGCACATACAGCGCTTTGGCTGGCATCTGACAAATCAGGATTTGTAACCGGAACTGTGATTACAGTCGCGGGTGGGCTGAGTGCTTGATTGCATAAGTAAAATTTGGCTATTATTTCGATAGTCGTCCGGTTAGATTTTTTTATGGTTCAAGATGAATTCCATACTGGTAGCAAAAGAATTGGCGGAAAAATATGAATTTGCAGATCGTGAATGGTATTATAATTATAAAATATTTCCGGATTTTTGCGATGAGAAAATAACTAATAAGGGTTTAAATGGTATTTCTAGGAATTTTTCAAAACTGACAAAATCTTGGAGCAAAGAAAGAAACTCAGAGTGGATATGTAGGATATATTTATCTACAAAAATGATTATGATGGCGACTTTACAACTTCAGGCTTTAGAATATGCTAAGGTTCGAAATCTCCGTGTGGTTGTACCATATCTCGAGTATTACTCCATATTATGTTTGTTAAGAGGTATCGTATATACATCGCCTCATATTGAGTGGGATAGTGGAGAGATCATTCGCATTTCACATAATAAAGCGATAGAGTTTTCGTGTAATCACATGGCTCAATTCAATCCAACGCATTCAAATGGCCTTAAAAACCTAATATTGGATTTGAAAGCCAATAGGGAACTTATTTCTTATAGGTCACCTTCTTCTGGAGATTTTTCTTTAATAGAGATTCCCGATATAGTTAAAGAAGCAAAACTACTCGCAGAGGCTTGTCAGGTTAATTCTGAGCTTCTGGAGCGTTCGGTACAGAAAAATTCAGACACTAGTAGTTTTGTTTTTCTTCCAGAGTTTTCTGATCAATTATCATCTATCGAACTGGAGGGAAGAAGCTTCTTTGATCCGGAAGATTGCTATAGACTTAACTACTTAACGAGAAATCATCCATGCCCATCCAACATACTCCATACTATGACAGAAGGACATGTCGAAGATTTTTTTGGTGCTTGGTGGACCGAAAATGACAGTGGAGTAGAATTCGATCCTGATACTAATTGGCAGTTGATTTTTGATATACCATAGAGCGAGGTTTGATTGTTAAAGGGTTTTTATTCTCTTACATCATTCTTATCTTCACCCGATCCGTATCAGCTGCCAATTGCCGGAATGCTTTCAGAAATGGCTTGCCACCGAGCGTCTTGAGTTCGCTCAGGGCTTCGACATTTCGGAACACCAGTTCGCATTCGCCCGGCCAGCCGGGACCACCCCATTGCACGCCATCCCAGAAGGAGTCGAGCGTATAGCCAAAAGATTCCGGGTCGCGAACGGGTACGATATCAAGATAACGTTGCCAGAGTTCGTCAGGAGATTTTATGCCGGTGCAGTCGATTTCATAGACCGGCAGCATCAGTCGATCAGAATAAGGATTGCATCCACCACGGCCAGCATAAAGAGCAACGCTATCATGGTCGCCGCAGCTATCACCATCATACGCTTTTGCCGGGAATTCTTTTCAGGCTGCTTTCCGCTCCAGTCGTAGGGTGTTTCAGGCATATCCTCCTCCAGTCCAGTAATTCGATAAAGTTTGCACTCTATAAGGACTGAATTGCAATACGGTTACCTTCACTATCCGTTATTTCTGCCACAAATGAATTTTCACCGATCGCAGTTTTCGGAAACAGAACTTTGCTTCCGCGTGCTGTTGCTTTCGAAATTGTCTGGTCAAGATCAACGACGCTGAGATAAACAATTGCGCCATTGACGGACGGTACATAGACTTCACCTTCCGCTAAAGCCCCGCTTGCGCCATCCTTGCCTTCCTCAAACGGAAAATAAGCCATGCGGTTGCCGTGGATTTCGGCCACGTCGCCAAATTTTATGCCAAAGACCTCGCTATAAAAAACGATAGCACGTTCAAGCTTTCTGACCGGAATCTCGACATGGGCGATGATATTCATAAAGGTGCTCCAGAAGGGGCAGGAATTGTTTCACTCGCTTTTCTGATCGAATTGAGGATGCGGTTGCGGATCATACCGCTGACAGGACGGATCAGATACCAGTAAGGTGTGAAGCGCAGATGACTTGCGCGATCCGGGCAGAAAACACGCGTTTCGGTGACAAGGCGGGTTTTGCTTCCCTGTTTTGTCACGGTGAAGGCCAGCGCAAGTTTTGCAACGCCCGGCATCCGAAAGGCCAGATAATTGTCCGAGCTTTCCATTTTTTGCAGGCCGAAATCCGCCTTCCAGAACTGTCCGATAAGCCCATAGACCAAAGCTTCGCCGGGCCGATGCTCAAGTAGCGTGAACTCATGCAGACCAAAGGGAGCAGCAACAGTGCTTGTCCGCCCGCGCAATCGTGCAAGGGCGCGCATCGGCACTTCACGTAAGGCAATCATGCTGCGGAAAAAGGCGTCGGTCTCAGGGCGATAGTTCATTGCTGCCTGCAACACCACTTCCGGCGAAGCACTGACATCGCAGCCATGTACTTCGCTGAAGCCATATTCAGGCAGATATTTATCGATCAGCTGCATATGCGGGATTTACACGGCGGTGCCGCCGACAGTCACCTGATCCATGCGTAAGTGCGGCTGGCCGACACCAACCGGCACCCATTGTCCGCCTTTGCCGCAATTTCCGGAGCCGGTATCGAGTTTCATATCGTTACCGATCATCGAAATGCGCTTCATCGCATCCGGTCCATTGCCGATCAGCATGGCACCCTTGATTGGCGCGCCGATCTTGCCGTCTTCGATCATATAGGCTTCCGTACAGCCGAACACGAATTTGCCCGAGGTGATGTCGACCTGACCGCCGCCGAAGGAAACCGCGTAAATTCCCTTCTTCATGGAAGCGATGATCTCTTCCGGCGTCTTGTCACCGGAAAGCATATAGGTGTTGGTCATGCGCGGCATCGGTGCGTGTGCGTAGGATTCACGGCGGCCATTGCCGGTGGCTTCCATGCCCATCAGGCGGGCATTTTGACGATCCTGCATGTAATTGACGAGCTTGCCATCCTCGATCAGCACGGTACGATTGGTCGGTGTGCCTTCATCATCGATGGTCAGCGAGCCGCGACGCTCGGAGATCGTGCCGTCATCAACCACTGTCACGCCCTTTGAAGCCACCTGTTGACCAAGCAGGCCAGCAAAGGCAGACGTTTTCTTGCGGTTGAAGTCACCTTCAAGACCATGACCGACCGCTTCATGCAACATCACGCCCGGCCAGCCATTGCCAAGCACAATATCATAAGTGCCGGCAGGGGCAGGGATTGCCTCAAGATTAACCAGTGCCTGACGCAGTGCTTCATCGGCAACGCTCTGCCAGCTTTCGGTGGTAATGAAGTCGCCGAATCCCTTACGTCCGCCAAGCGTATGCGAACCGGATTCCTGACGATCGCCGTTCCCTGCAACGACCGAAACACTCAGCCGCACCATTGGGCGGATATCGCGCACGAAATGGCCATCGGCACGCAGAATTTCCACCTGCTGCCAGGAGCCTGCAATCGAGACGGAGACCTGACGAACTTTCGGATCCTTGGCGCGCAGGTATGCGTCGATCTTTTGCAGAAGCTGAACCTTGGCATCGAAAGTTGGCGAGCCGATTGGGTTCTCGTCGGTGTAAAGATGGTGATTGGTGCCGGCGGGTGCCGCTGAATAGCTCCCACTATGACCGCTCAATGTTGCGGATACGGCTTCTGATGCACGTTTGAGGGCGGCTACCGACAGATCACCTGCATGGGCATAGCCGATAGCTTCACCGGCAACGGCACGCAGGCCAAAGCCCTGATCCTGATTGAAGGAACCGGTCTTCAAGCGTCCGTTGTCGAAAACAAGTGCTTCCGCCTCTCGATATTCTAAGAAAAGCTCGCCATCGTCACTGCCCTTGAGGCTTTGTGAGACAAGACGTTCAATATCGTCACGCGTTACGTCGAAGCTATCGATCAGGCTCTTCATAAAAATAATCCTGCGGCATGTGTTTGCCACAGGATGTAAGCGCTAAATCCGTTGAGAACAACCATCAGATTAACAACTGTCGCGATTGTGGTGATGACAAGACCAAAACCGTGTGTCGCGAGAACCGGAGCGCAGTGTACTTAAAGGCACATGAGCACCGGAAGCGCAGCGGGACGCGGTTTGCAGCCCGTCAGCACCAGAATCTTATCAAGGCAGGGCGTCGAAGCCTTCACCAAATGCGGTCAAATCTACGGGAATGCCGACGCCTTCTTCCGGTGTCTGGAAGACGATGAAGGTTGCAGATTTGCCATTGCGGAATGTATTGAGCAGTTCGTCTTCCAGGATGACTTCCGCATAGCAGCCATCTTCAAAGCAACGTACGAAGTAAGCGCGCCCGATATCTTTGCCGTCAACGTTCAGTCCAAGGCCATTTGGCAGCAGCACGCCCAGGGGCGCGAGAACGCGTAGGATACGGGCCTTGTTGTCTGCGGTCTTCAGGACCACGACCGAAAGGCCGAGTTCTGGGCGTTTGGCGGCAACCACATTCTGAATGAGTGCGCATTGCTCAGTTTTGGCACCCGCTGGAGTGTCGCAGAGAATCGCCCATGGGCCGTGTTGCGACTTGAGTGTGCCGCTCTGCTGTGGCGTCGAAGGCGATTGTGCCGGTTCCTGCTGTGCTGTTGGTGCGGGAAGCTGGGCTGGCGCTTGCTGTGCAGCGGACGGCAATGTTGCAGCCGAAAGTATCAAAGCTGCACCCGTTGCAAGGATTGCAAGGCGCTGAAAGACCGGGCGGCGGGTGGATGGGCGGAAAATCATGAAATCTCCAGATCGAATCACCGGGACGTTATCCTCTCAAACACGCGGTGAAAAGCTATTGTCGCTCCCGCACCATGATCGAAAAGGCTTTGCCAGCATCGCATCTGCGATGCGTTCCACGGCAGTTGCATCCATTATCATGCGGCACGTTAAAGGAAACCTTATTCTAAATCATGGCTTCATTATGTGACATTCCGGGTTTTCCCAAGTTTTCGCAGGCTTGTATTGGCTTTCTGGCGCTTCGGTACTGGCTTTGGGATGCGAAGCTCTGACGCAGACTCACGCGCAAAAATGCCGCACAGGAACATATTCGCCTTCCTTGCGGTGTGCGTTAAGGTGTGGTTTGAACGCTGACGGGGGATACGGCCGTCTGTACGTCCGGCGTCCAGCTCGAAAGGGCAAAAAGGGAGAGAGTTCTGGTGGATAAAATTGTTGCCACAACGAGGGGTGCCGTCGTTGGTGCTTCCGCTTTGCTGTGGACAAGTGGTGCCGCTCTGGCGGATCAGCCACGTCCGTGGGAAATGACATTTCAAAGTGCTGCGACGGGGATCGCCGAGCAGATTCATTGGTTTGAGCGTTATACGCTCTGGTTCATCGTGCCGATCACGTTACTGGTTCTGGCGCTATTGATCTGGTGTGTGGTGAAATTCCGCGCCAGCGCAAATCCTGAGCCATCCAAAACCAGTCACAATACGGCGATTGAAGTCATCTGGACCGTCGGTCCCGTGATTATCTTGCTGTTTCTGGCGGTTCCGTCGTTTCAGCTTTTGACTGCGCAATATTCGCCGCAGGATCCGACACTGACCGTTAAAGCGACCGGATACCAGTGGTATTGGGGCTATGAGTATCAGACAGAAAACCCGGTAAGCTTTGATTCGCTGCTTCTCAAAGCTGCGGATCGCGCCGCTGAAGGAAAAGAAGATCTGGCTGTCTACCCTCGTTTGCTGGCGGTCGATAATGAAGTGGTGGTTCCGGTCGGGACGACTGTTCGGCTGCTTGTGACTGCCGCTGACGTGATCCATTCCTGGACCATTCCGGCTTTTGGTGTGAAAATGGATGCCATTCCGGGCCGCATCAATGAGGCCTGGTTCAAGGCAGACAAGGAAGGCCTTTATTACGGCCAGTGTTCCGAGCTTTGTGGTAAAGATCACGCTTATATGCCTATTGCCGTGCGTGTCGTCACTGACGAGCAGTACAATACATGGCTGAGCGCAGCAGCGACAAATTTGCAGGATGCAAACAAGGCGCTCAGGTCTGAGCTTGAAAGCAATACAAATGACAAGGTAGCTGCGGCGAGCTTTTAGAAGCCCTGTACGCAACACTGTTGAAAGACGGGAGCGAATTCCATGGCTGGCACAGCAGCTCACGAGCATGGAGCCCATGATGCGCATGACGATCACAAGCCAAAAGGCTGGGTGCGCTGGGTTTATTCTACCAATCACAAAGATATCGGTACACTGTATCTGATCTTTGCAATCATTGCCGGTATCATCGGCGGCGCATTGTCTATTGCGATGCGCGCTGAATTGCAGGAACCGGGCATCCAGATTTTCCACGGTCTGGCGGCAATGGTTTATGGCGTTGAAGGGGATGCGGCACTTGATGCCGGAAAGCACATGTTCAATGTGTTCACCTCGATGCACGCGCTGATCATGATCTTCTTCATGGTCATGCCAGCGCTTATCGGCGGTTATGCCAACTGGATGATCCCGTTGATGATCGGCGCGCCGGACATGGCGTTTCCGCGCATGAACAATATCTCGTTCTGGCTGCTGCCACCGGCACTGCTTCTGCTGTTGATTTCGCTGTTTATGCCTGCTTCACCCGGCACTTGGGGCGTTGGCGGCGGCTGGACGCTTTATCCGCCGCTTTCGACCAGTGGTCAGCCTGGGCCGGCAATCGACTTTGCGATTCTTGCGCTGCATATTGCCGGCGTGTCGTCCATTCTCGGTGCGATCAACTTCATCACCACGATCCTGAATATGCGTGCTCCGGGCATGACGCTTCATAAGATGCCGCTTTTTGCGTGGTCGGTTCTGGTCACTGCATTCCTGCTGCTTCTGTCGCTTCCTGTTCTGGCAGGCGGCATCACGATGCTGCTCACTGACCGTAACTTCGGTACATCATTCTTCGCGCCGGAAGGTGGTGGTGATCCAATTCTCTACCAGCATCTGTTCTGGTTCTTCGGTCACCCGGAAGTTTACATTCTGATCCTGCCGGGCTTTGGTATCGTCAGTCACATCATTTCAACTTTCTCGCGCAAGCCGGTATTCGGTTATCTCGGCATGGCATATGCGATGGTCGCAATTGGCGTGGTCGGCTTTGTCGTCTGGGCGCACCATATGTATACGGTGGGGCTGTCGCTTGATACGCAGCGCTACTTCGTGTTCGCAACGATGGTGATTGCGGTGCCAACGGGCATCAAGATTTTCTCATGGATTGCTACCATGTGGGGTGGCTCGATCACTTTCCGTGCGCCGATGCTCTGGGCTATCGGCTTCATCTTCCTGTTCACCGTTGGTGGCGTGACGGGTGTGCAGCTCGCCAATGCCGGTCTCGACCGTGCGCTGCATGACACCTATTACGTGGTTGCCCACTTCCATTACGTGCTTTCACTGGGTGCTGTGTTCGCAATCTTCGCAGGCTGGTATTACTGGTTCCCGAAGATGAGCGGTTATATGTATGACGAATTTACCGCTAAACTCCATTTCTGGGTCACATTTGTCGGCGTCAATCTCGTCTTCTTCCCGCAGCACTTCCTTGGACTTGCCGGAATGCCGCGTCGTTACATCGACTATCCTGATGCCTATGCGGGCTGGAACATGGTGTCGTCTTACGGTTCCTACATTTCAGGATTCGCTGTTCTGATCTTCCTCTACAATGTCTTCGAGGCATTTGCGAAGAAGCGGGAAGCGGGTGCAAATCCATGGGGGCCGGGCGCGACAACACTGGAATGGCAGCTTTCATCGCCGCCGCCTTACCACCAGTGGGAACAGCTTCCGCGCATAAAGTAAAAGTGCTGAGGGCGAGAACCCGAAAGGGGTTCGCCCTCAGACAAAACTATGTTATGTGCAGGCGGCATTCATTTCCGTCTGTCATCGGCTGACGTTCAAGAACGACGCTTTCGATAGGAAGAATGCATCTCCGGGAGGTAAAGTCGTTTTGGATTGCTGATGTGTGCTCAGGGCCGGGCACAGCATTGGCCCGGTGAGTTTGAGGTTGTTAAAGTTAATGTCTCTGGTGGAAAAAAACGCAGTTTCCGAGGATGCATTCGCTCTTTCAGAGGCGACTGCACGGGATTATCTCGTCCTGTTGAAACCTCGCGTCATGTCGCTTGTGGTGTTTACTGGTCTTGTCGGTCTTGTGCTTGCACCCGGTCATATGAATCCGGTTCTTGCTGCGATCAGCATTCTTTGTATTGCGGTTGGTGCTGGCGCATCAGGCGCCCTCAATATGTGGTATGACGCTGATATTGACGCGATCATGAAGCGCACGAAAAAGCGTCCGATCCCGGCAGGGCTGATTGCCCCCAACCAGGTTCTCGCTTTTGGCCTCACGCTTTCGGCTTTCTCTGTGCTGACACTGGGGCTGATGGTCAACTGGCTGTCCGCCGCTTTGCTGGCGTTCACCATATTTTTCTATGCCGTGATTTATTCGATGTGGCTCAAGCGTTCCACGCCGCAAAACATCGTTATTGGTGGCGCTGCCGGGGCTTTCCCCCCGATGATCGGCTGGGCTTCGGCGACGGGCGAAGTGACTTGGGACAGTGTGGTCCTGTTTATGATCATCTTCCTTTGGACACCGCCACACTTCTGGGCGCTGTCACTGTTTTCGAGAAGTGATTATGAGGCCGCGCGCATCCCGATGATGCCGAATGTTAAGGGTGAATTGTCCACGCGCCGTCAGGCGATGTTCTACGCGGTTATCATGGCGCCGGTGGGTGTGCTGCCCTATCTTATGGGCTTTGCAGGTGTCACCTATGGCGTGATCTCGACACTGCTTGGATTGGCCTTTGTTTATTACACATTGCGCATGTGGATGGCGGATAGCGAAACGCAGATGCTTCTCGCAGCGCGGAAACTGTTTCGCTTCTCGTTGATCTATCTTTCAGTGATTTTTGCCGTTCTGCTCTTTGAAGCTCTGGCGATAAAGTTGCTGAATGGCTTTGGTATTCTCTGAGGAGACAGAATGGAGAGCGTCGTGACAGAAAAGACGGGGCAGAACCTGCCTACAGAAAAACTGGAACTGATTGTTCCGACGCCTTCGCAGAAAAAAGCGCAGCGCAATCGCTCGATTGGTCTGGCGATTGCGCTGCTGTTATTCGTGGTGCTTGTTTATATCGGCACGGTCGCCAAACTCGGCGCCAATATTTTTGCAAGGTCGATTTGATCGACCCTGACTGATCGACTGTTATTCGTTTTCGGGAGGAGAAAATGGTTCAACAGCATGAGAGTGACGAAAAGCAGAAGAAACTGAACCGGTCCAACCGGACGATAGCGATTGCCTGTGTTTCTTTTTTCGTCTGCATGATTGGTGCGGCCTACGCTTCTGTCCCACTTTATCGTATTTTTTGTCAGGTCACTGGCTATGGTGGTACAACGCAGCGTGTCGAGCAATATTCGGATACGGTCCTCGACCGGACAGTCAAAGTGCGTTTTGATGCCAATACGTCGAATGCCTTGCCTTGGGATTTCAAGCCAGCGCAGCGCGAAGTAACTGTTCGCATTGGTGAGACAAAAATGGTCAAATATGATGCGCGTAATCTGTTTGATGAAACGACATACGGACGCGCAAGCTTCAATGTGGCGCCGGGCAGGGCAGGTGCCTATTTCAACAAAGTTGAGTGTTTCTGCTTTACCGATACGACGCTGCAGCCGGGTGAAAGCATGGAAATGCCGGTTGTTTTTTTCGTTGATCCTGAGATCGTCAACGACCCTGATCTGAAGGATGTGAAGACAATTACCTTGTCCTATACATTCTTCCCGATTGATAAGCCGAAGCCTGTTGCAAATGCAAAAGTGGCTCCGACTGGCAATAGCGGAAGCTGACAAGATAGAATGTTTGCGGCACATAATGCCGCAAAGACAAACAAGTAGCACGGCTTTATGTTGTGTGGAGAAGGGAACTGCCTGATCGCGCCATAGGCGGACAGGCTGGAATGCATGAGAGAGGGCCCTCACGGGTCGCATGGGGAGAGACATGGCGAACGTTCACGAGAAGAATCACGATTATCACATTCTTGCACCCAGTCCCTGGCCGTTTCTGAGTTCGGTTGGCGCATTTGTTTTGGCCATTGGCGGTATTGCTTGGATGCGATACATCAATGCGGGCGATCTTCCTTTCTTCGGCTTAAATCTGGCAACGCCTTGGCTCTTCTTTATCGGCCTCGCAATTGTTCTTTACTGCATGTATGCATGGTGGTCAGACGCAATCCGCGAAGGCCGCGAAGGTCATCATACCCGCGTGGTCGCGCTGCATCTTCGCTATGGCATGATTATGTTCATTGCCTCCGAAGTCATGTTCTTTGCGGCATGGTTCTGGGCGTTCTTTGACGTCAGCCTGTTCCCGAATGAAGTCCATCAGGTTCTGCGTGCTGAGTTCACCGGCGGTCAGTGGCCTCCAAAGGGTCTTGAAGTTCTCGACCCACTGCATTTGCCACTCTACAACACAGTCATCCTGCTGTTATCCGGCACGACGCTAACATGGGCGCACCATGCGCTGCTGCATAAAGATCGTACGGGAATGATCATCGGCCTGATCCTGACGGTAGCGCTGGGTATTTTGTTCTCCTTCGTGCAGTTCTTTGAATATGCGCATGCGCCTTTCGAGTTCAAAGACTCGATTTATGGGTCAACCTTCTTCATGGCTACCGGTTTTCATGGCTTCCATGTCATCGTGGGCACGATCTTCCTGCTGGTGATCTTGTTCAGAGCCATGAAGGGTGATTTCACGCCGGAGCGCCATTTTGGTTTTGAAGCGGCGGCCTGGTACTGGCACTTCGTGGACGTGGTTTGGCTGTTCCTGTTCTGCGCTATTTATGTTTGGGGCAGCTGGGGCGCGCCAATGCACGGCGGCTAATCAGCGATTTGAGCGGAATGAGGGGCAGCCTTGGAAACTCGGCTGTCCCTCATTCTTTTTGTTTGGGAGGATTTCATGCCAGACCATAATCTGTATCAGCCTGTCGATCCCATAAAGAGCGGGGTGATGGGACATTGCCCACGCTGCGGTGAGGGGAAGCTGTTTAAGGGATTTCTCACCGTCGCACCGCGTTGCAGCGTCTGTGGTCTCGATTATACATTTGCCGATTCAGGCGATGGTCCGGCAGCTTTTGTCATTCTGATTATAGGATTTATTGTCGTCGGTGCCGCTCTTTGGCTCGAGGTCAATTACGGGCCACCCCTCTGGTTGCATTTCCTGCTGTGGGTGCCATTGGCGATTATCTTAAGCCTTGTTGCCATGCGCAGCATCAAGGGTATTTTGATTAACCTGCAATATCGAAACAAAGCGGCACAGGGCCGTCTGGATGATGGCGAATGAACGAGGCAAAAAAGCCGCAACGGTTTCCATGGGGCGTGCTGGTCGCATCTCTTGTTGCGTTCATCATTCTGCTGGGTTTGGGAACGTGGCAGGTCGAGCGGCTTCATTGGAAAGAAGCGCTGCTGGCATCGACGCAACAGCGTGTGCATGAAACGCCATTACCCTTGGCAGAGATGGAGAAAATCTATCATGACGAGGGGACAGTCGAATATCGTCCTGTAACCGTTTCAGGCACTTTCATGCACCAGGGAGAGCGGCATTTTCTGGCTACCTATCAGGGGCAGCCGGGCTTTAACGTCTATACGCCTTTGATGCTGGAAGACGGCCGCTTCATACTGATTAATCGTGGTTTTGTGCCATACGAGAAAAAAGACCAGCAAACGCGTCTTGATGGTCAACTCGATGGACCAGTGACAATAAACGGTTTGGCACGTGATCCGCTGCACAGCAAACCGAGCTATTTCCTGCCGGATAATGATACGGATAAAAATATTTTCTATTGGAAAGACTGGTCTGCCATGGCCGAAAGCGCGGATATTCCGTCGTTAGATGAAGCGGTGCCTTTCTTTATCGACGCTGATAATACGCCGAATTTTGGCGGCCTGCCGATCGGCGGGATCACGATTATCGATTTTCCAAACAATCATCTTCAATATGCTGTGACGTGGTATGGTCTCGCTTTGGCCCTGTTAGGGGTTGTCGTGGCGTGGTTCTGGCGGTATCGAAAGGCTACGAAGACTTGACACGGGCCACTTTGAAGCCCAACTCCGGCTTTATATAAATTGCGCCTCACGCCGAACTCTGCGAGCACGCTATATGATCGATAACCGTCCCCCTCTGGAAATCCGCCTTTGCGGCCCGCGTGGTTTTTGCGCTGGTGTTGACCGGGCTATCCAGATCGTCGTGCTGGCTTTGAAGAAATACGGGGCGCCGGTCTACGTGCGCCATGAGATTGTTCATAATCGCTACGTCGTTGAGGGTTTGCAGTCTCGCGGTGCGATTTTCGTCGAAGAGCTCGATGAAATTCCTGCAGAGCATCGCGATCAGCCCGTGGTTTTCTCTGCACATGGGGTGCCGAAATCCGTGCCCGCGGATGCAGAAGCCAAGAACCTCTTCTATCTTGATGCGACATGCCCACTGGTTTCCAAAGTGCATAAACAGGCGATGCGTCATCAACGTCTTGGCCGGCACGTCATTTTGATCGGGCATTCCGGCCACCCTGAAGTGATTGGCACAATGGGGCAGTTGCCGGAAGGGACAGTCACGCTCATCGAGACGGTAGAAGATGCCCGGGCTATTGAATTTTCTGACCCGGACAATTTGGGTTTTGTGACCCAGACCACGCTTTCGGTGGATGATACAGCCGGTATCATCGTTGAGCTGCAACAGCGTTTTCCAAATCTGACGGCACCGGCCGCAGAATCGATCTGCTATGCCACGACAAACCGACAGGAAGCCGTGCGCCATGCCGCCCCCGGTTGTGATCTGTTCCTGATCGTCGGTGCGCCGAACTCCTCAAATTCCAAGCGCCTTGTTGAAGTGGCGGAAAAGGCTGGTGCTGGCGTATCGATGCTGGTTCAGCGGGCATCGGATATTGAGTGGGACAAGGTGGGCGATATTTCTGTTGTCGGACTTTCTGCCGGAGCTTCTGCGCCTGAAATCATCGTCGATGAAATCATGGATGCTTTCAAGGCACGGTTCGATGTGAGGATCGAACTGGCGGAAACAACCGTTGAAACCGAAAACTTCCTTGTGAATCGTGAAATCCGCGATGTGGAATTGACCGTTCGGGATATGGCATTCGTCAACGGCGAAAACCGGGTGGTCGGGATACCTAAATTAGAGCGCATCCCGAAAAGTGTGTAGCGGTTTTCGAATAAGATGCGCGATAGAAACAAGCGCATCCCGAAAAGTGTGTAGCGGTTTTCGGATAAGATGCGCGATAGAAACAAGCGCATCCCAAAGAGTGTGTAGCGGCTTTGGGATGAGATGCGCATGGTGAATATGGGGAAATAAGCGGCATGGCCGTCTATACAGACATTAATGAAATCGAGCTGGGTGCTTTTCTTGAGCAATATGACATCGGTGCTCTGACTTCTTATAAAGGCATTGCGGAAGGTGTCGAGAACACCAACTATCTCCTGCACACGACGACAGGGTCTTTTATTCTCACGCTTTACGAGAAGCGCGTGAACCGTGAAGATCTGCCATTTTTCCTCAATTTGATGCAGCATCTTGCCAAACGTGGTCTGGAATGCCCCCAGCCGGTTGTGCGCCGTGATGGTGCGATGATCGGAGAACTCGCAGGACGTCCGGCGGCAATCGTGACCTTCCTTGAAGGTATGTGGATGCGCAAGCCGACTGTTGCCCATTGCGAAGAGGTTGGTCGGGGGCTCGCCGAAATGCATCTGGCTGGCGAAGATTTCGATATGCGCCGCCGCAATGGTCTAACGTTGCCCGATTGGCGTCCATTGTGGAACCTGTCGAAAGAGCGCGCTGACGGTGTTGAGCCGGGGCTGGTTTCAGAAGCTGAACGTGATCTCGATTATCTCGAAAAGAATTGGCCATCAGGACTGCCGGAGGGCGTCATTCATGCCGACCTTTTTCAGGATAACGTGTTTTTCTTGGGCGATCGTCTGTCAGGTTTCATCGACTTCTATTTCGCCTGCACCGATATTCTCGCCTATGATGTGGCGGTGTGTCTGAATGCATGGTGCTTTGAGAAAGACTTTTCCTTCAATCTGACGAAGGGAGCTGCACTGTTGCGCGGCTACAATTCGGTTCGCCCACTTTCCGCCGCGGAAATCGATGCGCTGCCTGTGTTGGCACGCGGTGCTGCTGTTCGTTTCATGTTGACCCGTCTTTATGACTGGCTGACCGTACCAGACGGCAGCTTTGTTATGAAAAAAGACCCGATGGAATATGTGCGCCGCATGCGTTTTCACCGCCAGGTCAGGTCGGCAAGCGAATATGGCCTTGAATTGAACGGGGCTGACGCGTGAAGCATATCGAAGCTTTCACCGATGGCGCATGTTCCGGAAATCCAGGCCCGGGTGGTTGGGGTGCTATCGTCCGTTGGAACGGCCATGTAAAAGAGTTGAAAGGCGGCGAAGCCGACACCACCAACAATCGCATGGAGCTTATGGCTGCGATTTCGGCACTGTCCGCGCTGAAAGAGCCATGCGAAGTCGATTTATATACCGATAGCGTTTATGTGCGTGATGGTATTTCCGGCTGGATTGAGGGCTGGAAACGCAACGGCTGGAAAACCGCAGCCAAGAAGCCGGTGAAGAACGCCGAGCTCTGGCAGGCACTGGATGAGGCGCGAAAGCCGCATAAGGTGACATGGCACTGGATCAAAGGCCATGCGGGTCACCCCGAGAATGAACGCGCTGATGAACTTGCCCGTGCCGGTATGGAACCATTCAAGTACAACGGTCACAAGTCACTTCAGGTTAAGTAATTATCTTCCGATCGACGGACATGAAAAAGCCGCGCTGAAATTCAGCGCGGCTTTTTTTGATGAGATTACTTCTTCAAGACGATTTCCGAAGGATCCTTCAGTCTTCCGGCAAGCGAGAATGCCAGCACGGACGACACGAGCAGCACGCCCCCCACGATGAACATCGGCATTTCATACAGGCCGGTAGCATCTTTTACGAGGCCGGTAATATAGGGGGCTGCAAAGCCCGCAATGTTGCCGATTGTATTGATGAGTGCGATGCCCGCCGCTGCTGCCGGACCGCTCAGGAAGCGGGATGGAATAGCCCAGAAGTTAGGCAGGGCCGAGAAGATCGCGCAGGCGGTGATCGTGATCATCAGGATCGTTGTGGCCGGCGATGGCATGAAAAGGGCTGCTGGAATGGCGAAAGCGCCAACAAGTGCCGGAATGCCGATATGCCAGGGGCGTACACCGCGCTTTGCTGCATCGCGGCTCCAGAAATACAGAGCGATAGCTGCAGGCAGGTAAGGAATGGCGGTAATCAGACCCTTATCATACACGTTAAACTTCGTGTTGAATTCCTGTTCGAAGCCATTGATGATTGATGGCAAGAAGAAAGCGAGCGCATAAAGACCATAGACCAGCCCGAAATACACTATCGACAGAAGCCATACGCGCTTGTCGAAAAGTGCAAGACCCGTCATGCGGCCATGTGCGCTTTCCTTGATCTTTTCTTCCTGTGCCAAGGCGCCGTTAAGCCAGTCACGTTCCTCCTTATTGAGCCATTTGGCATCGTTTGGCGTGTCTGGCAGATAGAAATAGGTGATGATACCAACCAAAATCGCCGGAACAGCGACGCCAAAGAACATGATGCGCCAGCCTTCAAGACCAAATGCGCCGTGCATGTCGATCAGCGTTGCGGCGATTGGTGCGCCAATGACGATAGTCAAAGGCTGCGCAAGGTAAAACAGTGCCAGAATCTTGTTGCGATGGCGTGACGGCACCCACATCGACAGGAACAGGATGGCGCCAGGGAAGAAGCCGGCTTCAGCAATACCAAGCAGGAAGCGCAGAATGTAGAGTTCAGTAGAGCTGGAAACCCATGTGAACAGCAGCGCCACGATACCCCATGTCACCATGATGCGGGCAAGCCATTTGCGCGCGCCAAATTTATGCAACGCAAGATTGCTTGGCACTTCAAGAATGATGTAGCCGACAAAGAAGATACCGGCTGCAAAACCGAACTGCGCAGCAGTCAGCGCGAGGTCGGTTGTCATCCCGTTCGGACCCGCAAAGGAAATTGCGGTACGATCCAGGAAGTTGATGAAGAACATCAGCGCGATGAATGGAACCAGCCGGATCGAAATTTTCGATATGGCCGACTTTTCAGCGGGCGTCATTTCGTGAGATTTTTGCTGCATTGCAGTTCCTCCCTGCTTGCACATTAAAAGAAGCGAAGGAGCTTGAAGGCATGAATATCAAAAGATATTGCTGATTCCGTCGGCAACTGCGCTTTTAAATAGGCAGATAGCTAAAGATTGCGACATGCCGCCGCAAGCGATTTAATATCAGCCGATTGTGATATAATCTCACAGGTATGCTCAGATGCTAACGAGGGTTCCCATGCGACCACTTCCTTCCTTGAATGCACTCAAGGCTTTTGAGGCTGTTGCACGTCATCGCTCGATGACAAGAGCTGCCGAGGAGTTATGCGTAACGCATGGAGCGGTTAGTCGTCAGATAAGATCTTTGGAGGATTCACTTGGTGTATTGTTGCTTACACGCAATGCGCGATTGAGTGATCCGACACCCGAAGGTGCCCGGCTGGCTGAAGGATTGGCCAGCGCATTTTCAATCATCGAGGGTAGTATCGAGCGTGTAAAGCCGGGCCCGCTGACACTTTCCTGCTCCTCGTCCATTATGATGGAGTGGATCATTCCGCGAATTGGGCGATTCCACGATAGTCACCCGAATATCGAGTTGCAGTTCAATATGAACTATGACCGAATTGATTTTATGCGTGACAAGATCGGTATAGCGATCCGTTCCAGCGTCATCGAGCCACCTGCGGACGCCGTTATCCGCGATATGGGACGCGAGGAGATTGGTCTTGTTTGCGCGCCATCATATTTGGCAGAATGCCCCTTGAATGATCCGAGCGATTTCGCACAGGTCTCAGTGCTTGCCACGCATACAAGGCTGGAGGCTTTTGCGGATTGGCAGAAAGCAGCTCGGGCAGACTTTCCGGTTCCGGAGCCGAAGTCCACATTTCATCATTTCTATTTGCTGATTCAGGCTGTGCTGTGTGGATTGGGCGTTGCTGTGGTTCCGCATATGCTCGTTGCTGAGCACATCGCATCAGGTCGTCTCGTTGCGCCTTTCGGCTTTTGCCCGGGGCCGCGCCGGATGCTGCTGTGGATCGCGCCACACAGAGCCGGTCAACCCGATTCGCTCGCCCTTGAAAAGTGGCTGACACGAGAAATGCGCGCCCTGCCGAAAAAGCAGGGCCCATCATGAAGAATATCCCGAAAAGCGTAAAATGCCTTTCGGGACATGCGTTAGATTAGAGCTGTTCGATCAGCGTTGCAGCGCCTGAGGTGACAGCTTGCCCAGCCTGTTCCTCAATGTTGAGGGTTTTGACAACACCGTCTTCAACGATTGCCGAGTAGCGCTTTGAACGAATACCGAGGCCGCCCGCAGTCGCATCAAGCTCAAGACCAATTTCTTTCGTAAAGATAGCCGAGCCATCAGCAAGAAACGTGATCTTGCCTTCGCCGCCGGTGCTCTGTGCCCACGCGCCCATGACGAAAGGATCGTTGACTGATACAACAACGATCTCATCCACACCCTTGGAAAGAATTGTGTCGCGATTTTCAAGATAACCTGGCAGGTGATTGAGGTTGCAGGTCGGTGTGAAAGCGCCGGGAACTGCGAAAAGAACAACTTTTTTGCCTGCGAAGACTTCGTCAGTCGTTACTTCTTTAACGCCATCCGCAGTCTTTACCTTGAAGGTTGCTGCGGGGAGCTTGTCACCAACTTTGATCGTCATTTTTTTCTCCTGAAGGTAAGCTTCTGCCGTCACGGCTCACCTGTATGAATGGCTGAACTTCTTCTGCCTTTGCTCGAAGCATGGCAATCACACTTAAGCCGATAACGACGATTTTCACAAATTCAATTTCCGAATTGCCAAAGCTAATCAAGCTGGATCTGCCCGGAAACCGCTTTACCATTCTGCACAAGCGTATAGTCAATGAGCGTGTCTTCTTTGGCTTCACCGTGAAGCATTGCCGTGAAATGCGACTGCCCTTCAGGCTTTGGTTCGGAAAGATTAAGCTGCTCACTTCCAACAAACAATTGGGCAGGTGCTGTGGTGTCCGGGAGTGCAAGTTCGAAAATAGCTTTGTTCTCTCTCCGTTTTGCGCTTTTCACACCGAAATCTGAGGATGCCGGTGCGGGTAGGCGGTCAAAGGCTGTTTCGATAATTGTGCGCGTCGCGACAGCCTGCGGTGATTGGTCTTCAGCCTCGTTCAACGGGAAGTCAAACTCCGCCTGCACCGGGATGCAGATTTTGTCACAAACACCGAGAAAAACGTGACCTTTCAGGCGGTCTTCTCCCGGCTTGGCTGTGAATGTCAGAGGCAACGACACAGGCTGCTTGTAACCAATGCCGCCCTCATCGCCCGCCCCAAAATAGACGGGAGCCGGGTAATCGATATGTGCAGCGGCATTGCTTTCAATATTGATCTGCGGCGGCACGCCTGCATCGCCCGGATTCCGCCAATAGGTTTTCCATCCCGGATTGAGATTGATCTGCAATGCGCCGCGCTGGCTCGTGCCAGACTTCTTATCTTCAAGAACAATGCGCACTTTTCCGCCGGGCGTTTCTATCCAGTCGGATGTAGCTGCCTGGGCGTCCATGACGGCGCAAAGCAGCAGCGGAAGAGTAACGAAAGCAAGTGATCTCATAAAGTAAGATTGCTTGAAAAAGATGGTCCTATCAAGGCTCAGTTCATGCTGGCATATTTTGGTTCAGATTTTTACCATGAGATTGAAAATCACCATCATAAAGATCATTGAACCCAAAGCGATATGCATGAGCAAAGCGATGTTGGAGACAACACGCAATTGTGCAAAATCATCAAAATTGTCGGCGATTTCCTGTGGTGGGATTGCGTTGTGCCAAAGGAACAGGGCAAACCGATAATTGCCTCGCGGCATGGTGAAAATATAATAAAGATCAGACACATCACCGATGGTCTTTGTCATTGTTGAGCTCTGTCTGATGAAATCAATTAGAGGAGACAATTTTGACTGTGCATATAGAGAGTAAACTATGAAAATAAGGGCTAAAGACAGTATTATATAAATCTGCATCGAAGCTATAAATCTCTGTTAATAATTAGATTTCTTGCGGGCAATATTTCTACATTATCCTTTCTGAAATCAAGCGGCATTTACCACGCCAAAAAACTTCGTGCAATTTTCATTGTCATTTGACGCAGTCTTGCTACCTTGATCTTTATGACCATTCTCAGAAAGCCAAATCAGGAGCAGGGGTTCTTAAACGGGCAGTTCCTGCTTGCCATGCCCGGCATGAATGACGAGCGTTTTGCCCGCGCTGTTATCTACATTTGTGCACATTCTGAGGAAGGTGCCATGGGCTTCATCATCAATCAGCTTCAGCCGCTGGGTTTTCCTGATCTCCTGCGTCAGCTTGGTATCATTGAAGGTGAAGACTTGGTAATGCTGCCCAAACGCGCGCAACAGATTATGGTACGCAATGGCGGGCCAGTGGATCGCACGCGTGGATTCGTTCTGCATAGTGATGACTATATGGCCGACTCGACCATGCCAGTTACCGAAAATATTTGTTTGACGGCGACAGTTGATATTCTGCATGCGATCTATAGTGGAAATGGACCATCGCAGGCTTTGTTGACTCTGGGCTATTCAGGCTGGGCGCCGGGGCAACTTGATATGGAATTCGCAGAAAATGGCTGGCTTGCGTGTCCTGCACCTATGGATATGCTCTTCGACAGTGATATTACGGGAAAATATGAGCGTCTGATGGTGCGTATGGGCATTGACATGACACGGCTCGTTTCCGAAGCCGGTCACGCCTGAAGAACATTTTTAAGAGTTAAGCCGCCGCAGCGTCCTGTTGTTCTCGCACAATACGTGTCGCGTCATCGCGGCTGGCCGGTTCACCAAACATGAAGCTTTGAACGTATTCGCAACCCATTTGACGCAGTTGCAAGGCATCATTTTCGTTATCGACACCCTCTGTCACAACTGCCAGACCAAGATCATGCGCCATGCTGACGATGGAGCGCAAAAGCGTTGTTTTCTGCGGCTGATCACCCTTAACGAAAGAGCGGTCGATCTTGATGATATCGAACGGGAAGCGTGTCAGATATGCCAATGATGAATAGCCGGTGCCAAAATCATCAAGTGATAGGCCGACACCCATGGTTTTCAGACGAGCGAGCACATGAGCGGACTGTTCCGGGTTTTCCATCAGCACAGATTCCGTCAGTTCCAACTTCAGGCTGCCGGGAGTGAGATGAATACGTGAAAGAACCGAACGAACATCATTGATGAGGTCCTGCCGGATCAACTGCGTGCTTGATAGGTTGACCGAAACAAACAGGTTTAGCTTCGGAAACTGTTCTTGCCACGCATAGAGGTCTTCAGCCGCCCGCTGAATGGCGAACAGTCCAAGTTGCACAATAAGGCCGGAGCTTTCTGCAATCGGAATGAACTCAGATGGAGAAATGGCGCCACGGCGTGGATGCTCCCAACGCATCAGGGCTTCAAAACCTGCAATCGTCCCTTCATCCAGACGCACGATCGGCTGATAGACCAGACTGATCTCATCGCGTTCAAGCGCACGGCGAAGATCGGATTCAAGCTGTAGCTTGTCGCTGCCGATAGCGCGGAAAGCAGGACGGAATGGTTCGATACGGTCGCCACCGAAGCGTTTGGCCTGATGCATTGCAAGTTCCGCATCTTTGACAAAGTCTTCCGCTGAAGCAGCAGTCTTTGTCCATGTAATCAGACCGATAGAAGCTGTCAGCACGATCTCGCGCTTTGCATAGGCAATGGGCGAGCGAACAGCCTGGCGCAAAGCTTCGGCAAAAGCCGCTATGCGTCCTGGATCGCTTTCAGATGCAAGCAATAAACCAAACTGATCCGACGACAGGCGGGAAAGTGTATCTTGCGGCTTCATCAGGCGTGACAGGCGGCGGGAGATGGTGAGCAGAATCGTATCACCTGCCGACATGCCAAGACTGTCATTGACCTGTTTGAAACGGTCGATATCAATAATGAACACGGTCGGGTGCAGATTGCTTTCACCACGGGCCATGTTCATAAGATTGCTGAGACGATCAAGAAACAGCTCGCGATTGGGCAGGCCTGTCAGATTGTCATGAACCGCATCATGAAGCAGGCGCTCTTCGGCTTTTTTCTGCTCGGTAACATTGATCAGAGTCCCCACACAACGAACAATCTCGCCATTGGAGCCGATGACGGGGCGGGCGCGTAGCGCATACCAGTGATAATGGCCGTCATTGGCGCGCAGCCGGAAAATCTGCCCGATACGGCCACGCCGGTTTTCCAGAATGGCATCGAGCGTCGAGCGGAAGCGGTCGCGGTCATCGGCATGCATGGCAGGCAACCAGTTGCGCACAGGACCTTGCAGCGAACTTGCCGTATTGCCAAGATAATTTGCAATGTCAGGTGTGGTGACAACACGATCACGTGGTACATCCCAGTCCCACACGATGTCGCCTGCACCAATGACAGCAAGCGCCTGACGTTCCATATCCGAAAGCAATCCTTGTTGCAGCGCGCCGCCTGAGAAGGCATGCTGCATCACAGTAAAGCCGATAAGCAGGACAATCAGTACCAGACCGCCGCCAAGGGCTGGCTGGATGATGTCATTATCGAGCTGGCCCGATACCGTCATCCATGCGCCGAGCAGCCATATCAGCGTCAACAGCCAGGCTGGAATGAGCATCACCGCTCGGTCGTAGCCTTTGATCGTTAAGTAGCCGATGATGAAGATTCCCGATATGACTGTTAATGCCAGCGACATACGCGCTATGCCGGAGGCTACGGGCGGATCAAAAACAGCCACGCCGGCAAGCGCTAAAAGTCCGAGCACCCATGTGACCGCGCCATAACTGAAATGATCATGCCAGCGATTGAGGTTCAGATAGGTGAACAGGAAAATCACCAAAGAGGCGGCGAGGGCGACTTCGGTACCAGCGCGCCAGACCTGCTCATTTCCGGGCGTGATTTCCATGAGCTTATTCCAAAAGCCGAAATCCACGCAGATATAAGCAAGAACCGCCCATGCGAGCGCCGCCGTTGCCGGAAAGAGCGATGTGCCTTTCACAACAAAAAGAATGGTCAGGAACAGTGCCAAAAGGCCGGAAATGCCGAGCAGAATACCGCGGTAAAGCGTGTAAGAGTTGACGGCGTCCTTATAAGCTTCAGGTTCCCATAGATAAAGCTGAGGAAGATTATGTGATGAAAGCTGGGCAACGAAGGTGATTACGGTGCCAGGATTAAGGGTGATGCTGAAAACATCTGCATCTTGGCTTGGCTGTCGGTCCAGCGTAAAGCCCTCACTGGGCGTGATCGATGAAATGCGCGAGGAACCAAGATCAGGCCAGATGACACCTGACCCCACGAGGCGGAAATGCGGAGCGACAATCAGCCGGTCAATTTGTTGATCGGTCGGATTGGCAATGGAAAATGCTGCCCAGTCGCCGGAGGCATTGGAGTTTGGATCAGCCTGAACCTCAATGCGGCGAACGATTCCGTCGGCCCCCGGTGCAGTCGAAACCTGAACACTCTCACCTTGATTGCGCAGCAGCTCAACAGCGCGCGAAAGATCGAGAGCGGTATCTTCCTTGGATATTTTTATGGGTTCAACGGCCTGAGAAGGGATTGCCGAACAGGTCACAATGACGACTAGCGCTAGACAGCGAAGAAAAGTTGCAAAAAACCTGTTTTTTAAACCATTCACGAGTATTCAACCTTGCCATTGATCATGCGTAAATCGCTTTCTATCAGGGCAAACAACAGGTGGTCCTGCCAAAAGCCATTGATCTTGAGATAAGAGCGCAACAGTCCTTCTCTCTGAAATCCGGCTTTTTCGAGAAGCCGTATGGAACGAATATTATGGGGAATACAGGCAGCTTCAATTCTGTGCAACCTCAGTTCATTGAATGCAAAGGGTATAACCAAAGATAAGGCTTCAGTCATATAGCCTTTGCCAGCAGACGATACGCTGCTCCAATAGCCGATCATGCCGTTTTGTCCGACACCGCGCCGAATATTGCCCAGCGTTATTCCGCCGAGAAGCCGATTATCCTTGCTGTCAAAAATAAAAAAAGGATAGCCGGTACCATCGGATATCTCTTCCTGCACACGGCGCAATCGATGACGGAAGGCGCTTTTTGTTAGATCATCATCGGCCCAGGTTGGTTCCCACGGAGTGAGGAACGCCCGGCTTTGCTCTCTGACATTGGCCCAGGCCGCAAAATCACTCGGCAACGGCTCGCGCAAATAAACGCGCTTGCCGCGAAGAAGTGTCGGATTGCTGCGCCGGAATGGCAGGCCGATCATGTTGGTTCTCGTGTTGTTAGCGGAAGAGAAAAGGCTACTTGGAGAATATCCAACAATGTTGCATGAATTCTCCGATAAACTAAAGCCTGTTCCTTGATCCGCTAAACGGCAATTTTCCTGCTATGCGTACTGGTGGAAAGAGCATCTGTCAGCCCTTCAAAGCTCATGAGACGTCCAATAGGGCCCACGCCTGCAATTGTCGGCTTGCTGTCAAGGAACATACGTCCTGCCAGATCGCTCAATCGTTGTGGCGTGATCAAGGATAGGCGCTCCATCAGCTCGCTGTTCGCAACAGGGCGACCATAGAGAAGAAATTGACGTGCGATTTGACCGGCACGGCTTGCAGCACTTTCCTGCGACATCAAAAGGCTCGCACTATATTGCGCACGCGCACGATTGACTTCCTCTATATCGATGGACTCTGCTGCTTTATGCAGCTCCTGAATAATCACCGGAAGCAACTCGACCAGCTCGTCTTTGCCAGTTGCGGCATGAATTCCGAACAGACCGGTATCTGAAAAACCCCAATGAAACGCATAGACTGAATAGCACAGACCGCGTTTTTCGCGCACTTCCTGAAAAAGGCGTGAGGACATCCCGCCGCCGAGGATCATCGATAGAAGCTGCGAGGCATAGAAGTCTCTGACATGATAGGCGCGGCCTTCAAAGCCGATCAGCACTTGTGCATCCATCAATTCGCGATCTTCGCGGAAATCGCCGCCGACATAGGTCGCAAGATCAAGGGTTGGCGCCGTATTATGGGCGCGGAAACCGCCCAAACGCTTTTCCACTTCCTTCACGAATTCATCATGGTCAATGCCACCAGCAGCCGTCACGACCATACGGTCGGCACTATATTGTTCGTCCATATATTGACGAAGGTCAGCTGAAGTGAACGACATGACGGTTTCAGGCTCGCCTAAAATCGCACGTCCGATAGGCTGATGGCGATAGGCCGCTTCGGTGAAACGGTCAAACACAATATCATCAGGCGTATCGTGTGCCGCGCCGATTTCTTGCATAATGACCTGCTTTTCACGCTCAAGCTCGGCTTCATCGAACTTGGATGCGGTCAGAATGTCGGCGAGAATATCGATTGCCAAAGGCATATCGTTGCGCAGCACACGCGCATAATAGGACGTTGTTTCGACACTCGTGGCCGCGTTGATTTCACCACCGACATTTTCAATGTCAGAGGCAATCTGCCAGGCAGAGCGTTTTTCAGTGCCCTTGAAGGCCATATGTTCCAGCAGGTGAGCAATGCCATGGCGGTTTGGGGCTTCGTTTCTTGCGCCCGCTTTTACCCAGATACCCAACGCGACGCTTTCCACATGCGCCATGTTATCTGTAACAATGGTCAAGCCATTGGAAAGACGCGTTACTTCAACACCCATATGCAAAATGCTCCCATAATCCCGTTCGGGTTCCCGTTCTTAATTCCTGAGCAAGATTTAAACTTACGCCCGAGAATGACGGCGAAGGTAATCTTCCACGATTTTCAGGTCGTTGTGAAGAACTGTGAAATTTTCTTTTCGGTCCATCAGGTCCGAAAGCCATGCCGGCAGCTCTGGCGTCACGCCACTTGCAGCCTTGACTGCATCAGGGAATTTGGCCGGATGTGCGGTTGCGAGAACAACCATTGGCGCATTGCCGGACACTTTTTCGCGAGCGACCTTAACAGCGATCGCGGAATGTGGGTCCAGAAGGTAGCCATCCGTATCCAGAACCGACTTGATGGTTGCGGCCGTTTCTTTCACAGTTGCGCGGCCCGCTGCGAACTCACCGCGAATGGTGGAAAGCGGCTTTTCGGAGATGGTAAAACCACCCGATTGCTTCATGCTGTCCATTAAACCCCGCACCGCGCTTGCATCACGATCATGGGCTTCAAATAACAAACGTTCAAAGTTCGATGAAATCTGGATGTCCATCGACGGTGATGTTGTTTGCTCCACGCCACGCATTTCATAGGCGCCACTTTCCAGTGTGCGAGCCAGAATGTCGTTATCATTTGTCGCTATGATGAGCTGATCAATTGGCAGTCCCATCTTCTTGGCTACATAGCCTGCAAAAATGTCACCAAAGTTACCAGTTGGAACGGTGAACGAGACTGCACGATCAGGTGCGCCAAGGCTTAGTGCCGCCGTGAAGTAATAAACAACCTGAGACATGATGCGTCCCCAGTTGATCGAATTCACGCCTGACAATGAAATGCTATCGCGGAATGCGAGATCGTTGAACATGCCCTTCACCAGATTCTGGCAGTCATCGAAATTGCCTTCGATGGAAAGAGCATGAACATTCGAGAAGCCCGAGCTGGTCATCTGACGCTGCTGAACAGGCGAAACACGACCGTTCGGGAACAGGATGAAAATATCGGTATTTTCGCGGCCACCAAAAGCTTCAATAGCTGCGCCGCCCGTGTCACCGGAGGTGGCGCCCACAATCGTCGCGCGTTCGCCGCGCTGTGCCAGAACATAGTCCATCATTCGTGCCAGAAGCTGCATGGCGACATCTTTGAACGCCAGCGTCGGGCCATGGAAAAGCTCAAGCACATACTCATTCGAGCCCGTCTGAACCAGTGGGCAAACTGCATCGTGACGGAAGGATCCGTAAGCTTCGCGCACCATACGCTCAAAGTCTGCCTGCGGAATTTCGTCATTGACGAAGGGCGTCAGTACAGCCAGTGCGATATCCACATAGGATTTTCCCCGAAGGTTCCGGATCTGGGCAGCGGTGAATTGTGGATATTCCTGCGGGAGATAGAGGCCGCCATCACGGGCAAGTCCGGCGAGCAAAGCATCGCTGAATCCCAGAACTGGGGCTTCGCCGCGTGTGCTGATATATTTCATCTCAAAGGCCTTCATTTCGGGTAGAAGCAGATTTTTAGCCGAGAATGCAATAAAGCTTCCCTAAAAAAGCCGCAAGAATTAATGCATCTTTTGATGGATGGGGTTGCTCTTAGGGATAAAAAACGGGAAAACACCCTCACGCTATGCACCGCGTAGTGGTATAGAACAGTCGATCAATGCAGGGAAGTCTGGTTTATGCATAAAGCATCACAGAATCGTTCATCATTGTTTCCAGTCGTTGCAACGGTTTTGCTCACAGCTCTTGCAGGCTGTACCACCAGTGGCACACAGAATGCGGCAGATGGTGGACAACCACGTGTCAAGGCGTCCGACCTTATGGCTTTTTGCCCAAGTGTCTCGCTTCGTGAAGGTACAGCTTATTTCAGCACCTACGAAAAGGGTGGTGATAAAGATGCGAGTCGTGTGATTTATCAGGCATCACTGACAGATACGACGCGTGATTGCCAGCATGGCGGCGGTACGATTACCCTTGATGTTGCTGCAGCCGGTAAAGTCGTGCCTGGCCCCAAATATAAGAGTGGCACTATCACGATGCCGATCCGCGTTGCTGTTGTTCAGGGTGGAAGCGTAATCTATTCCAAGCTCCACAAGCAGACTGTCAACGTCAGCAATGGCGGTGGAGCAACGCAATTTGTATTTAACGACAAGGGAATTTCAATCCCGACTGAAAGCGCACGCAGCGTGCAGATTTTCGTCGGGTTCGATGAAGGCCCATACAATACAAAGTAATGGGTTGCGAAATATTGCATCTTGAAAGCGGCTTTTGAATTGATCTCTGGCCGCTTTTTTATGAACTTCGCACAATATAAATTTGCTTTTTGTGTATTCATAGATTTCTATAGTTATTATAAAAAAACAGATTATTCCGTTTACATTGTCGATTTTTTCGAATTAATGTTCATCTTTATGATGAGTGATATTTTTTGGTTTTAGTCGATTTTAATTAAGGCGGTTTTGATGGGGTTAAAACGCAGCGTATTTTTTTCGCCTGTACCCTATGTAATTTGTATAATGTTATTACTTGGCGCCATTACAGGAAAATGGGCTGGGGATCAGTTTCGCCTTTACGATGAAGAGAAAGACATGGACGCCTATATGACGGTGCTCATGACCCAGGCTAATCGCATTGTGGTTTCGGCCAAGGAGACCCTGGATAAGGTCAATCAATCTCCCTACGCCCTGTGTTCGGCAGATGATAAACGCTATATGCGTGAGCTGCTTTTTGCGGGATATCATGTCAAAGACATTGGTCGTCTTAAAAACGATATGCTGCAATGTTCTACATTGTTGAACGATGTCGTTACGTCAAAACCCAGAAGTAAGGAAGATGTGCTCCTTAAAGACGGTGAGTATGTTTATCAGGACAGAGAACTTATAACATCGGGCAGTCATGGTCCGATTTTTGGTAAAAATTCTGGTAATCTTGTTTTAAGTGCATTGGCCTTCGACGCTGTGCACGTTCCGCAATATGATTTCGCAGTTTTCATGACGAACGCTGATCACACACAGTTTGCCAAGCTTTACAGTAACCCTTCTACTTTTCCTGAAAATATCCAGAACAGCTTTGTTCCAACGAAAAGCATGCAATCTGTTGGCATAACGGATGGTGTTTTAGGGCAAAAGGCATGTGACGATGAAACGGGAGTCTGCATTGCCATCGCCACGTCTGAAAGCTGGTCTAATTATACAGACGAGTTGTTGCCATTTGTATTTACAAGCTTGGGCTTGCTCGTCGGTGGTGGTGTTGCGATTGGCTGGACCTACTATCGCAACCGAGACCGTTCATTGACCTCATTACTTAAGAAAGCCCTACAAGCAAATGAGCTAACGCTTGTTTATCAACCTATCGTCAGTCTTGGTAATGAGAAAATCATTGGATTCGAAGCGCTTATCCGATGGGAAATTACCAAAGGCGATTTCGTTCCGCCTGATCTGTTTGTTGCACGCGCCGAGACTGCTGGCATTGGCCACTTGATAACAGCCTATGTACTCGATCATGTTGTTGAAGAAATGGGTGATCTACTTCGACAGCAGCATTCTCTCTACATTAACGTCAATATCACCGCTGGTGATCTACAAAGCCCGAACTTTCTGCAAACGCTCGAAGCTCGGCTGTCTGATGCAAAAATTAAACCTCAACAGATCGGGCTCGAACTGACGGAGCGAACAGCAGTCGACTTCGCCAAGGCCAGCGAGGGCATCAAGCTTTTGCGTGAGAAAGGGCACAAAGTCTATATAGACGATTTTGGTACGGGCTATTCCAGCCTTGCTTATCTTGGTGAATTGCAAGTCGATGCCATCAAAATTGACAAGGCGTTTACGCGAAACGTCGGCGATGAGGCAGGGGCCGTTTCGATCGTTCCGCAAATTATCGCGATGGCTCACCAGCACGGGCTGGGAATTGTGATTGAAGGCATTGAGACTGAAGCGCAGGCTCGGTATCTACGCGATATCTGCAGCAATCTTTTCGGACAGGGCTGGCTATTTGGTAAGCCGATTGACGCAAAGTCGGTTCATTCTCTTGTCGGTTTTTCAAATAAAAAGCGCAGGCGCGCAAAGGGTGCGACAAATCCGAAATAGGTAATCGATGCTCTGATTTTGGAAATAGAAATTTAACTATAGAAGTAATCTCCAATGCTTTATTTAAAAAAAAGGGATTGATGGAAGTGAATTGCAAGAAATTTAGATTAGAAAAACAGTGCATGAGATAGCCAGGTCCAAAATACGGAGGCTTGTTATCTCGCAAACAAGCAACGAGATAACAGGGGCAGAGCGGCATTTTTGCCTGTTCTGAGCTTAGGGCCATGAAGCCAAAATACGAACGCGTTCTTGAACCCACGGAGACTTGGGCGATTTTTGACGTAACGACCGATGAGCCTGCATCAATCGGTGACAGGCTGATGATCGGCTTGAGTGAGCGTGAGTCAGAAGAACTGCTCGCCACGCTGAATGCTCAGGTAAAAAGCAAAAGCAAGCGAAGTGCTGCGTGATGAAGCGTTGCGCGCCCGTTCAGGCGCGCAACACAACTTGTCTGGAAGGGATCGGACCCGTTCAGGCATCCGTCCAGATTGAAAGAGCTTCGATCACGCTGGGCAAGTCCTTATGGCGATGGATGACGGTTTCAGCACCAGCATCTGTCAGCTTGTCGGCGTGGCCCGGATAAGTATGCGCTCCACCCGTAAAACCGATGACGCGCATTCCGGCAGCGCGCGCTGCCTGAATGCCGTGCGCTGAATCCTCAATTACAATCACGTCTGCCGGATCGACACCGAATTGCTTTGCTGCATGCAGGAAGACATCCGGTGCAGGTTTCGGCTTTTTGCTACCAACTTCGCGTGCTGAGAAGATATTTGGTGCAAACAAGTCATAAAGCTCAACGCGCTTGAGCATGATTTCAAGGCGTGCGCTGGTCGAGTTAGAGCAGATGCATTTTGGCAGTTTCAGTGCCGAAACGACTTCGACGATGTCTTCAATAACCTGTACTTCATTTTTCAAGCGTTCATCGAGCAGCTTTTCCGCCTTGTCCAAAAGCGAGGCGGAAATAGGAATGCCCGCTTCGCGCTCAACAGTCAGAAGGATATCCTGCCATGTCAGGCCTGCGAAACGCTCTCCCACTTCTGCGGCTTCAATCGGGTATCCCGCTTCTGTCAGAAGAGCGGCATCGACTTCCGCTGCGATAATTTCTGAGTCCACCAGAACGCCATCACAATCAAAAATAATCAGGGCTGGAGCTGCCATGTCAAAAGCCTTTACTCGGGAGAAAATGGGGTAAGATCACCCACAAAACATTGTCGATGAGCTACAACTTTATGACCCACAGGTCAAACTTCCGCGAAATCGTTATCGGCTTTTCCGGGAACGATGTCGATGCGAAGCCGTTTCTTCTTTCATAGAAGGAGAAACTGATGCGAAAATCTGTTGTGCTGTTCATTCTAGCTATTGCCGTTGTTTTTGCGTTTATTCTTGCAACGCCATATTATTACAGCGTGACGCCGGAAAACCGCGGAACTGAACCCACGACTGATACGTCCAATTAACTTATACCTCGCCGGAAACCTCACGTCTGCGCCGGTCAAGCTCTTCGCTGTAGCGGCGTAACGTGTGCGCTTCACTCAAAAGCCCCAGAACTTTACGGTCTTGCGCATTGTCGACAACGGCAAGTGCTTCTGCTTCCGCGCGATCAAAGCGCACAACGGCTTCTTTCGCGTTCATCTGTGGCAGCAGGAACTCATCCTGATAGCGCAGCAACTCGCGAATACTGCGCTTTTCATCGGTCTTATCGAAGCTTTCCGAATAGGCCTCCGGCACCGGTATCATGCCGACATAATGGCCCTCGCTATCCACTGCTATAACGCGTTGGGTGGAGCCAAGTGGGAAATCATGACGGAATGTTTCGATGTCCGTGTCGATTTGCACGGTCTTGACGTCATGACGCATCATACGATTGACAGTGAGATTGCGAACCCAGCCAATATCATGGGCTGATCGGATAGCTTCACCGCGCAGATGGAACCGCCAAGTTGCAAACGAGTAGCCGAATGTCTTTCTTACCATGAGCGATGATGAGACGACAGCGCCCAGAACTAGCATTGCAAGAGGGAAATCTGCGGTAAGCTCCAGCGCGAGGAAGGTCATCGTTAGGGGGCCGCCAATGATCGCGACTGCCATCGAACTCATCCCAATAACGGCATAGGCTTCTGGTTCCAGCGTTAATGGCAGGACATAGCCGGTCAGGATGGCAAATAGCTTGCCCGTAAGCGCGCCTAGAAACAGCGATGCAAAGAACAGACCACCGCGAAAACCGGAGCCAATAGAGACAGCCGAGGCCAGCGATTTGCTGAAAATCAGCAAGAGCAGGACGGGGATTGTAAGGCTGGCATTCAGATCGAGATGCAGCGCACCGTGGCCTGACGCGAGAACCTGCGGAGAAACAAAGGCTATCATGCCGACAACTGCGCCGCCAATCGCGGGCGCAAATACAGTTGGCACCGCACTCTTGCGTGCAACTCGTTCAACGGTTGTGACGCCACGCATGATCAAAATCGCGATGCCGGCGGTAACAAAGCCGAGCACAAGTGCAGGCAGATAATCGCGCGCGGCAATGCCATCAAGTTGTCCTACGTGAATAACCAGCGGCGCGCCACCAATAGCTTGCGTTACAAGCATTCCAACAATTGCAGCGACAACCACCGGGGCCAGCGTCGCAATTGAATAGACGCCAATAATCAACTCAAATGCGTAAAATGCTCCGGTAAGCGGTGCATTGAAAGCGCTCGCAATTGCTGCCGCAGCTCCACAGCCTACAAGCGTCCGCAGATCGGCACGACGCAGTTTGAGTATGCGTCCTATGCGAGAAGCGAAGCCACTCGAAAGCTGCGTATAGGCTGCCTCCAGCCCGACCGAGGCGCCAAAGCCATTTGCAATAAGATTTTGTCCGACAAGGATGAAACTGTCGGTCAGTGACAGATGGCCGCCATGCAGCGCATTTGCTTCGATAGGGTCAACGATCGGCTTTTTGCGCCAGCGTGCCAGCACCCATATCACGATGCCCATGAGAATGCCGCCAGCAATGGGAGCAAGATAAGCTGTCGGATTTAGCTGCGAGGCTGAGCTTAGTCTTTCTCCATCGGCCAGATCGAACAGCGCATGATGCATCCATTGTGAAATGCCATCAATAGCTGCAACTGCCAGCGCCGAGATAATCCCGATAAGCGCGCCTGCGACGGCAAGCCCTATTTCGCTGCCGCGTACAAGGGCACGCATTCGGAACGGTACAAAAAGAACGCGCAAATACCGGTTATGACGCAACTCGTTGATATTCATGGTCCGCACATCAAAAAAGCAAATCAGTTTCGGTGCGATCATAGGCAAAAACGAATAACCAAGCCTTAGGCATTGCACCGGATTTCACTCGTGAACTGCAATTCGTTGACGGCTTTAATATGGCTGGAAGAAAACTGCGGAACGTTGGGTGGCACTGAAAGCACCGGAAACCCGGGCTTTTCGTGGAAAATTAAGAAAAGGTTTACGATTTCAATTACTTGGCGTTAACCGCATATTTACCCTGTTCAGTAACCATAAGGGCAAGTTTTTAGCGTTCACAGGTAATCGAGTATCCCATGTCCCTAGTACGTCTTGCACATGAGTTGCCTAATGAGGCCCCACGTACCGCCTGGCTCGACTCTATCATCAAGGGTGATTGCGTTGCCGCGTTAGAGCGTCTTCCTGATCATTCGGTGGACGTCATTTTTGCTGATCCTCCGTACAATCTGCAGCTGGGTGGTGATTTGCACCGCCCGGACCAGACCATGGTCAGCGCTGTTGACGATCACTGGGATCAATTTGAAAGCTTTCAGGCCTATGATGCTTTCACCCGTGCGTGGCTGATGGCTTGCCGTCGCGTGCTGAAGCCAAATGGCACCATCTGGGTCATTGGCTCCTATCACAACATTTTCCGCGTTGGCTCACAGCTTCAGGATATTGGCTTCTGGCTGCTCAATGACGTGATCTGGCGCAAAACCAATCCTATGCCAAACTTCCGCGGCCGCCGCTTCCAGAACGCGCATGAAACGCTGATCTGGGCTTCGCGTGATGCCAAGAGCAAGGGGTACACGTTCAATTATGATGCCATGAAAGCAGCAAATGATGATGTGCAGATGCGCTCCGACTGGCTGTTTCCGATTTGCACCGGTTCAGAGCGCCTGAAAGACGAAAATGGTGACAAGGTGCATCCGACACAGAAGCCTGAGGCGTTGCTTGCCCGCATTCTCATGTCGTCAAGCAAACCGGGTGATGTAATCCTTGATCCGTTTTTTGGTTCAGGCACGACGGGGGCTGTTGCAAAGCGTCTTGGCCGCCATTTCGTCGGCATTGAACGCGAACAGGACTATATCGATGCTGCAACTGCACGCATTGCTTCAGTCGAACCTCTCGGCAAAGCAGAATTGACTGTGATGACTGGCAAGCGTGCAGAGCCGCGCGTGGCTTTCACTTCGATCATGGAAGCAGGTCTCCTGCGTCCGGGGACCGTATTGTCGGATGCGCGTCGCCGCTATGCGGCAATTGTGCGTGCAGACGGTACGCTGACCGCTAACGGCGAAGCCGGTTCCATTCATCGCATCGGTGCAAAGGTGCAGGGCTTTGATGCCTGCAATGGCTGGACTTTCTGGCACTATGAAGAAGCGGGTGTACTAAAGCCAATTGATGAGCTGCGCAAAGTCATCCGCGACGAGATGGCCGCAGTCGGCGCATAAAGCCCAAGAAACTACAATCGGACGACCTCCAACAAAGTCTGATAAAAAAGCCCTCGAAGCATTCTGCTCCGAGGGCTTTTTGCATCGGCATTTTGCTTAATGTCAGAAAGAAAGACCGAGGCGCCGCAAGTCATCGCCAAGCTTCGCTGCGCCTGTAAAATGTATGGCCTGCCATCCGGCTGCTTTGGCACCTTCAACATTGGCAATACTGTCGTCGATAAACAGGGTCGCAGCCGGATCGAGATTAAAGGTTTCTACATGGTGCTCATAAATTTCGCGTTCCGGCTTCAGCCGGCGAATATCTCCTGAAACAGTAACACCACGACTTTCTTTCAGGAACGGGAAGCGGCTCTGTGCTTCGGGCAGCGTATCCGAAGCAAAATTTGTGAGCATGGTCACATCATGACCTTGTGCAATCAAACCGCGTAGAATTGCAACGCTGTCCTCATAAGCATAAGGAATCATCAGGCTCCAGTTTCGTCTGAATGTTTTAATTTGTTCGCTGCGTTCCGGGTGATCGCGAATCAGAAGCTCTTCTGCATCCTGCCAGCTACGCCCGCGATCCTGCTCTATATTCCATGCGCTGGTGCAAATATTTTCCAGAAACCACTTCCGTTCGTGAGCGTCCGGGATGGTGTCCAGATAAGCGAGCTCTGGATCGTAATGCAGAAGCACTTTTCCAATATCGAACACGACATGTTTGACAGGAGTGATCAAAGCTTTTTCCTTCCCTTTTTGAAAGCATCTGGAATGGCGGCAGCGATGGCCTTTTTCATAACAGTAGGAAGTGCTTCGCCCTCAAGTTCGGAAGGGGCGGACCACCAGCCGTCCATATCATTGCGTTTAGCAATATCACTGGCTGAATAGACAGACAGACGCAATTCAAAATGCGTGAATACATGGGTGATGGCACCAGCTGGCAACCAGTTGTCGGGGAAGGGGGCGGCATTGATTGTCGTATCCCCGTCGATGCGTGCCGTCCATGCGCTACCGGGGACTTCGCTCATGCCAGCCAGCAGACCTTCGCCTTTCCGTTTGCGTAGCAGCACCGAGCCATCATCTGCAATCGCGATAAATGCTGCCCCCGTTCGTACAGGCTTTGCTGCTTTCGGTGCTTTCACCGGGAATGTTTCGGGATCGTGATGTGCAAGAGCCTGGCAGTCATCATTGAGCGGACATATCGCGCAAGCCGGGCGTCGCGGCGTGCAGATTGTTGCTCCCAAATCCATGACGGCCTGCGCAAAGTCTCCGGGCCTGTCGTGCGGTGTGAGTTTGCCCATCAAAATGCGTATTTGCGTTTTTGCGGCGGGGAGAGGGGTGTGAATGGCATAGAGGCGGGAGACAACGCGTTCGACATTGCCGTCAACCACAGCCGCAGGCTCTCCGAAGGCAATGGCAGCAATCGCGGCCGAGGTATAATCGCCTACACCGGGCAGCAGCTTTAATTCAGCTGCAGTCGTTGGGAATTTCCCATTATAGTTGGCAGCGATAAGATCGGCACATTTCTTGAGATTGCGGGCGCGAGAGTAATAACCCAACCCGGCCCATGCACGCAGGACATCATCTTCACTTGCTTTTGCCATCGAGTTGACATCAGGCCAGAAGGCAACGAATTTAGTGAAATAGGTTTTGACCGCTTCAACGGTCGTTTGTTGCAGCATCACTTCTGATAGCCAAACCCGATAAGGGTCGATTTTAATTCCGCGTGCGTGTTCTGTTGGAGTGACACGCCAGGGCAGTATACGATGGTGGCGATCATACCAGTTCAAAATAGCTGTTGTTTTATGAGATTTATGCGCGTTGAGCATGGGCGTTATATAATTTGACCTATAGAAAGAATCTGTAATTCCTGATTAACGCCGTATTTTTAGAATGGGTATAAAAACAAAGTGCATTGTGTGCGGCACTTTATGATAATTAGGCTTTAGACGATATGGGGCAAAAGTATTTTGAAGAGAATTTGCGTTTGAGTAATTCGGTTCCAGTTTATGTGATCAATCTTGCTCGATCTTTTCAGCGTTGGGAAGCTCTGAAGGCCAGCGCTGAACAGTTCGGTATCGAATTACGTCGCGTTGAAGCGGTTGAAGGTAAATTGCTAAAAGAGCATGAGCTTGCCAATCTTGACGAGGCCAGCTTTCGGAGGCGTCACGGCAAAATCGTATTGCCTGCTGAAATTGGCTGTTATTTCAGCCATATTAAAGCTCTGGAGGCGATTATTGCTGCGGCGGAACCCTATGCGGTCATCGTTGAAGATGATGTGCGGTTTACATCGGATTTTCTGCCATTTATCAACGGTGCGATAAAGTTGCAGGGCTGGGACGTCATCAAGCTCATTAATCATCGTATGGCTGCTTTTCGTAGTTTCGGCGCAGTTATTGGGCGATTTTCAATTGGGCGTAGTCTGCACGGGCCATTGGGCAGTTCCGCCGCGTATCTTTTGACCAAGGATGGCGCCAGAAAACTGCTTGCTGCGATAAAGCCAATGTCGCTTCCTTATGATGTCGCTATGGAACGCGGTTGGGATGGGGGTTATGAGCTGTTCACAACCAATATTCCGCCCGTTGAGTTTTCTGATGTTGCAGTTTCAACAATTGCAGAAGGACGAGGGACCTACGCCAAAACGCGCTTGCCGCCCTATAAAAGGATTACTACACTCTTCTTCCGGGCAACCGACTATATGAAGAGAATCGCCTACGCCTTAAAAGTAAAACGCTTGAAAGAGGCGGGGGATGAGTTTTTTTAAAAAGTCATTCCTGGTTCGACGAAAAGTTGATCATTGGGCTCTGACTGTAGCCTCTGCTGCTATGCCCATTCGGCTTGGACTGGGCCCGGTCTTACTGTTTGTATTTTCTTGTTTAGGTATTTATCTCGCAGCAGCGCGTCATAATACGACGAGACTGTTCGCGAAGAAGTTTTATATTTTTATTCTCCTCTACGCAGCATGGTCGCTCGGCCTCATTATTTATCGCGGCGAGCCTTTTTCAGACAATCGTCAAATCGGATACACACTCCTGATAACTGTTTTTGCGTTTGCTAGCGCAGGCATGGTTCTGATCCGTGATCCTTTACGATCTTATGTTCTTGGATCGCGGGCCGGAATTGTTATGGCTGTACTGGCGGTAATTTATCTGTTGTTCGAACAAGGTGGGCGCATCGGCGTCGGTGGCAATGAGGCAGTATTTGCCTTCGTCGCAGGCGTTTCAGCAATTTCCGCAGGAATTCCGATCTCTAAAGCTCCGAGGTATCTTTCAAATGGGCCACATTGGCTCGTCCTGGGACTGGCTGCCGTGCTCGCATCTGAAACCCGAGCAGTTATCGTTGTCTTACCAACTTTTGCTGCGATTGAGATTATTTTGTTTCTGCGACGCTATAGCCTGAAGCAGCAGGGAGCGATCTATGCAGCACTTGTTACAGCCGTTGCGGCACTTGTCATTGTCGGTCCGGTTGGCGATGCTATTTCAAAGCGCTTTGCAGGCATGGTCGAATATTACGACACCGGCGACAGTTCCAAATGGCAAGACAAAATCTCCGCAGATATCCGTGAGGTTATGTGGACGAATGCCGTTAATGTTATTAAACAGCATCCGGTCGCGGGCGTAGGTTCTTATTCAAAGATGGATATTGTCAGGCAGGCGTCTGGTGAACAGGCGCCAATGCTTACGGGATTTCGCCATGTTCATAACACGGTGCTCGACGAATTGCTGAATGACGGTATCATCGGCCTCTTCTTCATGTTTGCAGCCTTTATTGCGATATTCATTTATCTCTGGCGGACCGCCGACAGCTGGGCTATGCGGCGCGCATTGATCTATTTTGCAGTGGTCTGTGGCAGTTACGGTATGTTGCATAACCCGCTTTTACATGAGGTAACGATTGCGTCGGCTATGTTCTTCATTGCAGCGCTAAATGCAGCAGCCTCACGGCGCGTTATGGCTTTCCGCCGCGCTGGTTTAACAAACTATATTTGCAGGAAATGACATCCATGAAAGCAATCGTGACAGGGGCTGCTGGCTTCATCGGCTTTCACACAGCAGTGCGCCTTCTGGATGAAGGCTGGCAGGTCGTCGGTATTGATAATCTCAATGATTATTATCAGGTTGATCTCAAGGAAACGCGCCTTGCCAAGCTGAATGCGCGTGATAATTTCCGCTTTGCGCAAGCTGATATTTCCGACGCGGAAGCTTTTAATACGGCAATCGGCATTGATGGTGATGTTGATGTAATCGTACACTTGGCGGCACAGGCGGGTGTTCGTTATTCAATCGAAAACCCCGCAGCCTATGTTTCGGCCAATGTCATGGGACAGGTTACTGTCTTTGAAGCGGCGTTGAAGCTCGAAAAACGTCCGCCTGTGGTTTATGCCAGCTCGTCATCGGTTTATGGCGCAAACGAAAAAATCCCGTTTTCTGAAAGTGACGCTGTTGACCGCCCGGTCTCGGTCTATGCTGCCACAAAGCGCTCAGGAGAGCTTCTCGCCGTATCTTACAAGCATGTTCACGGCCTGCACTCGACCGGTTTACGCTTTTTTACGGTTTATGGTCCATTTGGACGGCCAGACATGGCGCCATGGTTGTTCACTTCGGCGATCCTTAAGGACGAGCCGATCCGCGTTTATAACAATGGTCAGATGCAGCGAGACTTCACATTTGTTGATGACATTGTGAGTGGCGTTTTGGGTGCCGTAAAACGGATCATCGAACAGCCTGAACAAACCGCGCCTGTCTATAACCTCGGTAATAATCGCCCGGTCATGCTCAACGATTTCATCTCGGCAATTGAAAAAGCATGTGGCAAGCAAGCGATCCGTAAACTTGAGCCGATGTCCGCTGCCGACGTTCCGCGTACCTATGCCGATATTGCACTTGCGGCGCGTGATCTCGGTTTCAGTCCTAAAACCACACTCGATGAAGGTATTCCTTTGTTTGTTGAGTGGTTTCGCGGCTATAATGGGACGCGATGAGCGAACAGAAAGCAAAAAGGGGCTTCCGGCCGCTGGCAGATATGACATCTGGCCTCATGGACCCGATGTTGCAGAAGCGCGCGGGTATAAATCTCTCACTGCTGCAATCTTGGGAAGATATTGTTGGACCGGTAGTGGGTGCATCTTCACGACCTCTGCGCATTTTGTGGCCAAGACGGATCAGTCAGGATGATCCTTTTACACCTGCAACGCTTGTCATTGCTTGTGAAGGCTTCGCCGCTTTGCAAATCCAGCATGAGACGGGTGAAATCATAAGCCGCGTCAATGGTTTCTTAGGTTTTTCCGCTGTTGCCCGCATTAAAATCGAGCAAAAGCCGCCAGCACTTGATTTCAGGCGCAAGCCAAAACGATTGGCTCCTCTTGCACCTTCCGAAGAGCGCCGTATCGATAAGGCTACTGACGGAATTGAGGACGATGCGCTACGTGCAGCGCTCGCCCGGCTAGGCAAAAATATACTCGCAGAAAAACGCGCTACAAAGAAATGAAATGATTTGCCATAAATATGATTCAAGGCTGTTGTTGAACTTCATTTGAACAAGGGAGGGCTGGTGATTAATCATCTGTCACCCTAAATTGCTTTTAAACGTCAACATTGAAACAGGACTGGATGATTCGTATGCCTGCAACGCTTAACCGCAGACATGTTATTTCTCTTGCTGGCGCAGCAGCCGCAGGACTGGCTTTTGCTGGCAATGCGAGCGCACAGTCCCGCAGCGCCGAAGCCAGCGTCGATGCAGCCAAGGTTGCAGAAGCCGGCAAACTCAAGGACATGGTTTATGGCAAGGCCGACGCGCCTGTTACGATCGTGGAATATGCATCGCTGACCTGTTCGCATTGCGCTGATTTTGCGGTCAACACATTACCAACCATCAAAGAGAAATACATCGATACCGGTAAAGCAAAGCTGATCTTCCGCGAATTCCCATTCGATCCGCGTGCGACTGCTGCCTTTATGCTGGCGCGTTGCGCACCGGAAGATCGTTATTTCCCAATGATTGAAGTGTTCTTCAAGCAGCAGCAACAGTGGGCTGGTGCCGCTGATGGCGAAGCTGCGCTGCTTCAGATCGCAAAACTTGCAGGTTTTACACAGGAGTCGTTCAAGGCTTGCTTGACGAACCAGCAGGTTCTCGATGATGTGAGAGCAACGATGGAACGCGGATCGCAGGAATTTGGTGTGAACGCCACGCCAACTTTCTTCATCAATGGACAGAAATACGCTGGAGCCCTTTCGGTTGACGAAATGTCGGCAATCATTGACAAGCTGCTCTAAGTCGCCTTTCGGCAAGAAAAGCGGACGCTTCGTTGCGTCCGCTTTTTGTGTTTATACCCAAGCGTCGGGCGAGAAAGTGGAAGCCGGTTTTTCGCATAATCGCCGCATTGAAACAGTTTCGGGGAGTGCTCGCTGATGCGCTTCTCCAAGCTGCGTCTTGTTGGTTTCAAATCCTTTGTCGAGCCGATGGAGTTCGTCATCGAGGGCGGACTGACGGGCGTCGTTGGCCCCAATGGCTGCGGCAAGTCCAATCTCGTTGAAGCTCTGCGTTGGGTTATGGGTGAAAACTCATACAAGAATATGCGCGCTTCCGGCATGGATGATGTAATCTTCTCCGGCTCCGCCACGCGGCCTGCACGCAATACGGCGGAAGTAACCCTTTTCCTCGATAATTCCGACCGCACAGCACCCGCCGCTTATAATGATCATGACGAGCTGCAGGTTTCGCGCCGGATCGAGCGCGAAGCGGGTTCCGTTTACCGTATCAATGGTAAAGAAGCGCGTGCCAAGGATGTACAACTGCTCTTTGCCGATCAATCGACGGGCGCTCGCTCGCCATCCATGGTGGGGCAGGGCCGAATTGGTGAACTTATTCAGGCCAAGCCACAGGCGCGCCGTGCGCTTTTGGAAGAAGCTGCCGGTATTTCGGGCTTGCATACCCGTCGCCACGAGGCCGAACTGCGCCTTCGTGCTGCCGAAGGCAATCTCGAGCGTCTCGAAGATGTTGTTGGTGAACTTGGTAGCCAGATTGAAAGCCTGAAACGGCAGGCGCGTCAGGCTAATCGCTTTAAAGCTTTGTCTGCGGATATTCGCCGCGCTGAAGCAGCGCTTTTGCATCTGCGCTGGTCGCAGGCCAAGGTGCAGGAAGGCGAAGCACAAAGTGCACTGGCACAGGCAACTTCTGTGGTCGGCGACATGGCTCAGGCACAGATGAAGGCTGCGCGTGATCAAGCCGTAGGCGCACAAAAGCTTCCTGAAATGCGCGAAGCAGAAGCAAAAGCCGCCGCCGCTTTGCAGCGCCTTTCTATCGCACGCACGCAGCTCGACGAAGAAGACGGTCGTGTTCGTGCCCGCCGCGCCGAGCTTATGAAACGTCTCGAACAGCTGACGGCTGATATTGCGCGCGAAGAGAAGATGGTGCGCGAGAATGCCGATATTCTGGCACGGCTGGACGAAGAAGAGCAGGAGCTGATCGCCTCCAATGAAGCGTCTGGCGAACGCGACGAAGAATTGCGTGCGATTTTTCAAGAAGCCGAAATTCGCTTGCAGGATAGCGAAAATGCACTGGCTCGCGTGACGGCAGAACGCGCAGAGGCTGTTGCCGAACGCACGCAGATCGAGCGGGGCTTGCAGGAAACGCAAAGCCGCCGTGACCGTCTGGCAAACCAGATGGAAACAATTGAGCGCGATATTGCGGCGGTCACTGAGCAGATCGGCGGTTTATTTGATCCGGCTGAAAAGCGTATTCCCGTTGAGGCCGCAACCGAAGCGCTGGCAGCGTCCGAAGACGCCGTAATTGCGGCGGAAGAGCTGGTGGGTACTGCGCGTGAACAGGAAGCTGCGGGTCGCCAGCCGCTCAGCGAAGCGCGCACCGAGCTCAATCGCATCGAGACCGAAGCGCAAACATTGGCGCGCATTCTCAATGCGGGTGAAACAGGGCAGTTTCCCCCGATTGTTGAAGAGTTGAAGGTCAGAAAGGGGTATGAAATCGCTCTTGGTGCCGCCCTTGGCGAAGATCTTGATGCAGCAATTGACGTCAAGGCACCGGTTTTCTGGGCATATAATCCGGCGGCTGAAACCGATCCGGCACTGCCTGAAGGCAGCGTGCCGCTTGCTCAATTCGTGGAAGGTCCACAACAGTTGCATCGCAGGCTGGCGCAGGTCGGTGTGGTTTCAGACAATGATGGCCCGCTTTTGCAGACTTCCCTGCGTCCGGGTCAACGGCTTGTCAGTGCGGCCGGCGCGCTTTGGCGCTGGGATGGCTATACGGCAAGCGCTGATGCCCCGACACCGGCTGCCCAGCGGCTTGCGCAAAAAAACCGTCTGACGGAACTTGAGCAGGAAGCAATCCGTGCTGAAATCCGCGTACAGGATGCGCAGCAGGCTGTACAGCGTTTTGAAATGGCTGTTCGCGAAGCGGTTGAACAGGAGCGCGTAGCCCGCGATGCCTGGCGTGCCAATCAGCGTAAGCTTGATGATGCGCGCGAGGCATTGGCCGCTGTTGAGCGGGCTGCCGGGCAACTGGCGACTAAGCGCGCCGGTCTCGAAGAAGCGAAGGCACGCCTGGAAGAAAATCTTGAGGAAGCACAGATCCGCGTTATGGAGGCCGAAGACCGTCTCAATGAAATGCCGGATATGGACGCCATCGGTGAACGCCATTCGGCCATGAGCGCGGAAGTGCAAGCTGATCGCGTGCAGCTTGCTGAAGCTCGCGCTGCCTATGAAGGCCAGCGTCGTGAGGCAGACAATCGAGTAAGACGTCTGGCGATGATCGGGCTTGAGCGCCGTAATTGGGCGTCGCGCGCGGAAAATGCCGCGCAGCAGATTGCAGCACTCAATGATCGTCGCGCAGAAACCGCCGATGAAGCAGAAGCGCTGGCCGAAGCACCGGAAGAGATCGAAAGCCGCCGCCGTGCATTGCTTAATGAGCTTTCGGAAGCTGATGAGCGGCGCAAGCATGCTGCCGACATTCTTGCAGAAGCAGAGGCTGCACAGGCAGAGCTCGACAAGGCGGCGACCCTTGCCATCCAGCAACTTGCGACCAGCCGCGAACAGCGGGCGCGTGCTGAAGAGCGCCTGACTGCTGCCGAGGAACGTCGCAAGGATACCGAAGCACGTATTGTTGATGCGCTCAATTGCGCGCCACATGAAGCAATCCGTCATACAGGCCTGAAGCCTGAAGACCGTATGCCCGACCCGGATCAGCTTGAACGCCAGCTTGAGCGTTTGCGCATAGAACGTGAGCGTCTTGGTGCAGTCAACCTGCGCGCGGAAGAGGAAAGTCAGGAATTGTCTGCGCGTCTTGAGGCGATCATTTCCGAGCGCGAAGACGTTATTGAAGCGATCAAAAAACTGCGGCAGGCGATCCAGAGCCTCAATCGTGAGGGGCGAGAACGTCTGCTGGCTGCATTTGACGTTGTAAATGCGCAATTCCAGCGCCTGTTCACGCATCTTTTTGGTGGCGGTACTGCAGAGTTGCAGCTCATTGAGAGCGACGATCCACTGGATGCGGGTCTGGAAATTCTGGCACGCCCACCCGGCAAGAAACCGCAGACCATGACGCTGCTTTCAGGCGGTGAACAGGCATTGACTGCCATGGCACTTATCTTTGCCGTGTTCCTGACCAATCCGGCGCCCATTTGCGTGCTGGACGAAGTGGACGCGCCGCTCGATGATCATAATGTCGAGCGGTATTGCAATCTGATGGATGAAATGGCGGCTTCAACCGAAACCCGTTTTGTGGTCATCACCCATAATCCGATCACCATGGCGCGTATGAACCGGCTGTTCGGCGTGACTATGGGTGAACAGGGTGTGAGCCAGCTGGTTTCGGTTGATCTGCAAACCGCAGAGCAGTTGCGCGAAGCAAGTTGATATTAGAGCTATCCCGAAAAGTATGAAATACTCCCAGGCGGGGAAATCAGTTGAGCGGGCAGATTTTTGATCCGGCATCGATCAGATATAGATATGCGTCAAAACAATGATTTAGAGCGACGATTGGATCTAATCAGACCAAAACGCATTCCGATTGCTTTGTAAAAGTATCACTCTTCATCGCCGCTTTCGTATTCGTCATCATCATCGGCTTCAATGACTTGCCAGATAAATGCGTGAAGACGTTCTTCAATGCTTGCTTTGGATGCACCTGATGCTTCCATTTCACGCTTGATTTTGAAGAATTGGTCTTTGTCTGATTGCGACAGATATTTAGCGGCAGTCTCAAGAGATGACAGGGACGTGGACATGATGGTTGATACTGCTTTATTTTGTAAGATGCGTTTAAAATGAAGAGATGGAGCATTTCCAAAAACGAAGCGTCCCCGGCAATGCTCTCAATTTGCGTGACCTCTGATCAGCGTGCTCTATAAGTTACGCTCATTTTTGCGGCAGCGAGGGCGTGTTCTGCAATCTTGCTTGGCTCCATATCATTAAGGCCGATCGGCATTGGCTTGTCAAAATGCAAGTCCAATGTAAAGAACCCGGCCGGATATGGCATATCCTGAATAAAATTCAGAAGTGCTTTTCGGGATTTCGTATCAATCTGGCTGTCAGGCATGGCCTCGACAGATTTACGAACAATATCACGCAGACGCGCAATATCGGTTTCCGGATCTTCCTCGCCGGTTTCAGATGGCAATGCAGCGTAATTGGCAAGAACGGGCAGAACAAGGCTCTCCCATAGTCCCTGATTGTCCAGTCGTATCCGTAGACTTGAAAGCGTGGCGGTCGGATTAGCTGTAAGGCTCGTTATGGATGCATCAACCGGCAGGTTGATTTCTGCCGAAACTGAAGCCTTACCTAACTTGATGCTGTTGATTTCAGCATTCTGAATGTGCAGATAACCACTTTTTGGATTGAAACGGTAAAACGCCGCAAAATCCATAGGCCATTGTTGAATTGAAGTGATGTAATCTGAGACTTTATTGCCGCTTTGCAGTCTCATGCGAACGCCATCAATTGCAATGCGTCCCCATGTGGGTGCTGCTTTACTGAAATCGGGTGATTCGGACAGAAAGTCTTGCAGGTGATCCAGTTCGACGATTACGCGTTCGACGGTCCAGCCCATTATGCTGCCGGTTTGGTACATGCTGTTCGAGACAATACAACCATCGGGAATATCTCTTACTGCATAATCATTGTCCGGTGTGAGAAGGCTCATTCCATCAAGAAATTTTTCACACTGGCTGAGTGGTGCGTTGTCTGCTGCTGGTGCTTCTGTAAGGGCAAAAGCGGACGTTGTAGCGAGGGAGAGCAGAACGGCTGGGAGAATGAAGCGCATGTCACCGGATTCTAGTTTGAACGAATAAGATGCGCTGCATCATTTCCATATGGTCGCTGCTGTCAACCAGAGACCATGAGCTGTTACTTTTCACTCCAGACAGCAAGCTCATTGCCAGCAGGGTCGGTGAAGTGAAAACGACGCCCACCGGGAAAAGCAAAAATCGGCTTCACAACGGTTCCACCTGCTTCTGTTACAGCTTTCAAGGTTTCCTCAAGATGGGCAGAATAAAGGACGGGCAAAGGCTTGCGCGTTGCGTTCGGATCGGCGTCAAAACCGCCATCCAGACCCTCTGCGAAGGCGGAATAGGTCGGGCCATAATCAACGAACGACCAGCCAAAAGCCCGCGCATAGAAACTCTTGGTCGAATCCAGTGATCCATTGCCTGCTGGCATTTCAAGATAATCAAGCTTGCCGGTGATACGCATAATCAACTCCAAATGTTCTATTTTTGTTCTTATTTTTGAACCAATCCATGGTCAGAGTCAATCGACGGATCAGCTTTATTGTTTTCTAATCGATTCTATTACGGCGCTTTGTCTTTTTTGATTGGCAGACAACGACTTGATCGCATAAGCACGGGGATAGTTTCTGCAGTTCTGTGGAAAAGCACAGAGATTGCGGACCGTTACCTGCGCAAGGGAGGCCAGCATGGCAAAGTGGGTGTACGCATTCGGTGATGGCAAAGCAGAGGGTGCTGCGAGCGATCGTAACCTTCTCGGCGGTAAAGGCGCGAATCTGGCTGAAATGAGCAGCCTCGGTTTGCCCGTGCCGCCCGGTTTTACAATCACGACAGAAGTGTGCACGTCCTATTATGATCATGAGCGGGCTTATCCCGATGAGCTTGATCAGCAGGTGCAGAATGCACTTGATCATGTTGCTGGTTTGACAGGGCGCGTGTTCGGCGGTGCGGATAAGCCATTGCTCGTATCGGTGCGATCGGGTGCGCGTGCATCTATGCCGGGCATGATGGATACGGTTCTGAACCTTGGTCTCAATGATGAGACCGTTCAGGCAATTGCGCGTGAAGCTGGCGACGAGCGTTTCGCTTATGACAGCTATCGCCGCTTCATCCAGATGTATTCAGACGTCGTTTTGGGTGTTGATCACGGATTTTTTGAAGAAATCCTTGAAGACAAGAAAGCTGACCTTGGTGTTGATGTTGACACGGCACTCAGCGCTTCCGACTGGAAAGATGTGATCGCGCTCTACAAGGCGAAGGTCGAGGAAGAGCTTGGCGAGCCTTTCCCGCAAGACCCGCGCGAGCAGCTTTGGGGCGCGATCAGTGCCGTTTTCTCAAGCTGGATGAACGCACGCGCCATCACCTATCGTCGTCTGCATAACATCCCGGCCCAATGGGGTACGGCGGTGAATGTTCAGGCCATGGTGTTCGGCAATATGGGCGAAACGTCTGCGACCGGCGTTGCCTTCACCCGCAACCCATCGACTGGCGAAAAGAAGCTCTATGGCGAGTTTCTGGTCAATGCGCAGGGTGAGGATGTGGTGGCAGGCATTCGGACACCGCAGAACATAACCGAAGAGGCGCGTATAGCAGCGGGCTCTGACAAGCCTTCGCTTGAAAAGGTCATGCCGGAGGCCTTTGCCGAGTTTCTGAAAGTGGCAGATCTGCTTGAACAGCATTATCGCGATATGCAGGACTTGGAATTCACCATCGAACGCGGCAAGCTCTGGATGCTGCAAACCCGATCCGGCAAGCGCACGGCAAAAGCAGCACTTAAAATGGCTGTTGAAATGGCCGCAGAAGGACTGATTACAGAAGAGGAAGCCGTGCTGCGTATTGATCCGGCAGCACTCGACCAGCTTCTGCATCCGACCATCGACCCGCGAGCCGAGCGCATAGTCATCGGGCAGGGCCTGCCCGCTTCTCCTGGCGCTGCGACGGGCGAAATCGTGTTCTCGTCCGAGGATGCGGAAAAGGCCAAGGCTGAAGGCCGCAATGTCATTCTGGTGCGTGTTGAGACAAGCCCTGAAGACATTCATGGTATGCATGCGGCTGAAGGTATTCTCACCACGCGCGGCGGCATGACCAGTCACGCGGCAGTTGTAGCACGCGGTATGGGCAAGCCCTGCGTTTCGGGCGCGGGATCACTTCGCGTCGATTATCGCAACGGTATCATGCTGGCTGCCGGCCAAAGCTTCAAAAAAGGTGATGTGATCACTATTGATGGCGGCAATGGGCAAGTGTTGAAAGGCAAGGTGGCCATGCTGCAGCCCGAACTGTCGGGCGATTTCGGCAAACTCATGGAATGGGCAGACAAGACCCGCCGCATGAAGGTGCGTGCCAATGCCGAAACGCCTGCGGATGCCCGTACAGCACGCTCGTTCGGGGCAGAAGGCATCGGCCTTTGCCGCACCGAGCATATGTTCTTTGAAGGCGAACGCATTATCGCGATGCGCGAAATGATCCTTGCTGACAAGGAGGATGGTCGCCGCGCCGCCTTGGCAAAGCTTCTGCCGATGCAACGCTCGGATTTTGTCGAGCTGTTCGAGATCATGAAGGGCTTGCCGGTCACGATCCGTTTGCTTGATCCGCCGTTGCACGAGTTCCTGCCGCGCACCGATGAAGAAGTGGCGGAAGTGGCAAGCGCCATGGGCGTCGACGCGGATAGACTGCGTGAGCGCGCCGATAGCCTGCATGAGTTCAATCCGATGCTCGGCCATCGTGGTTGCCGTCTGGCAGTGTCCTATCCAGAAATTGCCGAAATGCAGGCACGCGCGATCTTTGAAGCTGCCGTTGAAGCGGGCAAGAAGACCGGTGAGCCTGTGGTGCCGGAAGTCATGGTGCCGCTGGTCGGCCTCAAGGCTGAACTTGATTTTGTGAAAGCGCGCATTGATGCGGTGGCAAAGGAAGTGATCGGCGAGTCCGGCGTTCAGATCGACTATATGGTCGGCACGATGATAGAACTGCCGCGTGCGGCTCTTCGGGCTGCTGAAATTGCTGAAACGGCGGAGTTTTTCTCTTTTGGAACCAACGACCTCACGCAGACCACTTTTGGCATTTCGCGTGATGATGCAGCGCCGTTTCTTTCGACCTACCAGAGCCGTGGTGTAATCGAACAGGACCCGTTCGTTTCACTGGATTTCGATGGCGTGGGTGAGCTGATCCAGATCGCCGCCGAGCGTGGACGTAAAACACGCGACACGCTCAAGCTGGGTATTTGTGGCGAACATGGTGGCGATCCGGCATCAATCAGTTTCTGCGAGCAAACAGGTCTTGATTACGTGTCTTGTTCGCCGTTCCGTGTGCCGATTGCACGCCTGGCGGCAGCCCAAGCCGCAGCCCGAAATAGTAAAGCATCCTGAAAAGTGTAAAGCCGGTTTAGGATAAGATACGCCGGAAACGAAAGTTTAGAGCCGCGATCTGATTTAATCAGATCGCGGCTCTAAATCATTGCCATAATTCGGCTTTGGTTCTGGCGCTGTAAGCTGTAAATTTCAAAGCCGGAACTTTAATTTATCGGGGCAGCTATGTTTCGTCAGTTATTAGCGGCGGGGGCCGCGCTTGTTTGCTTCAGCACTGTGGCCAGCGCCTATGACGCGCTGCCACAAGCGGAGAAGCACGAGAAAATCAGCATTGTTGAACCGCAATTGCGCATCGCCAAAGGTGGTCCTGCTTCGCCACAGGTCGCGCTGACGCTTGATGCATGCATGGGGAAAACGGATCACCGTATTCTTGATGTATTGGTAGAGAACCGCATTCCGGCGACAATTTTTGTCACCGCGCGCTGGTTGAGGCAGAACGCCGAAGCTTTTGCGGTGATGAGGGCTCACCCTGATCTTTTCGACATTGAGAACCATGGCAATATGCATGTGCCAGCCATTACCAATATGCCGACAATGTATAATATCAAGACAGCTGGGTCGCTCGATGCGGTTCGCTCTGAAATAGATGGTGGCGCCGATGCGATTGCAAAATCGGGGGCATCCAAGCCGCAATGGTATCGGGATGCCACGGCCCGCTATTCGACTGACGCCGTGAAGCTCGCGGAAAGTATGGGTTATAAAATCGGCGGATATTCTCTCAATGGGGATCAAGGCGCATCCCTGCTTGCTCCTGTCGTGGCCCGACGCATTTCAGCGGCACGTGATGGCGATGTCATCATTTCGCATATCAACCAACCGACACGTTCGGCGGGTGAAGGCGTCGCCAAAGGCATTCTTGCACTTCAGGCAAAAGGCATGAAATTCGTGAAGCTACGTGATGTTGAGACGATGATGACGCTCAACCCGGTGCCAGCACACAATCTTCATGCAGTCGCACCAGCCACAACTGCAAAGCCGCAGGTCGAGAAATAGTGCTTTAGAGTGCACCCTGAAAAGGGAAATCCGATCTTCGGATTAAATCACGCTTTAAAAAATGGGATAGAGCATTTCCAACGACTTAATCAAAATCGAAGCGGTCCTAGGTTCCGTTGGTGGTCTTGCCGTTCGGTGTCAGGCTTTTCATCACGGCTGCATAATTGCGGCCAAGGCTTTCAAACAGAGCATTGTTGCCGGTTGGCGGAGCGACTGAAAGTGTTGTGCCGTCATGACCAAGCGTAACGAAGACGACCTGATCTTGCGGCTGTCCGGCAATGGCAATTGCACCGATACGTTGTGCCTCGGTGGTGTCCAGCGCTGGCATGTTGAAAAGAACTTCGCCGCCCACACGCTCCGCTGCCTTGGAAAGAGCTGTGTCAAATCCTTCGATGAGAACGTCAATGGCACCAAGCGCAAATTCAAGCTCGACTGCTTCCAGCGTCATGACATCCTGCTCCGCTTCAGCGGTAGCGGGCGTTGCTGGCATTTGGCCATTATGAAGGGTTCGATCCATGTCGTCCTCTCCGACGAATCCGAAAAAAGCCCCCATATACGTGATCATGCCCTTCGTTAGAAGTTGCTGCAATAGCTTTTATATTGATTTCACTCTATTTTTCCCGTTGTTTTTTCATAGCTGGTTAAATTGCCAGAGTGTGTCGAGGCTTTTTCTTTTGTGCTCTGCCAGTCTCTGTTATGCATGATTGCGCTTTAAAGGCAGTTGGGACCCCGCATGAGAAAACTTCGCTATCAGCGCCGACAGTCGCGCTCCGCAATATGGGCATTGCGGTTTGGCGTTTTTGCGGCTGTCCTGTCAACGCTTGGCTTTATTCTGCACAGGTTTGGTAAAATCGAGACACCCGATTTTGTTGTGATTGCAGCAGCAGGCGGGATATTCGCGATTTTAGCACTGCTTTGTGCAGCAAAAGGGTTTCGCAATCTCTGGGTGAATGGTGATAAAGGCGGTGCGCGCTCATTCTGGGCGAGCTTTCTCGCATGTGCCGTTCTGCTGCCGCTCTGTTTTGTCGCTTCGCTCTGGTATGGTTCACCTCCACTCTATGATCTGACAACTGATTTTGAGACGCCCCCGCAGTTTCCCTCGACCATGCCTGCACGGCTTGCGCGTATGAATTCGCTGTCTGCTGAGGTTCGCACTGATATGCTCAGCCAGATGTCAGCTTACCCCGATGTGATGGGGCGCCGTTATGAAGCCGCACCCGACCGGGTGGCACAAGGCGTTGAAAATACGTTGAAAGCATTTGGTTGGAAAGAGATCAGCCGTGACACGCCGCTGCCGGCGCAGAACGCGACACGCTTTGTTGCAACTGCACACAGCACCATTCTTGGTTTGAAAAGTGATGTGGTTATCCGCCTGCTTGATGAAGGTGAGACGACTTATGTCGATATGCGGTCCGTGTCGCGTTACGGCAATCGGGATATGGGCCTGAATGCCGCCTTTATCACCCAGTTCCTGTCTGCGCTTGAGAGCGAAGTGAACAAAGCTCCCGCTGACGTGGAGTGATCACCGCGGCTGATAAATGCCGTTAAGCGATGGGTCGCCGTCCGTAACGATTTCACCGCGCCCGACAAGATCTTCAAGGTGGGCGAGAACCGAGAGTGCTGCAGCACCATGCAGGCGCGGGTCTGTATCGCGGTAGATAGCCTTGACCATGTCGGGAATAGAGCGGTCGCCTTGCACGATCCGCTCCAATATCGCGCGCTCTCGCATTTTCCGATGTGCGCGCAAACCACGCACAAATGCAGCTGGCTTGGTGACGGCTCCACCATGACCGGGGAGATAGATACGATCATCGCGCTCCAACAGCTTTTCAAGCGAAGTCATGTAATCGCTCATCGATCCATCGGGCGGTGCGACGATGGATGTGGCCCATGCCATCACATGATCGGCTGAAAAAAGAATGCCGGTGCCTTCAAGGCCAAAAGCCATATGATTGGCGGCGTGTCCGGGTGTGTGTATGCCGCGAAGGCTCCAGCCATCGCCATCGATTTTCGCACCATCGGCGAGGGCCAGATCGGGCGTAAAATCGGTATCGGCACTCGCTTCGAGCATATTGATCTCCCCACTATGATAGGGCCGGGCCGGGCGATGCGGACCTTCGGCGACAACAAGCGCGCCGGTCTGTTGCTTCAATCGCTTTGCGAGAGGCGAGTGGTCGCGATGCGTGTGACTTACGAAGATATGACTAACTGAGCGCCCGGCAATTGCCGCAAGCAGCGCCTGATAATGCGCTTCATCTTCCGGCCCGGGATCGATGACCGCCAGTGTATCGGTGCCTATAATGTAACTATTGGTGCCATGAAAGGTAAAAGCGCTGGGGTTATTCGCGGTCAGCCGCAGCAGGCCTTTATTCAGGGCAACCGGACTCCCATATTGAGGGGCAAAGCTGCCGTCAAAATCAAGCGCCATAGACGAACCCATTCTCCTTTGGTTTTATTGATTAAGCGGCTTAGGACGAATATAGTGCGGTTTCAAATGATAATCTGGTGGAACGGTACTCACGGCGCCCATATTGGGTCGATATAAGGAGTGCGATGAACATGCGTCAGAGAAACAAATCAAGGGTTGCCGTTGCTTCTCTTCCTGCCGGCCACTTGCAAACCGGGCAATTGGCGCGTGCTTTCCGGTTTGTTTTGCTGGCACTTATCGGTACCGCTGTTCTCACTATTTCCGCCAATATCAAAGTTGATCTTCTCTACGTCAACGTAACGATGCAGACAGCAGCGCTGTTTGCGATCTCTGCGTTTTACGGCTCGCGCCTGGCAGTTGCCACGGTAGCCCTCTACTTGCTTGAAGGTGCACTCGGCTTGCCGGTTTTCACCGGAACGCCGGAAAAGGGGCTTGGCCTCGCTTACATGGTTGGTCCGACGGGGGGCTATCTGTTGTCCTATCCCATTGCAGCCTGGATGGTTGGTCGTGCTGCCGATAAGGGATTGGCGCACAAGCCATTTGCGCTCGGTGGTGTGATGCTTGCTGCCGAAGTTGTCATCCTTGTGATGGGAGCAGTTTGGATGGCCTATCTGTTTGGTTTGGAAAAAGCCATCGCATTCGGCTTTGGCGTGTTCATCATTGGTGATCTCGTCAAGCTCGCACTTGCTGCCTGTGGGGTTCCCGCAATCATGTCGCTTCTCAAGCGATAAATAGCGCAAGTCTTTGATAATTTGGATAGGCCGGGCGACGATCCCGGCCTTTTTCATGTGTTTGTTGAAACTGCTTCGCGATTGACAATTCGCCGGCGGCAAAGCTTTGTTACACTTCAAGAAGTCAGGTTCGTGGGGAGGACAGTGTGAAATTTGAAGTGCTCGAGGTTGAGCCGCTGACAAAAGCGGCTTTTGCGCCATTTGGGGATGTCATAGAGGTTGAAGGTGCCGAACGTCGCCTTATTAACAATGGCACGACGGAGCGCTTCCACGATCTGGCCAATGTTGAAGCAGCAGGTACCGACGCCCGTGTGCTCATCAATATTTTTAGAGGTCAGTCCTTCACGGCCCCCGTCGATATCGTCATGCTTGAACGGCATCCCTTTGGTTCGCAGGCTTTTGTACCGCTGAACGACAGGCCGTTTCTTGTCGTCGTCGCAGAAGATGCAGATGGTATACCCGGCAAGCTGAGAGCGTTTCTGGCGCGCGGGGATCAGGGCGTCAATTACTGGCGCAATGTCTGGCACCATCCGCTTGTGGCTCTGGAGCAGACGTCGGATTTTCTTATTGTTGACCGTGCGGGAAGTGAGAATAATCTGGAGGAATATTTCCTGCCGGATGTCACTTATCGCATTGAGACTATTCCGGCGATTATAGCGCATCCCGAAAAGTGTAAAATGGTTTTCGGAAAAGATGCGCGTTAAAAATAAACCTTTACAGCGCGGATCTGATTCAATCAGATCGGCGCTGTAGAACACAAATCTGAGGTGAACCATGGGCAGGCTATCAACACATGTTCTCGACACAGCACATGGTGGTCCAGCCGCAGCGATGCGGATTGAACTTTATCGGCTCGGCGCTTTGGGAAAAACCGAGCTGATCAAGCGTACAGTTACCAATCTTGACGGTCGCACTGACGAACCATTGCTCAGCGGCAGTGAAATGCAGGCAGGCACCTATGAGCTTCAGTTTCATGTTGCAGAATATTTCGAAGGGCGAGGCGCCGATGTCGCCAATCCGCCGTTCCTTGATCTGATTCCGATCCGGTTTGCGATTGCAGAGGAGGACGGCAATTATCATGTGCCGTTGCTGGTGAGCCCTTGGTCCTATTCGACCTATCGCGGCAGCTGACTTATCCCCACCAGCATAATTGCAGTTAAGCTCCTCGCATTATCATAGCGAGGAGCGATCTATGGACCAGACACCCAATCTCAAACTTCCCTACATCATGCCCAGTCAGGCGCAGAAGCACGTCACACACAATGAGGCTTTGCGTTTTCTCGACGCAGTTGTGCATCTGAGTGTAAAATCCAGAACGCAAACAGGCGCGCCGGAAACACCCGCCGCAGGTGATCGCTACATTGTTGCCGAACCTGCTACCGGCCGGTGGGCCGGAAAAGAGGGTCTGATTGCTTTCTTCATTGATGGGGGATGGTCATTTGCCACCATAGCAAAGGGCTGGCTGGCCTACGTCGAAGACGAAGCCAAGCTATTTGTTTTCAACGGTGTAGAATGGCAGATGACAGGTTCCGTACCAGATAGTCTTTCACTTGCCATGTTGGGCATTCAGACGGCGGCTGATGCGATCAACCGTTTCGCTATTTCTTCTGAAGCAAGCCTCTTTAACAATGCCGGTGCCGGGCATCAGCTCAAGATCAACAAACAAGATGCCGGATATACGGCGAGCCTTCTCTTTCAATCCGGCTGGACCGGACATGCAGAGATGGGCCTGAACGGCGACAATAATTTCAGCATTAAAGTTGGTGACGAGAGTGGAAACTGGCGTGAAGCAATGAAGGTTGATCGCACAACCGGCAATGTGGCTGTCGGTCAGATCTGGCCGGAAACCCGGTTGCATGTCGATGGTCCTATACGCCCGGCCGCTTATGCTGTTGCCACTTTGCCATCGCCGTCCCAGCATGGGGCAGGTGCCATTGTCTTTGTGAGTAACGCCACAGGCGGCGCACAGGTGGCCTATTCGGACGGAGCAGCTTGGCGTAGTGTGCGGACAGGTTCCGTGATCACTTAAAATCCTGATCAGCAAGGCGATTTAAGCTCAACTCACGTTAGGTTTTTTCTCGTTTTAACGTGAGCTTCTCTTTGCCGGGAGCGGCTTGGCCACCGCGGATAGACCGCTCTTATTTTTGTTCTTGCTCGGTGAACCGACGAGTGGTGCGCGTAATGCGAGTCTGCCATGAAGGGTGAGCGCGTCACTGCGAGACATTATGGAATCCGTGGTCAGATCTTTTACGTCTTTTGGTGCCACATCAAAACGCGCTTTGAAGGCTTTTGCAAATTGAGTGCCAGTGTTGAAGCCGCAAAGATAAGCAATCTCCTTGAGCGAAATTGCCTTGCCTTTGTTGTCGGTTATTATTCGGTAAGCGTGATCCAACCTTTTGTCTCGGATGATTTTTGCAACGCCGCCTTCAGCTTCAAAAGCTCTGTAAAGATGTGATCGAGACACCCGAAAGCGATTTTGTATCGAACTCGGGCTCAAGTGAGGACTTGAAATATGATCATCTATGTAGCCCAGGATCCTACTCCGCATCGCTAAACCAGTTGCGCCAATTTTATTACCGTTATCCAGTGTATTTATACTGGAGGCCACGAGTAGTAATAATGCATTTTTGACGGCAAGCTGCTCTGTAGGAGAAAGTTTTTCTGTTATATTTTTTAGTCCGCTTAGATAATCAAAAATCAGTTTAGTGGTCGCATTTTCGGCTTTGAGCACTGTACCGTGAAGTTCCCGCCATCCAATCAATTTTTCAAGTTCATGGCGAGGGATTATAACAGTTATTCTCGTGCCAGCTTCATTTTTGCTTGATACGATTTGAGACAGGTCGAATATTAATATATCGCCCGGCTTTGCAAATACATCGCTTCCGTTAAAGTCACCATGTATAGTTCCCGCAATTATTACGTGCAGAACATAGTGATTAAAGCCTCCTTGTGCGACAGAGCTCGCAGTTCGTTCGCTCTTTTGTTCATTGAAAGACGATGTGCCGATTAGTAGTGTATCGATAACGTGTGATTGAGGCGTATTAAATGCGCCTGCGGCTCTTTCGTCTACTGCGGATTTATCATGATAAAATAATTGGATTGCATCACGCCATAACGCTTCGCGCGTTGTAGAATCCATCAGATCTGTTGATAGAAACAATTCGTCCTGCAGTTCAGAAATATCGCAGTCTGATAATGTCATTGTGTTAAATAGCTCTGGCTAAGCTTGGAATCATATTGATAGTCAATGTTACGAATAATATCGCCAATGAAAATATAAATATTAATTTTTCCGTTAATATTTATTTTATTATTCAAATATCATTTATTAGTTATGTTTATTAAAACTATATTTATTAATGATATGTAATTTAGTAATATAATTTATTATAACCCAATTCAAAGCCCGGCATATTTGATGTTGCCGGGCTGGAATCGTTAAGTTTGGCTATGGTGCAGGCTGTTTAATAAGGGCAGTCGACCTTACCCATTTCCACATAGACGGTCTTGATCTGGCTGTAATGCGTCAGCGCTGCAATCCCGTTTTCGCGACCGATACCAGACTGTTTATATCCGCCGAAGGGTACTTCAACCGGGGTCAGGTTATAGGCATTGATCCAGCAGGTTCCTGCCTTGATTTGTCCGATAACGCGATGGCCCCGTGCGATGTCGGCGGTGAAAACACCTGCAGCCAGACCGAACTCGGTATCGTTGGCACGGGCAATCACTTCATCCTCGTCCGAGAACTCCAGAATACTCATGACCGGGCCGAAGATTTCTTCGCGGGCAATTGTCATGTTGTCGGTTACCTCGGTAAAGACTGTTGGCTCGATGAAACTGCCTTTGTCGAAACCACGCAGCTTCGGAATTCCGCCGCCGTACACAAGCTTCGCGCCTTCCTTCTTGCCCTTTTCGATATAGGACAGAACCTTTTCGCGTTGCGCATTGTTGACGAGCGGCCCCATCTGGGTTGCCTCATCAAGCGGATCACCTATGCGGATTTTTTTCGTGCGCTCAACCAGACGCTCAACAAATGTTTCGCGAATAGCCTTGTGAACAAAGACGCGCGTGCCGTTGGAGCAGACCTGACCGGTCGAATAGAAGTTGCCGAGCATGGCGCCGCCAATGGCACTGTCGATATCGGCATCATCAAAAACGATGATCGGGGATTTGCCGCCAAGCTCCATCGTGACATGTTTCAAATGTTCGCCAGCCTGCGACATGATGCGCTTGCCGGTTGGCACCGACCCTGTGAGCGAAACCTTCGCTGTCATGCGGTGATTGACGAGTGCAGCACCAACATCGCCAAACCCTTGCACAACGTTGAACAGCCCATCTGGAAGCCCAGCCTCTTTGTAGGCCTCGGCCAGTGCAAGCGCCGAAAGAGGGGTGTTTTCGGAGGGCTTGAAGATGAAAGCATTGCCCATAGCCAGTGCAGGCGCGGATTTCCACGCCGCTATCTGGATCGGATAGTTCCATGCACCAATACCAACGCAAATACCGAGTGCTTCGCGGCGTGTATAAGCAAACGACCCGCCGAGCTCCACGAATTCACCGTTAAACCCGGAGATGATACCGCCGAAAAACTCAAGCGCATCGGCTGCTGATGCAGCATCTGCCACCAAGGTTTCCTGAATGGCCTTGCCGGTGTCGAGCGTCTCCAGTTTGGAGAGTTTCTTGTTTTTTTCACGCAGAATTTCGGCGGTGCGGCGCAGAATGCGACCGCGTTCGACCGGCTTGAGCGCTGCCCATTCACCCTGCGCTTTCAATGCCGCAGCGTAGGCATTCTCGATGACATTTGGGGTGGCCGAATAAAGCTTGGCGATTTCCTCACCTGTTGCGGGATAGATAACGGGAAGGGGCTTGCCAGCTTTGTCTTCAACGAATGCACCGCCGATGAAATGCGAGGCTTTGGGTTGGGCTTTCATTATATTCTCCTCGAGTTTCATTAGCGATCAGATACTTCCCAGCGTGGGTTGATCCATGGTTCCTGGTTGGATCGGGCCAGCGGCGTGCGTCCCAGAATATGATCCGATGCCTTTTCGCCGGTCATAATCGATGGGCCGTTGAGATTGCCATTTGTGATACGTGGGAAAATCGACGAATCCGCGACCCGCAATGCTTCAACGCCGATAACACGGCATTCTGGATCAACCACTGCCATTAGATCGTCAACTGATCCCATTTTGCAAGTTCCGCAAGGGTGGAATGCACTTTCCACATGTTCACGAAGGAAATCGTCGATTTCATCATCCGACCGAATATGTGCACCCGGCTGGATTTCCGCGCCGCGGTAAGGGGAAAATGCTTCCTGCCCAAAGATTTCGCGTGTCAGCCGCACACAATGGCGGAAATCGGCCCAGTCATCCTCATGCGACATGTAATTGAACTTTATGACAGGCTTTTCACGTGGATTGGCGGAGCGCAGGGTAACACTGCCGCGAGACTTGGATCGCATCGGTCCGACATGCGCCTGAAATCCGTGCGATTGCGCTGCGGCCTTGCCGTCATAGCGGATTGCGACCGGTAGGAAGTGGTACTGGATATCCGGATATTCCACGCCCGCTTTCGAGCGCACGAAGGCTGCGGATTCGAAATGATTTGTCGCGCCGTCGCCGGTTTTGAAAAACAGCCATTCCGCGCCGATTCTGGCTTTGGAAAACAGGTTGAGTTTGGAATAGAGTGTGATCGGCTGTGTGCATTCCTGCTGGATGTAGACTTCCAGATGATCCTGCAGATTTTGCCCAACGCCGGGGCGATCGGCCACGACTTCTATGCCATGCTCTTTAAGCTGCGCAGCGGGGCCAATGCCTGAAAGCATAAGCAGCTTTGGTGAGTTGATGGATGATGCGGCAATGATGACTTCGCGGCGTGCGCGGATGGTCGAGAAGCTGCGTCCCGCTTCGATTTCAACTCCGACCGCACGCTTTCCTTCCATCACGATTTTTCGTGCTAAGCCTTTGACAAGCTTTACATTTGGTCGCTTAAGGGCAGGTTTCAGATAGGCATTGGCAGCAGACCAGCGACGTCCATTATGGATCGTCTGCTCCATCGGGCCAAAGCCTTCCTGCTTCTCGCCGTTATAATCGTCGGTGACCTCGAAGCCTGCCTGATGTCCGGCATCGACGAAGGCCTTGAACAGTGGGTTGTCGCGACGACCGCGCTGAACATGAAGCGGACCATTGGTGCCGCGCCAGCCTTCCTGTCCACCGTGGGAGTTTTCCATCCGCTTGAAGTAGGGCAATACATCGGCATAGGACCAGCCGCGCGCGCCGCTGTCCGACCAGTGGTCATAATCGCGTGCGTGCCCGCGCACATAAACCATCCCATTGATAGAGGAGGATCCGCCGACGACCTTGCCGCGCGGTGTAACCAGACTGCGCCCGCCAATATGCGGTTCAGGTTCCGTGGAAAAGCCCCAGTCATAAGTTTCCATGTTCATGGGGAAGGAAAGCGCAGCTGGCATCTGGATCAGTGGGCCGATGTCAGGGCCACCAAATTCAATGACGATAACTGAATGTCTGCCATCTTCCGACAGCCGGTAGGCCATAGCTGAACCGGCAGAACCGGAGCCGATAATGACAAAATCCGCTTCCATGTTATTTCTCCGCGGAAAGCTGAACAGCGATGTAGTCTTCAACAAGGGCAATCGCCGATGCCGCATTTGGCGCATCGGCACCAAGGGCGTGGCGGATATAAAGCCCATCGATCAGCGCACCTGCGCCTTCTGCAATACGGTTAGCGCGCTCGTGGCTGGTCAGTTGTTCCAGTGCGTACACGAAGTTTGAATGCAGACGGCGCGCATAGATGCGCAAAAGCCGCTTGGTGTCTTCCGACTGCTGCGCATGAACATAGAAGGTCAGCCAGGCTGCAATCGTTTCCGGCGCAAACTGCGACGCGGAAAAGTTGACCGCGATGATAGCCGCAATGCGCTCATGCGGGGTTTCTACAAGCTTCACGGCGGCGTTTAAATCGCGGCCCAGCTCGCGCAGTAAATGGCGCATGGTGGCAAGGATCAGCTTGTCCTTGCCGCCGAAATAATGATGTGCAAGCGCGGGCGATACGCCTGCTTCATGGGCGATCTGCGCGACAGTGACGTCCAACGAACCACGCTGGCCGATAGTGCGGATGGCAGCATCGATCAGTTCGCGCCGCCTTAAGGGTTCCATCCCGATCTTGGGCATAATCGTCATCCGGGTTGAGGGCTTTGGATGTGTATTTTAGCTTTGATTGACTGATCAATCAATAAAAACCCGAATGGCACTGAAATGTGGAATTTTGTCCCGTTAAACTTGTATCCACATTGTGGGCTTGCGGGGTTTGAATGCTCTGCATACATTCAGATAATGAGCAGAGCTTTCACCAAAGAACAGGATGACGCTCCCACCGATCTCGGTGAGCGTCCTATCAGTCCGCACCGCAATCTCGTTACGCCCAACGGCTTGAAGATGATTGACGACGAGCTTGCACGGCTTCACCGCGAACTGGCGGAAGCAAATGTTGCAGGCGAGCGCTCGGCAATTGCCCGTTTGTCGCGTGATTTGCGCTACTGGACTTCGCGTCGTGAAACCGCAGAGCTATCCGTGCCCGAACCCGGGAGCGAGGTTGTTCGTTTTGGCATGACGGTTGAACTCGAAAACCTTGATGATGGCGGTACGCGGGTCTGGACCATTGTTGGCGAAGACGAGGCGGACCCTGCCAATGGCAAGATTTCCCACGTTTCGCCTGTAGCGATCATGCTTTTCGGCAAGCCGGTGGGCGACGTGCTGAAAATCAATGGCAAAGACTGGGAGATTGTGGCAGCGTCGGTTTAATTTACAGCCACCCTTTCCTGCGGAAATAGAACAGCGGCAGCAGGGCAGAGGCCACCATCAGGCCAAGCGCCATTGGATAGCCCCATGGCGAGTTCAGCTCCGGCATGAATGAGAAGTTCATGCCATAGATGGAGGCGACGAGCGTTGGTGGCATGAAGCCCACGGCTGCGACCGAGAAAATCTTGATGATCGCGTTTTGCTCGACTGAAATCAGTCCCACAATCGTATCAAGCAGGAATGTGACCTTGTTGGACAGAAAGTCCACATAGGCAACCAGTGACTGCGCATCACGTTCCAACGATTTGATCCATGAACGCGTGTCTTTTTTGGTCGCAACCGGGCTGTTGATTGCGGAGAGATAAACCAGCATTCGGCTGACGCCTGCCAGACTTTCCCGCATTCGCGATAGAAACGTACCCTGTCCACCGATCTGCGTGAGAATATGCCGGAAGTCCTCAGTCGTCATAGGACGCGCCTTGGGCTGGCGGCGATAGATCGAGTGCGAGGCTGCATCGATTTTGCCTGCAACACCTTCCAGAATATCTGCCAGACGATTGGTGGTTGCCTCAATTATGCCGAGCATGATGGAGAGGCCCGAACACTTAACGGGGATTAAGCCATTTCCGGGCTTCGTCGCACGTGTGATATAGATGCTCACAGATTTGGGGTTGGCATAACGCACTGTCACGAGGCGTTGGCCATAAATAATGAAGGTCACAGGGGCCAGCTCCCGATGATCGAGATCGACGGCGTGAAGGATCGAGACAGTCAGGTATTGCGCACCGTTTTCCATGTAAAAACGGCTCGATTCTTCAATTTCCGTCATATCTTCGCGGGTTGGGATCGAGATGCCTGTCCACGCTTCGACGATGTGATCCTCGTTGACGCCGGGTGCGAGGAGGTCAATCCAGATGACGTTATCGGGTAATGGCGTTCCCGGCTCTACCTCGACCCGTTCGAGATGATCTCCGTTAAGGCAGTAAAGATTGATCATGCGGCACCCGATTGCAAAGTCTGAGATTTCATCAGCCACCTTGCGTCAAAAATGTTAACGGAATGCGGCAAACGGCTTTTAAACGCCTTTTATCACAATGTTTAAGCACTTGCGCCAGCCGTACGATGTAGTACACCCCTTCTTCTACAATAAGGTCGAGATGAAAGGTGCAGGCGTTATGAGCCACACAACTCCTGCGGCAGACGTCCCGCTGGTCGATGCTGAAGTTGATAGCGTGCCGCCACCGCCTGAGCCGGAAAAGCAAAGCGGCGCCCTTCGCATACTTCTTGGACTGAGTCTTGTTCTGATCGCCGCAAATCTCCGTCCTGTTTTCTCGAGTGTTTCGGTTTTGCTTCCCGAAATTATTGAAGCGACTGGAATGTCCGGTGTGGGCGCAGGAATTCTCACAACCCTGCCTGTTGTTTGCCTTGGGCTCTTTGCACCTTTTGCACCACGTCTTGCGCAGCGGTTTGGTGCTGAGCGGGTTTTATTGTTTGTGCTTATTGTACTCACCATTGGCACGGCTCTGCGTGGTATTGGCAGTTCTGCAACGCTTTATCTGGGTGCGGCACTGGCAGGAGCGGCCATTGCGACGGGTAATGTGCTGTTACCGGGCGTCGTCAAACGCGACTTTCCCAAAACTGCGGCCATTATGACAGGGCTCTACACAATGGCCCTGTGCGGTGGCGCTGCTGCTGCGGCGGGTTTCACAATCCCGATTGAACACATCCTTGGCGGCTCATGGAGCTTGGCTCTGGCCTTCTGGGCAGTACCGGCGGCACTCGTTCTGGCGCTCTGGCTGCCACAGGCACTGCGTGCAAAGCATAATGTGTCGCATTCCGGGTTTAAGGTAAAAGGTCTCTGGAAAGACAGGCTTGCGTGGCAGGTTACGCTGTTCATGGGACTGCAATCATCAACGGCTTATATCGTTTTTGGATGGCTTGCACCGATCTTGCGGGAACGGGGGCTGACTGCGACGGCTGCCGGTGGCCTCGTTTCCTTCTCGATTATGGCGCAGGTTATAACCTGTCTGGCGGTTCCGTCGATTGCTACGCGTCAAAAGAACCAGAGCCTTTTGAATGTCATCCTTTGCATGAGTGCTGCCTTGCCACTCATCGGTTTTCTCTATCTGCCACAATGGAGTTTCTGGGTTCTTGCAACGATCCAGGGCATCGGGCAGGGCGGGCTGATTGCTGCTGCAATGATGGTTATCGTCCTGCGTTCACCCGATTCTCATACGGCGGCGCATCTTTCGGGAATGGCGCAATGTGTCGGATACACGCTTGCAGCTATAGGGCCGTTGATTGTGGGCGTGATCCATAGCGCGACAGGCAGCTTCGCAGCCTGCGGCATTTTCTTTGCACTTCTGGGGGCGGGTGCAGCCTTCAATGGCTGGGGCGCAGGACGCGCGCAGCATGTTGGCGCGACCCTGATTAAAGAACAATAGAAAAAGCCCCGAAAATCGGGGCTTTTTTACTGAGCTGTTAAAGTTTAGACGAACTGACCAAGGCCGGGAATTGAGCCGATGACAGCATCGACTGGTTCGTCACCAGCTTTTTCCTTGGCAAAGCGGATCGTTTCCTTGGCAACGCCCGAGATTTCGCCCATGCCAAGACCTGCACTCATCAATTGCGAGCCGAGGCCCATCACGCCGCCCATCAGACCTGACAGAAAACCACCGCCCTTAACCTGTGAGATAGCCTCTTCTGCACCCGGAAATGCTGCAATCAGCTGCTGCACCTTATCTGCGGGGCCTTCCTTTTGCAGAAAAGCCAGAATCAGACCGACAGACTTTTCAGCCGTGGCGGCATCTATGCCGACATTTGAGGTGATGCGCGCAATCAGTTCATCCATAGAGAGTCTCCCAAAAACTTACGTTTACGTAATATGCATTGTGGTTCGAACTTTGCAAGTGGTCTGTGCACGTAACAGGTAAGTTTTGAGACAGGCACTGTATGAAATTAAACATCGAACCAGAAATATGGCTTAACCGTTGTTGCAGGACAACGGTGCCTGTATAGTCTTGTGCAAGCATATTTTTTATGGAGCGACCTGCCTGATGACTGCTGATGATGCCATTTTTCTTGGTGCAAGCCGCAAACCAGATGATTCCTATCAGCAGCCAGAATACCTGGCCCTGAAATATGGTAACAGGCATGGCCTTGTTACAGGTGCCACGGGTACGGGTAAAACCGTCACCTTGCAGGTTCTTGCCGAGAGCTTTTCTGCTGCCGGTGTTCCCGTTTTTTGTGCAGACATCAAAGGCGATCTGTCGGGTATTGCCGCCCCCGGTGTGGCTAGCGAAAACCTTACGAAACGCGCTGAAGAAGTTGAACTGTCACCTTATGAACTGCGTGCTTCTCCGGTTATCTTCTGGGATATTTTCGGTGAAAAGGGACATCCGGTCCGTGCAACCATCTCTGAAATGGGCCCCTTGCTGCTCTCGCGTCTGATGAATCTGACCGATGCGCAGGAAGGGGTGCTCAATGTTGCCTTCCGTCTTGCCGATGAAGAAGGCCTGCTGCTGCTTGATCTGAAAGACTTGCAGGCTATTCTCGCGGAAATGGCGGAACGTTCTGCCGAGCTTTCAGCAAAATATGGCAACGTCAACAAAGCATCGGTCGGCGCCATACAGCGTTCGCTGCTCGTGCTCGATCAACAGGGTGGCACCAAGTTTTTTGGCGAGCCGGCGCTTCGTATTGCCGATTTGATGCGCACGACGACCGATGGTCGGGGCGTGATCAGCGTGCTTGCCGCTGACAAGCTGATGATGAGCCCGCGTCTTTATTCGACATTTCTGCTGTGGCTGATGTCAGAGCTGTTTGAAGAGCTTCCCGAAGTGGGCGACCCGGATAAGCCACGTCTGGTCTTCTTCTTTGATGAAGCGCATTTGTTGTTTGACGAGGCACCGAAGGCGTTGGTTGATCGCGTCGAGCAGGTGGTTCGTCTGATCCGTTCCAAGGGCGTGGGCGTTTATTTTGTGACGCAGAACCCGCTTGATGTGCCTGAAACAGTGCTCGCTCAACTCGGTAATCGCGTGCAGCATGCGCTTCGCGCTTATACGCCACGCGAAACAAACGCAGTGAAGACGGCTGCCGATACATTTCGTCCGAACCCCGATTTCAAGACATTTGAAGCGATCACCAATCTTTCGACGGGTGAAGCGCTGGTCTCTACCCTGCAGGCTAAGGGCGTGCCTTCGATGGTGCAGCGTACATTGATCCGTCCGCCTTCGTCTCAGATTGGACCTCTGTCACCGGAAGCGCGTGCGAGAATTATTGCAGCAAGCCCGGTTGCCGGTCAGTATGATCAGGCTGTGGACAGGGATTCTGCATTTGAAATGCTGGCGCGCAAAGCGCAGGCCTCTGCAGATGCAAAGCAGAGCGAGAAAGAAGAAGTGTCCGGTCAGGGCGGCGGTATTCTTGGCGATCTTTTGGGAACTGCGCTTGGAACGGGTCGCCGATCAGGCCGTCAGACAGTTGCAGAAACGGCTATGAAATCGGTGGTTCGTTCTGTCAGTACGTCACTGGGAAGGGCGCTTGTACGCGGCATCCTGGGCAGCTTCAAACGTTGATAGAATTTGAGCCAGAAACGAAAAAAGCCCCGGAAAACCGGGGCTTTTTTAATGTATCTCGCAAATTCGGGATTACATGACCAGAATAGGCGATTTTGGCGGAACACGATTATAAAGATCGATGATGTCCTGATTGAGCAGACGAACGCAGCCAGAGGAAACGGCCTTACCGATTGACCACCATTCAGGATTGCCATGAAGACGGTAGATCGTGTCCTTGCCATCCTTGAAGATGTAAAGAGCGCGGGCGCCGAGCGGGTTCTTCAGACCCGGAGCCATACCGCCATTGCGCGAGCTGTATGGTTCGAGTTCTGGCTGACGCGCAACCATTTCATCCGGTGGCGTCCAGCGCGGCCATTCGCGCTTGTACTGAATGACTGCGCGACCTGACCATGCAAAGCCATCGCGACCGATACCGACGCCATAGCGCATTGCCTGACCGTTGCCGAGTACGAGATAGAGGAAGCGATTGGTCGTATCGACAACGATCGTCCCTGGCATTTCGCCTGTCGGATCCTGAACAACCTGACGCAGATAGCGCTTGTCCATCTTCTGGATCGGTATAGCAGGGAGCTGGTAGCCATTGTCTTCAACGGCTGCATACATGGATGCCCAGCTTCCATAGGAAGAATCAACACTGGCTTGCGGCGTCCTGTTGATTGGGTTGCCATTGGCATCAACATCGACGATTGGAACATTCTGCCCCAACTGAGCACAACCGGCGAGGCCGGCCGCCGCTGTTGCTGTCATGGCCGTCAAAAAGGAACGGCGGGTAAGGGTCGTTTGCATATGAAAACCATTTTCGTGGCGGGAGGATTTTTAGATACACCGGTTAGGGTTAAAGAAGTGCGACCAACTTGTTGTGATAGACGCAAATTGTGCGGCTATAACGGTGTTGAGCGCGTTTCGTTGCGGGCAAAACGCCTTATAAATGTGGCCAGCCGCCGTTCACATTATGGCCTAAACATGGCTGCGGCGCTGCAGCAGGTATCGTGTTGCCGCTGCGACACAATTTTAGCAATACCAAGAGGTTGCAGATCACAAACGCATATTCACGTTTTAGTGATATTTAATCCAGTAACTGAAGACTCGGTAGTATGAGCTCTGGAGGATACTGCTTATACTCATCCGGTTGATTGGATCGGTTGATCCAGACCGCGCGCATTCCGAATCGCGCAGCTCCGGCCACATCCCAGCGATTGGAAGATTGAAATGAAATCGCCGACGGATAAAGCCGCCATTGCATCGTGATGAGTTCATAGACTGACGGGGACGTCTTGTAACGCTGGACACTATCGGCGGAGATGACATCATCCAGCAGGACATCAAGCGCAGAGGATTTGACTGCGGCGTCAAGCATGGCGGGTGAACCGTTGGAAAGAATAGCTAAACGCGCCCCTCGGCTTTTCAGGCTTTTGAGCGCCGCAGGCACTTCCGGATAACAGTCCAGCTTCCAGTAAGCGTCAAGCAAATCGTTGCGAAGTGCCGGATCGACGGATGGATAACGTGCAAAGGCAAAATCAAGCGCTTCTTCCGTGAGTTTCCAGAAGTCGCGATATTCGCCCATCAGGCTAAGCGTCCACGAATATTCGAGCTGCTTGGTACGCCAGAGCAGCGAAAAAGCCGCACCATCTGGCCCCGCTTTATCTTCATGCCTACGCACGGCGGAATGCACATCGAACAATGTACCATACGCGTCGAAAACATAGGAACTGTGTGGCAACGATTTTCTCCGTTCGTACATCGGTCTCAAAAAAATAAAATGAACCCTATCCTCGTGCAATTTCAATAAAAATTCATTGATTTGGCCGGTGAATTTAGAAAATGCGCCATTGCCGCATGCAGCGTTGCGGCCTATGTAGGTTGCGCACGCAAGTTTCCGGGCACGTGTTCGCACTGCCCCCAAGTAGCTGCCTATTGCAGGCTGAAAGACAAGAGGAGAGTTCCAATGGCCTTTGAACTGCCCGCCCTTCCGTACGATTATGACGCACTTGCTCCGTTCATGTCGCGCGAAACCCTCGAATTCCACCATGACAAACACCATCAGGCTTATGTTACCAATGGTAACAAGCTGCTCGAAGGTTCAGGCCTTGAAGGCAAGAGCCTCGAAGAAATCGTCAAGGAAAGCTTCGGAAAGAATCAGGCGCTCTTCAACAATGCCGGTCAGCACTACAACCATCTCCATTTCTGGAACTGGATGAAGAAAGACGGCGGCGGCAAGAAGCTTCCGGGCGCTCTTGAAAAGGCAATTGAATCCGATCTTGGCGGCTACGACAAGTTCCGTGAAGACTTCATCGCAGCTGGCGCTGGTCAGTTCGGTTCGGGCTGGGCATGGCTGTCGGTTAAAGACGGCAAGCTCGAAATCTCGAAGACTGCAAACGGTGAAAGCCCGCTGGTTCACGGCGCAACGCCTATCCTCGGCGTCGACGTATGGGAACATTCCTACTACATCGATTACCGCAACGCACGTCCGAAGTACCTTGAAGCTTTCGTTGATAGCCTTGTGAACTGGGATTACGTTCTGGAGCTTTACGAAAAGGCATAATTGCCGTTTCATTGTTATCTGCAAGAACCCCGCGAAAGCGGGGTTTTTCTTTGCGTAGAAAGCCCAATGTGCATCAATGGAATAAAAAGATGAATATAAAAATCAAGTAATTCGATTTTAAGTGCCCATGCTTTTTGATTCTGTATTCACTTAAAAAATAGTATTTTGATCAAGTTTTTCACGTTGTCGTGAATAAACTGTAATAATCGATATAAAGTCGACTGTTTTACTTTTTATTTCCCCATTTTATTTGGTGCGTTTGTTGCAAAGGCTAAAAATGTATTGGATATTTTTAGCTAGGAACTTTTTTGCAAAATTTTCAGATGCGGAGGATCGCATGCGTTCATTCTTTCTCGCCGTGAGTTCAGTGGCTCTTTTGACTTCCGGTATGGCTCATGCCGATGCGATTGCAGATCGTCAGGCAATTATGAAGGATATGGGGCGTTCTGTCGGCCAGCTTGCGCCAATGGTGAAGGGTGATAAGCCTTTCGATGCGGCAACCGCTCTGGCAGCCCTTGAAAAGATTGATGCGGACGCAAAAAAGTTCGACGTTGATACCTTGTTCCCTGCGGGTTCAGATCAAGGCGACACGGAAGCTTCGCCAAAGATTTGGGAAAACAAGGAAGACTTCGTCAAGCACGTCGAAAAATTCCGCTCGGACGCAGCAGCAGCGCTTGCAGCCAAGCCTGCTGATCTTGATGCTTTGAAGCCAGCCTTTCAGCAGGTCGCAGCTAATTGCGGTTCCTGCCACCAGGCCTATCGCGTAAAGAAAAACTGATCCAATACATGATCCGAAAACTCGCATATGCCGCAGGCGCTTTGATCATCATTGTAGCCGCCAGTTTCTGGGTGCTGACAACGCCTCAGTCGGTGGATCAGTCGGTGATTGCATCCTTGCAACCGGGTGATGCGGCAAAGGGTGAGCAAGTGTTTTGGGCAGGAGGCTGCGCCTCCTGCCATGCGGCTCCCGGAACGTCTGGCGATGGGCGCAAGGTGTTGGCCGGAGGGCATGAACTGGTTTCGGATTTTGGTATATTCGTAGCGCCCAATATTTCTCCGTCAGTGCAAGGTATCGGTAACTGGACCCTGTACGACTTTGCAAATGCAATGCTGAAAGGTGTGGGACGGGCAGGGGAGCACCTTTACCCGTCTTTCCCTTATACGTCCTATGCAAAAATGCAGCCTCAGGATGTTGCAGACCTTTTCGCCTATATGAAAACCCTGCCTGCGTCGGATAATGTGGCGCCACCCCATAAGCTCAGCTTCCCGTTTAACATCCGCCGTGGATTGGGGCTTTGGAAGCAGCTTTATCTTTCCGATAAGCCGGTCGTTGAACTGGCTAATACATCCGATCAGGTAAAGCGCGGCCAATATCTGACGGAAGCGCTCGGTCATTGTGGCGAGTGCCATACGCCGCGCACTATCATTGGCGGCCTTGATGACAAGCAATGGATGGCGGGCGCTCTGTCGCCCGAGACGGGCAGCGATGGTCGCAAGGGCGTTGTACCCAATATTACCGCTGGTGAGGGCGGTATTGGTGGCTGGAGCGAGAACGATATTGCCTATGCGCTGCAAAGTGGTTTCACGCCGGATTTTGACTCACTCGGCGGATCAATGGCCGATGTCGTTGCCAATATGGCGCATCTGACAGATGCCGATCGCGACGCGATTGCTGCCTATCTGAAGGCTATTCCGGCGCATTCAAACGGCTATCCGTCCAGCCGCTAATTAGCGCTTCGTGCAGCGAACAACTGTTGCCGCACCCGCATTGGTGTATTTGCTCTGCATCGTGTAGAGCCAACCTTTACACTCAGCCATTGTCTTGAAGCAGCGAAAGCGATCAATCGGCACCAGCCCATCGCCACCGCTGACAAATGGTGAATCGTCCACACCGCTGAACTGCCCGACAATGACTCCGCTACCGCGTGGCGGCGTATTGCAACGTTGACCCGCAAATTCGCTGACGTTTTTGCGGACTTGCGCATGCGCCGAAGTCATATTTGCTGAAATGGGTGCTGTTGCTAGAGGCAAAGCGACAAGAGCAGTCAAAAATGCGCGATGCATGAACTGATCTCCAAGTCTGTTTCTCTGAACAATATAAGCCCAATAAAAACTCCCGGCAAATGAATTGCCGGGAGTTTTTTCAATATGCTTCTGCTGAGCATTAAGCTTTACCGACTGCCTTTAGCGCAAAAGCATAGGTGTAGGCGACTTCTTCCAGTCGGGAGAAACGACCCGAGGCACCGGCATGTCCTGCATCCATATTAATGCGGAAAAGAACCGGATGATTGTCTGTTTTAAGCTCACGCAGTTTTGCAACCCACTTGGCGGGCTCCCAATAGGTAACGCGCGGGTCGGTCAGACCAGCCACTGCCAGAATTCGCGGATAGGCTTGTGCCCTGACATTATCGTAAGGCGAATAGGACGCTATATTGCGATAATCCGCTTCTGAAGTGATTGGATTGCCCCATTCCGGCCATTCAGGCGGTGTCAGCGGCAGCGTATCATCGAGCATGGTGTTGAGAACATCGACAAACGGTACTTCCGCGATTATGCCGCCAAAGGCTTCCGGCGCCATATTGGCGATAGCGCCCATCAGCATACCGCCTGCCGAACCGCCATGAGCAACAATGCGATCATGGTTGGTGAAACCTTGCGTTACGAGGTGTTTTGCTGCTGCGATGAAATCCGTAAACGTGTTGGTCTTCTGTTCACGTTTGCCGTTCTCGTACCAGGCAAAGCCCTTGTCCTTGCCGCCACGAATATGGGCGATGGCATAGACAAATCCGCGATCCACGAGCGACAGGCGCGAGGTGCTGAAGCTTGCCGGAATGGTGATGCCGTAGGAACCATAGCCATAAAGCAGGCAAGGGGCCGAGCCGTCGAGCTTTGTATCCTTATGATAGATCAGCGAAACGGGCACGAGTTCACCATCCGCAGCCGGAGCGAGAACGCGCCGTGTAACGTAATCAGCAATATTATGGCCTGATGGGACTTCCTGCGTTTTGAGCAGTGCGCGTTCACGCGTGCGCATGTTGTAATCGAACAGCTGCTCAGGGGTGGTCATGGAAGAATAGGAGAAACGAATAACATCCGTATCATATTCCGCGCTGCCATGCAGGCCGAGCGAATAGGCTTCTTCGTCGAATGCGATGGCGTGTTGCTCGCCGGTTTCGCGATCACGGATAACGATGCGCGGCAGGCCATTGTCACGCTCCATCCAGACCAGATGCCGCTTATAGGCGGAATGCGACAGGATCAGGCGGCCCGGTACTTCAGGAACCAGCTCTTCCCAGTTTTCAGGCTGCGGTGCCGATGCCGGTGCGCGCATGATCTTGAAATCTTTGGCGCCATCAACATTGGTCAGAATGAAGAATTCATCGCCGCCAGGCGCGATATCGTATTCGACGCCTGTTTTACGAGCCATGATCAGCTGCGGTTTTGCAGATGGATCATTGGCCGGCAACAACCAGCATTCAGAAGTCTCGTGATCATGAATATCGATGAAGATAAAGTCATCGAGTGCCGAGCCGCCAACGCCAAGGAAGAAACCGGCATCCTTTTCTTCAAAGATCAGCCTGTCCTGCGCCTGCACCGTGCCGATCTCATGGTAGAAAACCTTGGACGGCCGGTGATTTTCATCCAGCAAAGTATAGAAAAAGCCGTTGCTGCCAGCATCCCAGCTTCCGCTGCCATTGGTATCTGTCAGAATATCTTCGAGATCCGACATGCTTTCGAGGTCACGTATCCTGAGCTTGTAAAACTCAGATCCCTTGTCGTCATAGCCCCAGATCAAGCGATTGTGATCAGGTGAATGATCGGCAGATGCGAGGCGGAAATAGGCTTTGTCTTCGGCTTCCTTGTCGCCGTCGAGCAGAATGGTTTCATCGCCGCCGTCGCGTGGTGTTCGAATGAAGTAAGGCTGCTCGCCGCCGGTACGGAAGGACATGCCGTAAGCATAGGGGCCATCCTTAGACGGAATCGATGAATCGTCTTCCTTGATGCGACCCCGCATCTCGGCAAAAAGCTGCTTCTGAAGCGCATCGGTGTCCTGCATCAAAGCGGTCTGATAGGCATTTTCCGCCTCCAGATGTTCGCGAATTTCGGACGCCAGGACAGACGGGTCTTTGAAGACTTCCTGCCAGTTGTCAGCGCGAAGCCAGGCATAATCATCGGTACGGGTGATTCCGTGGCGTGTGTCGCTCAGGGCGTGCTTTGGTGCTTTTGGTGGCTGAGGAAAATAGGTATCGTGCGGCATGTAAAATCCAGTAAAAGGCAAATGAAATCAATCCGAACCGTGTTGACGGTCCGGACTGTGAAACGCAAGAATTAATCCTGATCGAAGATCAAGGCATTGCCGTTCATGCAATAGCGCAGGCCGGTTGGCGGAGGGCCGTCTGGAAAGACGTGCCCCAGATGCGCGTCACAATCCGAACAGCGGATTTCAGTACGGTTCATGCCGTAAGAATGATCTTCAAATGCTGATACGGCATCTGGCTCGATTGGCTGGTAAAAGCTCGGCCAGCCGGTGCCGGACTCATATTTCGCTTCCGATTTGTAGAGTGGTCGGTCACAGCAAACACAACGATAGGTTCCGTGTAAGGAACTGTCGAAATTCGGGCTTGAAAAAGCACGTTCTGTGCCGTGTTGGCGCGTGATCTGATACTGGATCGGCGTAAGCTGTTCGCGCCATTCAGCGTCGGTCTTAACAACCTTCAGCTTGCGGGTTTGATTGGTAGAGTTGGACATGTTTCTCTCCTGCCTATGGAGCCTTGCAGTATGAATCAGAAGTCGGTGAGATAGCGCTAGAGGGTGTAAGTCGTTCTATAAACACTCGATATTGTCTGCACTGGCTTCTCTATCTGCTTTGAATGTTAGGTTATATATAGTTGTACAAAATATGAAATGCGAGATTATTTGGATGAAATATATTTGATGTCCGCCACTTTGCTGCCAGACTCGCTGGTCATAGTTGCAGACAGCAAATTGTGTTTATTTAAGCTTGAATGAAAAGACTTGATGAAGAAAAATATTGCTTAATCGTGGCTTGCGTATTAAAGAAGTCTTATGCAAAATCTACTTTTTCTGTTAAATTTTTGAATACGTTATTGAAATGGGGATCGAACGCTTTGTGCTCGGTCAGTCCTGTTTATACGCAGAACATTGATTTGGAAACATTCTATTTGTTTCGTCAAGAAGAGTTGAGGCGTTCTGATGTAATATGTTTTGACAATTCTATTGCAAATGACACTATTCGTTGTTATTTGCGACGCCAAACAGATTGGGCAGGGCTAACGAATTCGAGTGGGCGGTATCCACTTTTTAAAAGGCGCCGTTTGCAAGACTTAAAGAGCAAATCAAAAAGGAAAAATAATGGAAACCCCTGAAATTTACGACGATAACGCAGAGCTTCTTCTTAGTCTGACTGCAGACGTTGTTGCCGCGTACGTTGGAAATAATTCTATCCGTGCAAGCGAGTTGCCTCTTCTTATTTCGGAAGTGCATTCAGCGTTTAAGAGCCATGTTGCCCGTGAAGAAGCACCCGTCGTTGTCGAAAAGCCAAAACCTGCTGTAAATCCAAAGAAGTCGGTACACGACGACTATATTATTTGTCTCGAAGACGGCAAGAAGTTCAAGTCGCTGAAGCGCCATCTTATGACCCATTACAGCATGACTCCTGAACAGTATCGTGAAAAGTGGGATCTGGATCCTAACTACCCGATGGTTGCTCCAAATTACGCTGCGGCACGCTCGCGTTTAGCAAAGAAAATGGGTCTGGGCCGTAAGCCCAAGGACGCATAAATTTCTGATATTATTTCGACTGGAATTATTGGTCGAGGTAAAATTTAAAATGGTCCGAACCTTTTGGTTCGGGCCATTTTTGTGATACTTTATTGTCATAAGAATTGCGATTTTTCTTGTGTTCCAGCCACTTTGGCGGTGAGCCTGTCGAGGGCTTGTTTGAGTGCTATATGCCTATTGAGGTCATAGCTCCAGTGTCCATTGACACCGCGTAAACGTTCTCGTTCGATAAGCCGGTTCAATCTCCCGCACGCACTTTTCTTTTCTTCCGTAGATGCGTTTAGCAGTTGATTCATGTCGACACCGGCGATGATCTGCAATGCTACACGTTGCATTGAACACGTCTGCTGGTCTGCTTTAAAGGCTAAAAACTCTTTGCGGGCTTTTGAAAGTGCTGTTTCCACCTTGGCGCCTTTCGTCGGTTGATCATTTTCCTGCCGACAAGATGGCTTGGTTTTACTTGATGGGGATAATATTCCTATTTTTACAAAAAGCCGTGGATATCTTGAATCTCTGTTTATTTAATAAACTTATCCCCACTTGCATATTCCTCAGTATAAGAAGATATTCCTATAACGGTGAGGAAAGATGAATGTCTTTGAAATTTTCGGATATCATCCATACCCGGGCAGAAGCCCTTGAGGCTTTGAAGATAATCGCGGCGCGTCACGGGCGAACTTTAAAACCCGATAATCCGAGTCTTGTGTTGGAGCGAAAACGTCGGGAAAGAAGCGTTGAAATATGTGATGCGTTGATTGATTTTCTGTCGGTATATTTTGCTGTCAGCAGCGCAGAACTACGCTCGCCATTGAGGGGAAGGAAAGAGGTGGCGCACATTCGGCAGTTAGGAATGTATCTTGCGCATACTTCTTTCAGCATGGTGATGAGCGAGGTGGCTGTCGGCTTTTGCCGAGAGCGGACAACAGTCATGTATGCCTGCCACCTGGTGGAAGACCGTCGCGAAGACGAAGAGTACGATGCGGTCGTTTCGACACTTGAAAAATTTGTAAATTCGGGATTTCCGGCTTGGAGGATAGCAGCATGAGGGAAGGGCGCTCCACTTCTGAATTACGCATCATCCGCTTTTTGAAGTACGGCAGTTGTGAAGTTCAGGATTCAGTGCGCGATACGCATGTGTTGCTCGTTGGCGAGCAGGGCAGTATCGCTGTTACGCGTGCTGAAATTGATGAAATGCAGAGAATTGGAGTTCTGGTTTGTGAAAATCAGAGCCTGGCACTTGCAAATCAAGGGAAAAAGCGCCGAAGAACGCTGTCGCAATCAAAGAATTTGCATCCTAAAACTGAGACTTTAGAACTACCACACGGTGAAAAGATTGAAATAAACCCATCGGAATCTCCTTTGGCGAAGCTTTATCGTCTGCGTAATTCTGATGGAGAGAGCTTTATCACAGAAGATGAATTTCGGGCTGGTGAAAGATTGCGTTCTGATTTTACACGAGGCTCAATGATGCCTTCTATTTCAGCGCGATGGGATGTGCCTGCAGGCAATTCTGGTCATTATGGAGCGTGCGGCATGGCAGAACTAACTGATATTGCGCTGGCAAGTCGTATAAGGGTTGAGCGCGCACTTGAAGCAGTCGGGCCCGAACTCAGCGGTGTTCTTATTGATGTGTGCTGCTTTCTCAAAGGGCTTGAACTGGTTGAACGAGAGCGACAATGGCCTGTACGCTCAGGCAAGATGTTATTAAAGACTGCCCTAGCAATGCTGCACCGGCATTTTAATCCACCACGTAGGAGTGAAAGTGGTGTTTCACCCGTACTTCATTGGGGAACTGGTGATTATCGCCCTGCTGCTCACCCTGGAAGGAATTGATGGTGCAAATTAGAGTTCACCGCACAAGGTGATCTTATTCATCCACGGAGTTGTTTGTATAGCACCACATTGAGACATTGTAGCGATGATGAACAATAGCAGACAGAACCTCGAACGCGTTTTAGCTGAACTGGATAAGCGCACAGCACATGAGACTGTGTTTATGAAAGTTTATGCGCAAATCGCGCGAGCTGAGGCCGATGCTTCTGATATGCGCCGCAATGATCAACGGCCTATTGGCCCGCTTGATGGACGGATTGTTTCAATCAAGGACCTTTTCGACGTCAAGGGTGAGCCCACGCTCGCAGGTTCTGTTGTGTTAAACACGACTTCGGATGCGAGTGAAGACGCCACAGTAGTTAAACGACTGCGGGCTGCAGGTTCCGTCATCATCGGCAAAACACATATGACTGAATTTGCTTTTACGGCAGTTGGGTTAAATCCGCATTATCCAGTTCTTGCGAATGCAATCGATCCGCAATGCGTGCCAGGCGGTTCGTCCTCAGGTGCTGCGGTGTCGGTCGCTGAAGGCACGAGTGAAATTGCTATCGGTTCTGACACGGGCGGCTCGATTCGTATTCCTGCCGCATTAAACGGATTGGTTGGTTTTAAGCCCACCGCGAAGCGTATTCCTCTTGATGGAGCTGTTCCATTGGCGCCGTCGCTTGATTCGATAGGACCAATAGCCAGAACTGTTGCGGATTGTGTTATGGCGGATGCGGTCATGGCGGGGGAGGAGCCGGTCTTGCCAGAACCCGTCGGTTTGGACGGACTAAAGATCGGGCTACCGGAGGGCATGCTGCTGGCCGATATAGAGCCAGACGTTCATGATGCTTTTAAACGAAGCCTTGCTCTGTTTGAAGATGCGGGTGCGCGGATCGTTTCGTTTGAGTTGAATGATCTCATTCTTGAACTACAGAAGGCCACTTCCATTGGTTCTATTGCGGGTATTGAGGCAAGCCGTATTCATGCGGATAGCTGGCTGAAAGATCCGGATGCGAATGTTGATGATCGTGTAAAACATACCCTCGCAAAACGTCTGAGTGTTTCTGAAAGTGATTACCAGAGGCTTATGCAGGCGCGGCAGCGTCTGATTGCCGAAATGGATCGACGACTTGCTGATGTTGATTTCTTGATGACACCAACCACACCAATTGTTGCGCCGGCCATTGCTTCGGTGAGCAAAGATGAGGACGAGTATGATCGGGTCGAAGGGCTGCTCTTGCGCAATACGCAAATTGCCAATCAATTCGATCTTTGCAGTATTACGCTGCCGGTTCCTGTCCCAGGAATGCCAGTTGGCCTGATGCTTACTGCGCGTAACGGGGCTGACAGGAAATTGCTTGCCGCTGCACTTGCCGTGGAAAAGCTTTTAAGCTGAAACTTTGAGCGCCTCTGCATCACGGCGGATACGAGCGACCATAGAGCGCAGACCATTAGAACGCTGCGGCGTGAGATGCTCGTCCAGTCCGAGTTTCTTGAGAACTGCTTCTGGGTCGGATGCAACAATTTCGGAAGCTTTGCGCCCCGAATAAAAAGCAAGAACAATGGCAACCAGACCGCGCACGATATGCGCATCAGAATCACCCAAAAAATCAATAACCGGATCAGCTCCCTCATGCGGAATGGTCTTGAGCCAAACCTGACTGACACAGCCCTGCACCTTGTGTGCGGCATCGCGCGCATCATCGGGGTAAGCAGGCAATTCTTTCCCAAGATCAATTACATAGCGATAGCGATCTTCCCAATCGTCGAGAAATTCGAAGTCGGAAACGATGTTATCGATTGTCGTGGTCATGTTATCTGCTCAAATTGGGTGTTCGTATCTTTATTTATATAAGGACAAACCGCGCCAACGTCACCCCAAACCGTCAGTTTTGAGTGGGAATTGCACCTGTCACCAAACCGTCCCGTGCGCGAAGTCCTTCGGCACGCGGAGTGGGGGTGGGAATTTTCGAGATAAAAGAATGGTTTGGTTGGCTGGCAGCTTCCTGTTTTACTGTGGACTGTGCTGTGGCTGGTGCGGCGTTTGGCGGCTTTTTGCCGAAACGATCGCTCAGATAGTCGAGCACATTGCCGCTGCGTTCCATCGCGCGGCTTGCAGTGCTGGATAGAAAAGATGCGCCATTCTCGCAAAGAGATGGATTATTAACGCAGAATTTGCCGAGTTCCAGCGCCGTTTTTCCATTGGAAAACATTTCATCAACCGAGTTCGGATTCGCGTTTGACGTGGAATCGAGCTGCTTTGGGGCGTGTGCATTTTCTTCATCCGCAGGAAAAAAGTGCGGCATTATCATAAATGCCAACGACAACCATATTGCGGATTTTATGAGAAAACGGATCATTGCTCTTCAAAGTTATGGCCGGGATTGGCAAAAATATTCTTCACGAAATTTGAAAAGATTCCGTAACCGTCAGAATCAAAGATCCAAAAACCATTGTGGCGGGCAAGTACCTGGCAGAGTCACACCTTTATCCACCTTCTGTTTACCATAGTGGGAAAACTCTGCCTTCAGACTGTCAGATTTTGCATCAATCTGCTCGTGGTGGCCTCGTTTTATCGTTTCTTTAAAGCCTCATCTGCATTCTGCCATCAACAGGCCAATCCCTGATGGATGTGCCGAGTGAGTGTTGAGTGAGTAAGGCAAGTTGAGCGCCATTCTTTTGAACGCAGCGAAGAACGCAGGCACGAAGATGCAGGCGCTTGCGCGTTTTTATGAACGTTTTTGCCAGCGCTGGACTGATCGTTCAGATGCACCGGCGATTCGCATCGTCGGCTCGTTCATGCTTTTGCCTGTCCTGCTTTTTGCGGCTGTCTATGGCTCGGGCGCTGCAAATGATTTTTCTACGCTCTGCGTGCTTGCAGCAAGTTTTGCCGGCGTCGCTATGATATTTTGCGCACTCAGCCTGATGGGCGTAAAAGCTGCGATCCTTGGAACTGTTAATTTTGTCGTTTATGGCGCTGGGCTTGCAGCAATCGCCGCGCTTACCAGCAGCAGCATTATGCTCGTCATTATGGCAGCGGCCCTTCCACTTGAAGCTTGGTTCGTAAGCCGTAAGCCGCTTGCCGTGCTCTCAGGAGCTGCTGCAGCGGCTGTTATTATGGCTGTTACCGGTTTTTCGGTTGCGATTATATCGCCTGTGTCGCTGATACTTTCACTCCTCTATGTCACAAGCCTGATCGCACGCAGTTCGTCTGTGCGAACGGTGGTGATTTCGACGCCGCAAGCTATACAAAAGCCAGTTGTTGCAGCCGGCGATTTGCTGATAACGCTCGATACTGAAGGCATCGTTTCAGAAATCGGAACGGCATCTGCGGCATGTCTCGGCGTTAAACCTAATATGCTTGAAGGCGTTGCACTCATTGATCGTGTACACGTCGCTGACCGGGTGCAATATGTTTCATTGCTTGCTGATCTGCGCTCCGGTCGCAAAGCGCATCCTGCCGATGTACGCCTTCGCACGCTTGAAGATGGCAATCCTGTATTCCTGTCATTCCGTATGCAAGGAGAAGCGGCGAATGGCATAATCACGCTGGTTGGCCGTTCGCTTGAGGGTGAACATCGGCTTGTTGAAGAAATCAATGCGTTGAAAGCCCAACTTGAAGCAGAGCGTATTGGCAAGGGTCGCTTGTTGGCCACCGTCAGCCATGAACTGCGCACACCGCTCAATTCGATTATCGGCTTCTCAGATATGCTCTCACACGAGATGGGTTGCCCGTTGCAGAATGAAAAGCAACGTGAATATGCGGGTCTTATTCATAAGTCTGGGAACTATCTGCTGGAGCTTGTGAACTCTGTACTCGATAATTCTAGGCTTGAGACAGGAACCTATCGCATTGAGCCGCAAAGTTTTGCTTTCCGCGACGCAGCTGATTTGTGCGCTTCTGTCATGCTCCCACAGGCTGAAAAGAAGGGTCTCGCTTTCTGTCATCGTGTGAATGCAAACACCGGTGATGTGGTTGCGGATCGCCGCGCGGTTCAGCAGATTTTGCTTAATCTGGCGGCGAATGCGGTAAAATTCACCGAACGCGGTGGCTGCGTCACGATTGATGCATCGCGTGTTGTCATTGATGGGCGACCGCAGCTCGAAATCATTGTTGCCGATACTGGAATCGGCATCGAGCCTGAAGATATGCAGCGCATCGGATCGCCATTCGTGCGGGCCGACAATCAATATACGCGCACGCAAGAGGGAACTGGCCTTGGCCTTTCGGTGGTCAGGGGATTGGTAGAGCTCCATCAGGGAGCGATGAGTATCAAAAGCTGTGTCGGCAAAGGAACGGTTGTGACTGTTCATCTGCCGGTTGCAGGCCCGCAAAAACTGTCTGATCAGGATTCTTTGGGAGAAGAAAACCAACAGAAACTTGGCACGGTCATTGACATGCACCGTCACCAGGGAGAACGGAACAATGAGTGGCACCAAGACGAAACCCATGAACAAAGCCAGAAGCGGATCGACGCGCAAGCCCGCAAAACGGCCTAGTCTGGGTCGTCGCCTGCTTCAGGTGTTTTTCAGTTCGGCTTCTGCGCTGGCGATTTTTGCCGGCAACTTTATCGTGCGTAATCCTGTGCTGACTGGCGGCGGGACTGCCTTTGCCGTGGTGATGGGCTTTGTGTCGGCCAATGCACTCTGGTATCAGCCAGAGGCGCATAATGCGGTCTTCTTCAAAACCCGCACTGATTTTGTCTTTAAGGCTACGCCACGTGCATATCTGCCCGGAACTGCTCCGGCACCCAAACAGGAAGAAACTGCGAACGCGAAGCCTGCTGAAGCTTTGTCCCAGACCCAGACAGAACCAGCCGAGCTATCGCCAGATCGTTTGCAAGTGACCGGCTCGATTGATGAAATGCTGCCGGCGCTTGCTCCCAATGCCGATGTTGAAATTGCCCGCCTGCAACAACGCTTGCTGACGCTCGGTATCTATCAGGGTACGGTAGACGGATTTACAGGTCCGCAGACGCGTGAGGCGATTGAGCGCTGGCAGGCATTACAGAAAAAAGTAGGAGTGCCCGCTCCACAAAGCGCAGTCGAGTCACCCAAAGAAGATGATGTCGCCAAATTTATCGATATGGCCGTGCCGACCCCACGACCTCAGCCGGCGGTTTTGAAGGTTGAATCGACTGCAAAGCGTGCGCCTGATCGCGCATCTTTGGAAAACAAATCGCCTCAGCCGAAGAAGCAGCCCGTTGAATTGGCCGCTGTTCAGTCTCAGGCCAAGATTTCTTCGCAGGATATCATCCGTGTGCAGGCTGGCCTCAAAGCGTTTGGCAATGAGATGGTGAGTGTTGACGGGGTTCCGGGAAAATCGACCCAAGATGCCATTCGCGAGTTTCAGAAACTGTTTAAACTGCCCGTGACTGGCGAAGTTGATGCCGCGCTGATTTCAAAAATGCGCGAAATTGGGCTGATCAGCTAATACAGGGTAAGCCATGCGTCTGACATCGGATTTCTGGGTTTCTGCACTGATCCGCAAAGTGCAAGGCGAGGGCGGATTTGCATATCTCGCTCGGCGTGGCTCAAAGGAAGCGGGCGCAATTTTCATCAAGATCAGCTCACGGCTTGGTACTTGTGATCTTTACTCTCCAGCACCTCAAACGTCCTATGAAGAAGACAATGATGGCGAGCGCATATTCCTGCGTGTTCTGCATGGTGTCGATGACGACAAGGTGCGTGAGCGCATGGAGCGCGAAACGCGCTTTGACCCAGATCTCTGGCTGATTGAGCTGGAAGACGTTGTTGACGCGACGGGTCTTTTTTCCGTTTCCAACGACGATTTATAGGCTGGAGCGTGAGGATTGCGGCTTGTCATCAGTAGCCGTTGCCATCTCGCGCAATTTGCTGCGCAATGCCTTCGACATATCCTCCGCTTTCCAGCGACGAACCAGCATGGTGGCTTTTTCCTGGTCAATGGACCGATAGAGCTGAATGAATTCGCGCAACCCATCTCGATCAGCCGCGACAGGGCCAAGAATTGCCGACATAATCATGAAGCATTCTGATGCCGACATTCCGAGTGCACGCAAGGCTATAGGCAGGTGTGAGCCGGGCCATTTTCCGATGATTTGATCAGCGCGATCAAAAGAGACATCGAGCGAATCAGCGAGAGCCGTACGGAAAATCTGATCATCGATCAGAAGCGCTGTATCAATCAGGTGCTCCGGTGTAGCGAGTATGCCCGGGCTGAAAAAGGATGGCTGCGGGAGATGATCTTCGGCCGAATTCCCATCTTCATATACTTCGGATGGGGCCATTGCCTTACCAGTCTCAATGCCAGCAAGGTTTTCTTGCAAAGCAAGCAGACGATCGATCACAGCATCGTTAAAGCTTCGCAAGACACCTTTGAGCAAAGGATCACCTGACTGCCTGCGTGCGACAGCACGGGCATGTGTGAGGCCATTTTTGCTGATAATATCGAGAAGGTCTTGCGGCTTTAAAGTGGCCGAACGCAACAGAACTGGAGCAGAAATCTCGACAGGTTCATTTGCCAGAGCAAGGACCAGACGCCGCGGCGCATCTTCAATTTGTGCAATTGCATTGGCTGCTTGTCGTTTGCCGCGCATGGTTGCGCGCTCGAGAAGCGGAAATGCCAGGTCTTCAAGCTGATGGGCATCTTGCCTTCCAGGGCGTGTCAGCGAGGCAAACGCAGCTATTGCAGCGGCCAGAAGGTCATCTGCTTTGCTGCCATCAGCTCTCGATTTTGACTGGTTCCGGTTGCCTGAAATCTCTTCCAGGGCGCGGAACTGATCATTTGTCACGCAAGGTACTCCGGTAGGCTAAAACTATCAACGCGGCCTGCCGCATGTCGGCAAACCGGATAATAATTGCCAAGCCTTAGCAACTCATTAACCGTGAGTGGAAAAGAGACCGTTTTGCAGTGTGTTAACCCTCGTCGTAGGTCTTACAGCTTGCTTGATTTAAGAAGTTTTGAACCTGTTGTCGCCAGCTTGCATCAGGAATGAAGCTGCGCAGCACAATTGCACCTTCACTCATATCCTGTTCGATGATGATCGAACGACCATCATTCGGCACGCCTTCCGCACGAAGTGCGGCGATGCCGATTGAATCAGCAATGATCAGGTCAAGTTGACGATCGGCGGATGCATTGTCATTCAGGCTATAGAGATTATCGCCATTGGGTGTGTAGATAGAGAGCGACCAGAAAGGCGGATTACCCTCTGCCTTGATATGAACAGGGCCGTCGGTAAGATCGAACCGACATGCTGCTTGCTGCATCAATGGATCTTGATCTCCGATAAGGCCCGATTCTTCTGTTAGCAGATGGAAACGATAGGCGTCGCCAAGTGATTCGAGATGTGACCACGCATTTTTGCTCGAATAAAATGGGACCAGCAGCAAAACTGCAATATGCACGATTAGTGCCCCAATCATACCAAGCAGAAGCACGCGCAGGATTTTAGCCACGGCAAGCCTCCGTGTTTGAGAGCGGTACAATGCGCGGCATTGCAAGATCAACCAGACCGGAAGAGCTTGCGGCGGGCGTATCGTAAAGCGTCAAAACGAGTACGAAATTGCCCGCACCTTCAACCGGAAGCCAGTTATCTGGGCTTGCATTCTGGCTGATCGTGACTTTAACACTCCCATCATGTGCGTAAAGCATTTCGCGCGAGTGGATTGCTGGTTGCAAACCACCGCGTGGCGTTATTGGTTGAAGATTTGTACTTGCCGGATAGAGGGTCCAGAACCGCGCAGAAGGCGTGAAGCCGCTCAGGCTATAGCTGCAGCCCCGCCGTAATTCGTGGCCATTGCTGTCTTTGCGTGCATAGAAGGGAAGCCCCTCGGCTGTGCCAAGCGAGAGATAGGCTTTGCGCGCTGCACGCGCTTTTGAATAGGGGTCGGCATCGATTGTGCCGGCAGCGGGATAGGCGCTCCAGACGCCTAATTGCAATTCGCCGAAACCCTCAAAGTGATCCAGAACGTAATTTGTCGCCCAAATGCCGCCGCCCAGCGCGATTGTGAGTACTACAACGACTTTGAATAATGTTTTCAGCATTCTGGTCTCAAAGCACCGATACTTTAGTGCGCGCTGGCAGCGCAGGAACGGGTGGCGCCTTGCGGAAAGCGTCGTTCAGCTCTTTGAGCGTTTTCGTTGCAACAGGAGAGAGAACGCGCGGTGGTGCTGACATAGTCTCTTCCGGCTTGCCGGTCGCAGCGAGCTTTGGCTCGGCGGGCTTAGCCGGGGCTGGGAAAGCCGGCGTTATGCCTGGTATCGGCCTCAACTCTATATTCTGATGGGCGTAATTCATCATTCGCTGCCAGGCCATGGCAGGCAGCACACCACCGGTCAGATCTTTCATCGGTGTGAAATTATCATTGCCGAACCAGACGGCGGCGGTGAAATTGCCGGTAAATCCGACAAACCAGGCGTCGCGATAATTCTGCGTCGTGCCGGTCTTGCCTCCCACGCGGGTCATGGGCAATGCTGCGCGTCGTGCTGTGCCGCGCTCAGGCACCTGCACCAGCATCGAATTCATCTCGAAGGCCGCTTTCTCAGACAGTGCCCGATGTGGTTTGGGCGCATCACGGGAAAAATCCCAGATCACTTTGCCTTCCGAAGAGATGATCTGCGTGAAGGCATGACGATTGCCAGCCATCCCACCATTCGGGAAGACGTTGAAGCCTGTCGCCTGATCCATCACGGTCATTTCAGATGTGCCAAGCACCATGGTCTTATGGGAGGAAATGGGTGATTCTACACCCATCGCCTTGGTGAGAGCCACGATTGGGGCGGTCGTCAGATGATCACGCGCAAGCCGAACCGGCACGGAGTTCAACGAGCGCACGAGAGCGGTTGTCAGGTCCACGCGACCGGCAAAGCTGCGGCCATAATTGCGTGGTGACCAGTTGCCCCAGCTGATAGGGGCATCTGACACGATGGTATTCGGCGTCAGGCCTTTCTCCATAGCGGCTGCATAGACATAAGGTTTAAAAGATGATCCGGCTTGCCGAAGTGCTTTCGTTGCACGGTTAAACTGGCTTTCGCCGTAATCGCGACCGCCCACCAGTGCACGCACGGAACCATCATTGGCAATGACAACGGTTGCCGCTTCGGAAACGTTATACTCTTTTCCATTCTGGCGAAGATAAAACTCGAGGGATTCTTCTGCGGCCTTCTGGATGTTGCGGTCGAGCGTGGTGCGGACGGTCAATGTGTGTTGCGGCACATTCCCCGTGATCTTCTTCACCTCTTCAAAGGCCCAGTCGAGGAAATAGTCGGGGCTTTCGCTCTTCGCGCGGTCAATGATGTTCGCAGGATTGCGGCGTGCAACGGCAACCTGTCCGTCGCTCATGAAACCGCTTTCGACCATATTCGAAAGAACGACATTTGCGCGAGCGCGGGCGGCAGGAAGATTGACGTGGGGTGCGAACTTTGCCGGCGCCTTGAACAGGCCTGCCAGCATGGCAGCTTCGGCGAGACTCACATCCTTGATGTTTTTACCAAAATAAAACTCGGATGCTGCCGCGATGCCAAATGTGCCGCCGCCCATATAGGCACGGTCGAGATAAAGCTGGAGTATCTCTTTCTTGCTCAGATTGCTTTCAAGCCAGATAGCCAGGAAAGCTTCCTTGATCTTGCGTTCGATCGTACGTTCATTGGAAAGAAACAGGTTTTTGGCGAGTTGTTGTGTGAGCGTGGAGCCGCCCTGCACCACGCCGTTGGCGCGCAAGTTCTGGCTCAGCGCACGGCTGAGCCCCCAGAAATCGATGCCGTAATGATCGAAAAAGCGGCGGTCTTCGGTGCCAAGCACCGCCTTGAGGACGTGATCGGGCAGTTCATCAATCGGCACAGCCTGCCGGTGAAGGATACCGCGCTGACCGATTTCGTTACCGTAACGGTCGAGGAATGTGACGGCATAATTATCCTGCGCACGCCAGTCCTTTTTGGTTTCCTCAAACGCCGGAAGCGCAAGCGCTAGCATGACAACAGAACCGATTACGCCGAGCGTAAAGCCTTCATCGAGAATCTCGACGACGAGGCGACGGAACCCGCGCACGCGGAAACGGCGGGAGAAGATGGTGATGTTTTCCCACCATTCGCGTACATGAAAACGCAGATTATAAAGGCCGGAGTCAATCCAGGCGTCAAGACCGATGAGCCGCGAAACCCGAAAGGGCTTACGCTTTTTCTTGTCATTATCTTCATCGGCTCTTTTACGCATGAACTCTACTTTATAGCCGTTAAAGTTGTGAGACGAGCGAAACTTACCCGTCAATTATATCACCTTAATAAGCTATAACTCACGTTAATTAGTAAACATCGTCTAGAAAAATATCAGGAAAATAATCAGTGATAGGAAAATAGTCCTTGACGGTGTAACGGTGCTTTGCTAGTAATTAGATAGAGTCAGAAAAGTGTGACTGGCACTGGTGAAGGCTTAAAACCCCCGCCTTTCATCAATTTTGCAAAACCCCGGAAGCTTCTTGCTTTCGGGGTTTTGCGTGAAGAAGGGTAAATTAAGCGGATATGCGCTTGAAAACGCGAAAAAATGACGAGCGCCGCGAGGCGCAGGTCAGGCTGGCTTTTCGCCTGCAAATGAAACACGACGTGGCCGTGGCGGAAATCGCACAGGTGATGGGATGTACGGAAAAACAGTATCTTCATTGGCTAAAGGGAGTTGGTCTTGACGAGAAAAATCTTATCAAACCCTCTGCTACCGACACCGCTCTGCAAAGGTTGCAGACTGAGCTGAACAAGTTAATCGATGCCGAGGAATTGCCGGACAAGGGTAAAGCCGAAGCTTTGATGGCGCTGGCCAAGGCTGTGAAAACCGTCAACGAGCTTGTAAGCGAAACGGAAATCTCTGAGACCGATATCGGGGCTTCTGTCGCAAGTCTCGCCGAAGTCAGGCAGGCGCTGATACGCATAGACAGGAGAATCGACGAACTTGCAAAAAGGCGCGCGCAGGAATTCTTGGAGCGCGGACTTGACGCACAGTCAGATAATGGCCGTGGACAGCGAATGGCTGCTCAAGGCGCGTGATGCACAATTGCCACCGTCTGGCGGCTGGCGAACCTGGCTTATTCTGGGTGGGCGTGGTTCGGGGAAAACGCGGGCCGGGGCCGAATGGGTATCGGGCATGGCGCTGGGATTGCCGCCCTTGGCGGCGCGATCTTGTGGGCATATCGCGCTGGTTGGCGAAACTTTTGCCGATGCGCGTGAGGTGATGGTGGATGGTCCTTCCGGCATATTGTCGGTCTCCCGACTGTCGCGTCCGCGCTATGAGGCAACGCGCAGGCGGCTTCTTTGGGATAACGGTGCGGTGGCATCGCTTTATTCGTCCGAAGATCCGGATGGCTTGCGCGGTCCGCAATTTGATGCAGCATGGTGTGACGAGTTGGCGAAATGGAAAAATCCGCAAGCCACATGGGACATGCTGCAATTTGGCCTGCGTCTGGGTGATTTTCCGCGTCAGGTTGTAACGACAACACCGCGTGCGGTGCCACTCTTAAAAGCGTTAATAAGCGATGCATCTGTTTCGATGACGCATATGCGCACATCCGAGAATGCTGAAAATCTGGCGAATGGTTTTATGGAGACGATCAACCAGCGTTATGCCGGAACGCGGCTGGGACGACAGGAACTTGAAGGCGAACTGATCGAAGAACGCGCAGGCGCCTTGTGGTCACGTGAGCGGATAGAACAGTGTTTTGAGGATGGTGCACCTGAACTTATCCGCATTCTGGTGGCTGTCGACCCGCCTGCTTCTTCGGGAAAGTCGTCGGATGCCTGCGGCATTGTCGTGGCGGGACTGGATGAAAATGGCTTTGCGCATGTGTTGGCTGATGAAAGCGTGAACATGGCGAAGCCGCATCAATGGGCGCGGCGGGCAATTGCGCTTTATCATTCTTTCGAGGCGGATGCGGTTCTGGCTGAGGTTAATCAGGGGGGCGAAATGGTTGCCGCCGTACTTGCGGCGGAAGATGCAACTGTACCGGTTCTGATGCGGCGTGCTTCGCGCGGCAAGTGGTTACGTGCCGAGCCTGTCGCAGCCCTTTATGAACAGGGGCGTGTTCGCCATGCTGGACGCTTTGCGGCATTGGAAGACGAGATGTGCGATTTTGCGCCGGAAGGTCTTTCCAGCGGGCGTTCACCGGATCGCCTTGACGCGCTGGTCTGGGCGCTAACCGAACTGATGCTGGGTGCTGACCGAAAGCCGCGTATCCGACGTTTCGGATAATACTCAATATAGTTGGAGAGCCGATCTATGGCGTGGAACTGGCCGTGGCGCAAAGCTGCCGCGAATGCGCCCTCGTATTCTGATGCGGGGCGAGAGAAAAAGAGCGCACATGGTTTTGTGGCCTTGCATATGGAGCGTGGGCCATCGTGGATTGCGCGCGATTATACGTCGCTTGCCCGTGAGGGCTTCATGCGCAATCCGGTCGCGCACCGCTGTGTCCGTCTGATCGCCGAAGCAGCCAGCAATGTGCCATGGCTGCTTTATGAAGGCACAACCGAACATGAAACGCATCCGCTGCTCGACCTCATAGCGATACCGCAATCCGGCCTTGATGGTAGCAGTTTCTTCGAACGACTTTATGGACATTTGCTGATTTCGGGCAATGCTTATGTGGAGCGTGTCGATCTGCCAAGCGGCCGAAGTGAGTTGCATCTTTTGCGCCCTGAAAGGGTGACGCTGGAAACATCAAGCGATGGCTGGCCCCAATCGCTCGTCTATCGTTCAGCCAATACGAGCCGCATGGTTTCACTTGCCGGGGCAGGGTGTTGTGGACTGCATCTCAAATTATTTCATCCGCTGGATGACCATTATGGCTTTCCGCCGCTTGAGGCTGCTCTCATGGCGCTTGATCTGCACAATGCAGCGGGTGCATGGAATAAGGCTCTGCTTGATAATTCTGCACGGCCTTCCGGTGCGTTGGTCTATGCACCGAAAGACGGTGGCAACCTGACTGAAGAGCAGTTTGATCGCCTCAAAACCGAGCTTGAGGAGGGGTACACCGGCGCCTCTGGCGCTGGGCGGCCACTGCTTCTTGAAGGCGGGCTGGACTGGAAAGCTATGGGTTACAGTCCACAAGATATGGACTTCATCGAAGCTAAAAACGGGGCCGCGCGCGATATCGCTCTGGCATTTGGTGTGCCACCGATGCTGCTCGGCATTCCGGGCGATAACACTTATGCCAATTATGCCGAGGCCAATCGTGCCTTTTACCGCCTGACCGTGCTGCCGCTCATCAACCGCACCGCCAAGGCTTTTGGCTGCTGGCTCGGTCCTTTGTTTGGCGATGATCTCAGACTTGAGCACGATACTGACCGCATCGAAGGTCTGTCGCTGGAGCGGGAGTCGCTCTGGCGTCGCGTGTCGGAGGCTTCGTTCCTGAGCGATGACGAAAAACGCGATGCGGTTGGTTATCAGCCGCGTCAGAAGAGGACAGTTTCATGAGCAATCTGAGCGAAACCGTTATGTCGTCTGAGACAGCATTTGTTTGGTTCGCAAAGATTGTGGGAGCTGTCGCCGGGTCTGCAGTTTCACTTGCTTACATGCTGCCCAATGGCAAGCGGGAGGCAGCCATTCGTTTTGCCGTTGGTATTATCTGCGGAATGATTTTTGGCGGCGCCGCAGGTGTGAAAATTGCTGAAACGCTGAGCCTCGAACCGTTGCTTGGCCGAGCTGAACTCATGTTGATGGGGGCAACTGGTGCAAGCCTCGCTGCCTGGTCAGTGCTTGGTATTCTCAAACGATTTGCCGAGCGCATGAAACATGCGCAGCTTCCCGGTCTTCCAGATTCGCAAAGGAGCAGGAATGATAAAACTTGAAACCAAGCGCGCATCGCTTGCG